>NZ_WSRP01000018.1 GCF_009767915.1 Parasutterella muris
AACTTCATTTACCGGGGCTGAAAGTTGTAGCTACCACGGCGTGGAAATCGTAAGATCGGAGAAGCCCCGCTACACGGGGCTTCCAGGGATTTTATGCAGTCGTAAACTGTAAAACTCGGGAAAAGAACTCCGGCGCCGTTTGAGGCGCCGAAGTGTTCGGAAAAATCTTCAGAAGGTTAAAGCCCGGATTCTTCGAGGGTCTGAAGGATTTACTTTTGACGTTTGCCGAAGAGACTGTCTGAGTGCTTCAGGCTCCTTTGTATGAAGAACCAATCCCCGATTTAGAAGCTGTGACTTAATCCGCTGCTGACTGTCCAGCTGTTGTAGTTACCCACTGAGCTGACCGCTTTCTTGCCTCTGCCGTAGCTTGAGTATGATCGGATATTCATAGGCGGTCGCAACGGGTCAAAGACGATAATCGTCGCTTTCCGCGCCTTTAATCCTGCCGTTGCCGTAGTTGCCCAGTGCCGCCTGCGGCATAAAGGCCGGGGATCGGCTGCTGGGTGCGAACATTGATGACTTCAGCGTTCTTCGTGATACCGACGCCTCCCATGCAGTAGTGAACTTTGGGCCAGACTCGAGCGGCATAGAACGGAGCTTTTTTAATTTCGATGGCGATATCAAGAGGACGGCCGAACTGGGCGTCTTTCTTCGCGCGGACATAACCGTTGAATTCTTCAACCTGTTTGATAAGCGCCTCTTTAGGAATGCCGTAGTGATCGGCGAGTTCTCCGATCGTGTTGAATTTCTTGATCACGCCGTATTTGAGACCGTTTAGCAGAGTCTGAGCGAGCTAGGCTCCTTCGTTGTCCGTGAAGCAGATCGGATAGACTGGTTTGCCGTTTTCATCCAGTTGCTGAAGGATCGCATTTGCGCAGGCCTTGAGGTCGGCAAGTTCATTCACGAAGCGGCGGCCGGTGCGTTTATCGACCATGATGCCTTTCGGGGAACCGGCGATGGTGTTGAACTGAGAGACCAGGCCGAAACCTCTTTCGTACGGAGAGGACCCCGGTCCGAGCTGAATCTGATCAAGCTGAACGGGCAGAGCGCCGAGCGCGAGCATGGCCTGCAGAACTTCACCGGTGGCGCCGGGGAGGTTGGTCGACTCAAGGTTCGATCCGAGCATCGGGTCCTGCTGCATGCGGAAAGCGCCGTTCTGAGAGAAGCCGTCTGGGGAAACACGGGATCGATTTTTAAAACTTTGGACGCAAATAAAAAATCCCAGGTTTAAAACCCGGGATCGTGAAGCGTTTCGGCCGTTTAGACGTCCATAAAGAAGAAAATGATCGAGTGATAGAAGACCGGAGCGGAGAAGAAGAGCATCTCCATGCGGTCCAGCGCCCCTCGAGTCAGAACCATGCTGGTGTCAAGCCTCTTGGCGCCCAGCGAGCGTTTAATACTGGACATCACCAGGGCGCCAAGGGTCCCTGAAATAATAATGACGAGCGACATCAAAGGAGCCTGCCAGGCGCGGAACGGTGTCATCCAGAAAAGTGCTGAGCCCATGATCAGAGCTCCCACACTGCCGATAATGATGCCTTTGTAAGTCTTATACTGATTACTCCAGCTTGGTCTGCCGCCCCAGATCGCAGATGCCATGATTTGGAACAAGTCCGCAAAATACAGGACTAAGAGGAAATACAGCATCATAAGCGGTCCGCTCGAATTAAAGCGGGAGAGATTCAGTGTCGCGATTGCGGGCGCGTGACTCACACAGAAGATCGCGATCATAATGCCCCACTGTACTTTGGCGACACGGTCAAGGAAACGGTCCGTATCTTTAGCAAGCGCCATGACAACCGGAAGCAGAAGGAATAAATAAACCGGGATAAAGAGTGTGAAAAATCCGATTTCTTTGAAGCCCAGCAGCAGGTACTGCACCGGAATCGCGATGTAAAAGGCAATGATCAGAATCAGGTGGTCGAGCCTTCGCGTCGGAGTCAAGGAAATAAATTCTCGCAGCGCAAAGAACGATGCAAGCGCAAAGAAAAGCAAGAGGGCAGCGTCCCCAAGCCAGAAAGCAATAACAAATACGAAGATTAGCGGCCAGGACGCGCGTACGCGAGAGTTGACGACCTGAAGACTGTTGAGTCTTGCTTCATTGCCTTCGGCTTTTTTAACGAGCAGGTTGCCAATAACGGTGCCTGCCGCCGACAAGAAGATCAAGACCGCCAGGATCGTGAAATAAGCTTCATTGGTAGAAAATCCCCATCTCATTTTTATAACTCCCTGGCTAAGCTGATAACGGACGCTCTGGCCTTTTCTAGAAACTCTTCCTTGCCTTCGTCAGGCGAATGGGGCAAAGGCGCGCCAAAGCGCACGGAACATAAGGTCGGTACCGGAAGCAGGGCTCCCTTTGGCATCGAGCGGTGCAGATTTTCTAAGTAGACGGGAATCAGTTCCACCTCCGGGAACTCTCGCATCAGTCTCCAAATTCCGCTCTTAAAAGGTCCGGGAAGCGGCTGAGGTGTTCTTGTGCCTTCGGGGAAAATGATGAGGGAGGAGCCATCTGCAAGTGCTTGTCTCATTGGATCCAGCGGATCGCTGCCTTCTCTGCGCTTACGGTCCACCAGAACGACGTTGAGTTCGTCAACAGCGATGCGTCTTCGAATACCGGTTTCCCAATAATCTTTAGCGGCGACCGGACGGGTGAGCGGTCGCAGGGCCCGAGGAAGCGCCGACCAAATCACAATCGTGTCCAGGTGACTGGAATGATTGGCGAAATAGATTCGCTGTTTTTTCTCCGGTGAACAGCCGATCCACTGAGGATAAGCGCCGACGAGCAGACGTGTCATCCAGACCATCGGTGTCATGAATTTGAATGCGTGTTTCACTTGAGATCCAAAATAAAAGAGATATCCGTTAATTATGCCTCTATAACTACGGCTCGTGCAGAGCAAAAATACAGAGAAATACGGAATTTCGTATGGAAGAGAAGAGGTGGAGGATCCTGGATACAGCCTGCTATTTCTTGATTTTTAAAAGAAAAGGAACAATATTTTGCAGTGATTTGGAGATATTTGTCCGCCAACTTAGTTAGACTGATCGCTTCTTGTAAGCACTCATTTTCTGGAAAGAATCGGAATTTATGTTTCACCCGCTGCGCTCCAAGGCGGCTTGCGCCGTTTTCTTCTTTCTGCCGGGACTCTATTACGGCCTTATCGTTTCTCGTCTGCCGGCAATCAAGATGCATGTCGGTCTCAGTGATTCTCAGATCGGCCTCTGCCTCTTTATGTTCGGCTGCTTTGGTTTGCTCGGTCTGCTTTTCAGTCCCAAGCTGATCAGCCGCTTCTCCAGTCGGATGGTGCTTTGCGTCAATGCGGTTTTATGCTTCCTCGGTCTTTTAGGCATCGGCTTTGCGCAGACGGTCCCGCAGATTTTTGTCGCTTTCGGGATATGCGGATTCTCAGTCAGTCTGCTTGACGGAGCGATGAACACGCAGGGTGTTCTTTACGAGAAAGCGTCCAAGCGTCCCACTTTGAATCTGTTCCATGCTTTTTACAGTCTTGGAGCGGTATTTGCGTCTGCAGCCGGGTCTGTGTGTGCTGCGCTTGCCATCGGCAGCGGCATCAACTTTCTTGTCGCTTCTGCCGCGTTCGTGGTGCTGAGTCTTTCTCTCAGCGGCTATCTCCTTTCGGACCGTACAGCTTTAACCTCGGCCTCGACGGGTTCAAAGAAGCATCGTCTGCCTGCGGTTGTGATGATCTGCGCGGTTTGCTCTCTGCTCGCTTACGCGTCTGAAGGCTCCGTAGGAGAGTGGGGCGGCCTGTACCTTACGGGCGACAAAGGCGCGGATCAGTCTGTAGCGGCGCTCGTGTACGGATTGTTTTCGATTGTGACCTTCTTTGCGCGTTTGGCGGGAGACCCGCTTCGCACGAAGTTTGGCGAAAACAATCTGATGCTATGCGGTCTTGCGCTGGCACTTGCCGCAATGGGTGTTGTCCTGAAAGCCGATTCCGCTTATACGGTACTTGCGGCATATGCGGTCATGGGACTTGGTTTCGCGCATGTGATTCCGACGCTTTTCAGCATCGCGGGTCGCAACGGCATAATTCCGGCTGCAAGCGCAACGGCGGCAGTCGCGTTTATGTCCTACGCCGGCCTTCTTTTTGTTCCGCCCTGCATCGGCTGGGTCGCGCAGCATTTCTCGCTGCACGCGGCGCTCTGCCTTGTGCCCGTGATGATCGCGGTCATTTTTATTCTCACGCTGAGACTCAGATCGCTCTCAGTCCGGAATTCCGAGCTTACGCCGTAGCGGTTCCGCCGACGGTCAGACCGTCAATACGCAGTGTCGGCATACCGACACCCGTCGGTACGTGCTGACCGTTCTTGCCGCAGACACCGTTGCCCTGATCAAGCTTCAGGTCCGAGCCGACCAAAATAATCTTGGTGAGCGCGTCCGCGCCGTTTCCGGTCAGAGTCGCGCCTTTGACCGGAGCCGTGAGTCTGCCTTTTTCAATGAGCCAGGCTTCACTCATGGAGAATACAAAATTGCCGTTGGTGATATCGACCTGGCCGCCGCCGAAATTAGACGCGTAAATGCCGTAGTCAACGCTTTCGATAATTTCCTGCGGATCGGTCTCGCCTTCGAGCATGTAGGTGTTGGTCATACGCGGCATCGGAAGGTGCGCAAAGCTTTCTCTTCGGCCGTTTCCGGTAAGCGGAAGATTCATGAGACGGGCGCTCATTTCGTCATGCATAAAGCCGCGCAGCACACCTTCGTCGATCAGCGTCGTGCAGGCGGCGAGGTTGCCTTCGTCATCAATCGCCAGAGAGCCTCTGCGGCCAACAATGGTGCCGTCGTCAATTACTGTCACAAGCGGCGAAGCAACGCGCTCGCTCACTCGGCCGGTGAATACGCTCGTGCCCTTGCGAATGAAATCCGCTTCAAGTCCGTGTCCGACCGCTTCGTGAAGCAGTACACCCGGCCAGCCGCTTCCGAGCACCACCGGGAAGGAGCCCGCCGGAGCAGCGATCGCTTCGAGATTGCGCACCGCCGCGTCAACCGCCTGAGCGGCGTAATTGCCGAGAATCGAATCCGTGAAGTAGGACAGGCCGAATCGGCCTCCGCCGCCCGCAAATCCGGTCTGCGTGTTGTCGCCCTTGCGGACAATGACCTGAAGTCCCATACGCACAAGCGGACGAATATCGCCGATCAGCGTGCCGTCCATCTTGGCGATAAGAATCATGTCGTGCGAAGAGGCGACATGCGCGGTCACCTGCGTGATAAGCGGGCTTCTTGCGCGCGCAAACTGCTCAAGCCGCTTAACGAGCTCAATCTTCTCGGAGGTTTGCGCAAGTTCAATCGGGTTGATCGGCTCATAAAGATGCCGCTCGGCTTCCTTGGGCGTGACTTTGACTGTTGTCTCGCGTTCAGCAGAGGCGCCGATCGCCCGCACTGTCTTTACCGCCTCAAAAAGCGCTTCTTTACTGATGACATCCGAATACGCAAGTGCATGCTTTTCTCCCGAAACGGCTCTTACGCCGACACCGATATCCGTACTGTAGTCGCCCGTCTTGATGATGCTTTCCTCAAGCACATAAGACTCGGCAACGGTGCGCTGAAAATAGAAATCGGCGTAATCGATGTCAAAACCGGAAAAAAGCGCAAAGGCTTCTTTCAGCATGTTCTCATCAATTCCATTGGCGTAAAGCAGTTCTTTGACTGCGGTGGAAGTATTCTCAAAGCTCATATTCAACACGATGGTTTAAAGCGGGCAGGGACTCGCGGACCCGACGCAGAAAAAGCGGATCGACCGTAGAGCATAACACTCCGGTTTCGTGTCCGTTGAGCTGTCCGATGACCGTTCCCCATGGGTCAACCGCGGTGGAGTGGCCCCAGAACGCCCGACCGCATGAGGAGCGGCCGGCCTGAGCCGAAGCAAAGACATAACTGAGGTTTTCAATGGCGCGGGCGCGCAGCAGAACTTCCCAATGCACCTTGCCGGTTGTGGTCGTAAAGGCGGCCGGAAGAAGGAAACAATCCACGCCCGACTGCAGGCGGAAAAGCTGAGGGAATCTCAAGTCATAACAGACCGCAAGCCCGACTCGGACGTCGGTGCCGTTGTCAAGCGGAATCGTAAAGGAGACCGGCTTGTGTCCGGGCGTGTAGAGTTCGGACTCGTCGTAGCGCTCGTTTGTTCCTTCGTAAGAGAATAGATGCACTTTGTCGTAGCGGGCTGCTTCCTGACCAAACGCGTCGTAAACCAAAAGCGAGTTTGTCACATGATTGGGTTCCGGGCTCTTCAGGGGGAGGGTGCCGGCGGCAATCCAAATGCCTAAGCTGCGGGCAAGCGCGGACATCACGCTTTGAATCGGACCGTCCTGGTAAGTTTCAGCGTTTTTAAGCACCTCTTCACTGCTGCCGGTCACCAGAGAAAACAGTTCAGGTAAAACAACCAGATTGGCGCCCTCGCGCGCGGCCCTGCGGATCAGCATTTCTGCGGTCTGTAGGTTCGCCGCGGTATCTGGCCCTGAAGTCATCTGGCAAGTTGCGATGCGAAGCATAGTTAAATAAACCTAAATTTAAAACTTATGAGAGTCGACTTTGGTCACAATCGGATCAGCCCACGTGCCTGTGACGTTGTATTCAAAGGAGAAAAGCTTGCTGAGCGGATCCTTGAAGATCAGCTGCGCGAGGAAGCTGCCGATGCCTGCAATCGGATTGGCGATGGCGAGCGCGATCGAGGCGCCTGCGGCGTTGACATCCGGAAGGACCAGCAGATGGAGATTTTCCGTCTCCTTCTGTGTATTGATGGTGCCGTTCATGACCACAGTCGCGCTTCCGCCGACGAGCGTGAGTCCCTTGATGTTCATGAGGCCGTTGTTAATGTCCGCTTTGCCCTGAATCGTCGTGAAGTTAAAGCCGGAAGAGTAGAAATCGCGGAAATCAAGCGTCAGATAGCGTGTCAGCGACTGAAGCGAGAGCAGCGAGAGCAGCTTGGCCGCGGGGCCCGGCTGGATCTTCAGGATTTCTCCTCGGCGCAGATCGATATTGAGGGTGCCGTCGAAACTTTCCGTATTGAAGCCGAGCGGCGTGCCCTCCCAGGACAGATCGCCTTTGATGGAACCGCTTCCGGCGCTGATCAGGTTAGGCATGTCCAGTCTTGTCAGCATTCCGCCAAGACTCTTGATTTCATTGTCGAGCAGCAGATGCGTTTCGTTAAATCCGTCAAAGCGTTTGAGCCAGCTTCCGGAAGATTTCAGCGTCGCGGCCGGATTTGTGACGTTGAGCTTCTGAATCTGCCAGAGGTGTCCGTTGGCCGCAACTGTGTTGCGTGCGACGAGCTCAACGTGTCCGAGGCGTCTCTTGCCGTAAGTCAGATCTCCGATAACCGCATTAATGGCAGGCCATCCGCCTTGAATTTCAACCGGCTTGGTTTCTTCCGCAACGGTCTCAGCCGCGTCCGGAATATAAAGCTTGGAGAGGTTGGCGGTGAGATGAGGCTCAACTCCTTTGCCGCCCTTTCTCCAGTTAATCGCGCCCTGGATCTGATTGCTTCGAATTGAAGCCGAGAGCTGGCCGTTGACGCTCTTACCGATGATCGTCAGATTGTTCTGATTGAAGTTCTCCAGTTCAAGCTCTCCGATCGAGATGCGCGCCGACGCGATATCGGGCAGCTTGATGACCTTGTTCTTTTGATTGGCATTGCTTTCAGTTTTATCAAGCGCGTCAAAAACTTTGGTCCAGGCAGCCGCCGATAGGAACGACGTGTCAAAAGCGACGGCATAACCATGCTGCGGAAGAGACGGAAGGGACTTATTGCCGATGGCGCAGCGATCGATCTCTCCGTTTTTCAGGATAAATTCCGTGCTGAGGTAGTCATCGACCATGACGGAAACGTCGGTCAGACTTCCGGAGGAGTTAATCGTCAGATGAAGCGGGGAAGTCTGCGCGGCCGGTTTTGTCATCGGAGAGGGCAGTGCACTCTCAAGACCCTTGAGCGGGCTCTTGATATCAACGTTCACATCGCTGCCGTCGATTTTGATGTTCGCAGCGAAGGTCGCTGAGCCGCGGAAGTAATCTTTGGAAATGAGTGCGAGCTCTTCATTCGGAATGATCTGCGGAAGCGCTTTCGCAGGGACCGTTCCCGAGGCTTTGACTTCGATCGCGCCTTTGCTGTTGGTTACGATCGAAGCAGTAACCGGTTCGTCAAAACAGAGTGCTTTAATGTTCTGCGCATTCGCGCCTTTTTCAGAGAACTGAACCGTACCGGAAACCTGTGTCAGATCGGGAATCTGATAGTGACGGAAATTGATGCTGTCGTTTTCTGCCGTGAAGGCGCCGTTCACGGCGACGCTGCCCGGACCGTCAAGCGGGATTTTCAGTCCGAGCTGAAGAGTTCCGCTGCCGCTTCCCTCCGCCTTGCTGAAGAGCTCAGCGGTATAGCCGTTTACCGGCGAGGCTTTAACGTAAGCCAGATAGCTTGGGATGTCGCCCTTGGCGGACGCGTCCACATCCAGCCATACGGTATCGGCGCTGAAGGACGGAATATCCACCTTCGCGGAAATCAAAGAAGCGTTCTTGTAGGAGCCTTTATCGGCCGTGATATGCATTCCGTCGCCGACGAAGCGCACCACGCCTCCGACCTTGGTGAATACCGGCCAGATGCCGCCCGCTTTGTTCTGAGCGGACGGTTTGTCAAACTTGAGCGGATAAACGTCCAGCGTGACGTCGTCGGCATTGACCGTGACTTCAAATTTTTCGTTTTCCGAGCCTTCGAACGGGAAGTTGTGGAGCTGACCGAGGATACGCGCAGAGCCGCCGGTCGCTTTCCCTTTCAGCAGGCCGTAACGAAGCCAGTTGATCGTGTCGGTACCGACGATAAGCGGCATGTATTTCCACACGGCAGCCGCGTTGCCGCGATTGATACCGGCCGTGATATCCATAAAGCCGAAGGGGGATCCGTCTGTGCGGTAGGTGCCGTTTACTGTGACGGAAGCGTCCGCGTTTTCCAGCGTGACGTCTTTCAGGTTTATAGAGAAGCGATCCTGCGTGCTCCATTCAACCGTGCCGGTGAGATTGTCCAAACGGAAAGCGGCTGAAGAGAACAGTCCCGGGAACGCGAAATCCGCGCCCTTTGTCTGCAGAACCGCGGTCCCGACACCGTTCTTCATCGAGACGTCGGCCGTCATGTTCTGAAAGCCCGGAAGCCACAATGTATTGTTTTTGCCCTGGGCGCCGAAAGAGCTGAAATTAACAATCTTGAGCGAACCGTTGTATTCCTTCGGGGCGTCAGGAGAGCCCTGCCAGCTGATATCGACATTGCTCAGGTTTCCGGAGAGCCTGCGCGCTGCGATGAAGGACTTGAATTCTTTCGGAAGCGGCAGAGACGGCAGAAGAGCCGAGAGGCTCTTGAAGTCAACTTCGTCCGCCTTAAAAGAGCCGCCCGAGAATGAATTGTTTTCCGTACGATTGAGCTTAACCGCTAAATTCAGGGGCGGAAGCACTTCGCCGCTTTCAAGCTCGAATCCGAAATCTTCGGTAGAGACCGAGTAATCCTGCGGACTCATAGCGCCGGAGATTTTGCCTTTGACGTATTTTAGCTTCAGCGGCTCCATATCCGGAAGCTGCACGTCCACGTTGGAGAGCGCGCCGATAAACGAAGCCGAAGAGGGTTTCCATTTGGCGAGCGTGAGCCAGGCAGAGCCTGAGCCGATGCCGCGGTATTTGACCTGGAAGTCCGGGAACCATTTGGCAAGTTCGCCGAAGTTCAGATAATCCGTCTGCGCGAAAAATTCCGCATCCCAGTTGGCCAGAACAGCGGCATCCAGCAGCGGCGGCTTCAGCGTCGCTTTAACTGTGATGGGCGAACCGATAAAAGAGGGCGGCGTAAGCGTAAAGGCAAAGAGCTTCTCGCCGGAGCTGCTCTCAAACGCAGCGTTGAAATCTTTAATTTCCAGAGTGTTTCCGGAAGCGTCGTCCACTAATCTAATCGTGCCGTCCTTAATTTCCAGAAGACGCTGTTTTAAAAGAAGCTGAATATCTTTAGGAAGCTTTGCCGATGCGCTCTCAAGATCAGCCTCCCCTGAGAGAAGTTTGTTGAGATCAATGGTTTTTCCAAGAATCGAAAACTTCATCGGTCCCTTGCGTTCCACAGTGACAACCGGTTTGTCCAAAGTGACCGTTTCAAAAATCGGTTCCATGGAAGGGATGGAGCGCAAAGAGAGTTTTGCGCTGAGGGATTCGACTTCGATCGGGTTCTGCCCGGAGCCGCCCAGCTGAATATTTTTGAGCGTCACCTCAGGCTGAAGTCCGGACCAGCCCGCGTCAACACTTCCGAAAGTGACCGGAGCGGAGACGGTTTCAGAGATCTTGTTTTCGATTTGAGCCTTATGCCCCTCTATATAAGGAGCAAGAAAATATCGAGCGGCCAGCCATGCGCACCCTAATATTAGATAGACAATGACGATGAACCAGATGATCCATCGAAGCAGTTTTCTCAGAAAACTCTCGCTTTTCGGCGTGCCGGGCTCTTCTGCAGGAGCGGCGTTATTCGAAATATCACTCATTTGTCGGCTAGGCTCATTTTTCAGCTGTAGTTTCCTAGTATGCAGCAAAAACAACGATCCTTGAAACGATTCTGACAAGCTTATTGAAAAATTTTCCTGCGCACGCGGCCAAGCGGGACGGTACGGCGTTCATGATTCGGGATTGTTCTTAATCGCTCCTTCGCCTGCGCCGTCGACGTCATGTCTAAGATTAAAATATTCCTCACGTTACAGAACAAAAACAGGCGACTGCCCGCGGCTTGCGCACAGCGTTCCGGAGAGCAGCCGAAAGAGCGAAACAACTATGACAGCGAACCAATCCCAGAGCGCACTTTCTCCCCATTCCAGCCGAATCGGTATTGAAGAGGTTCCGAAGCTTTCTCAGTTTGTGAAACGGTCCCTTCAGGCGTTGTTTTCGGACGCCGCGAGCGCAGAAGCAGCAGAATTCCTAAAGCAGCTGACGTTAGAGACGTGGAATAAAGAAAAGATGTACGAGCGGCTAGCCTCAGCGGATACGCCCGAGACGCTCGCAAGCGGAGTACGCAGGCTTCGCCGTGAGGTGCTTCTGACGCTGGCGGCTAAGGATATGACAGGAGCTGCCGACTTCGAGGAGGTGGTTTCTGCGATGACGGCTCTCGCTGAAGCGGTGGTGGATCGAACCGTGAGTGTGCATGCGAAAGAGCTCGCAAAGCGATTCGGTGTACCTCATTCTCCGTTAGGTGTTCCGCAGGATCTTCTGGTTGTCGGCATGGGCAAGCTCGGAGGGGCTGAACTCAATGTTTCCAGCGATATCGATCTCATTTTCTTTTATGACGAAGACGGAGAGTGCCGAGCGACCGAGCAGTTCCCTTCGGCCCGCAAAATCATCAGCAATAAAGAATTCTATGAGCGGCTGGCAAAAAAGATCATTCCGGCGATCTCCGAACTCACTTGGGAAGGTTTTGCGTTTCGGGTGGACATGAGACTGAGACCGAACGGAGACTCCGGTCCGATCGTCGGCTCAAGCGAGATGCTGGAAGAGTACCTGATGATGCAGGGCAGGGAGTGGGAACGGTTTGCGTGGCTCAAGGGCCGCATTGTAAACGGTCCGGTGTTTGCGTCTCAGGAAGAATTTGATATCCAGAAAAAAAATCTCTGGGACATCGTGCGTCCGTTTGTTTACCGCAAATATTTGGATTTCGGCGCGATCAGCTCTCTTACGGATCTGCATGCGAAAATCCGTCTGGCCGCGCAAAAGCGGGAAGCGTCCGCGCTTACCGAAGGCAGAAATATCAAGCTTGGCCGCGGCGGGATTCGTGAAATTGAATTTATCGCGCAGACCTTTCAGGTGATCCGCGGCGGAAGAAATCCGTTTCTGAGAGAACGATCAACGCTGAAAGCGCTTTCTGCGCTCGCCTCTGAAGGCGTACTCGCGCCGGAAAAAGCAAAGCGGCTATCAGAAATCTATGTCTTTCTGCGCAATGTGGAGCATGCGCTGCAGTACGAGAACGATCAGCAGACGCAGCTTCTCCCGGAGGATGAGGCGCAGCAGGCCAAAATCGCCCGCATGCTCGGGCTAAAGCGCGGGGAGCTTTTGTCCTGCCTGAGCGAAAGTTCGGAGTACGTCGCCGCGCGTTTTGATGAAATCTTTCAGACCAAGGCCGAAGCGGTGTCCGAGGATTGGCCGCTCGGCTGGGAGTCCGGTTCCGTACAGGTGCTTCCCGCGGTGGCGGATCTTCTGCGAAGGAAAGGTTTTGCCGACTGCGAGGGACTCGCAGGCGCGGTTCTTAACCTGATGTCTCTGAGGCCGCTTCGCCTGATCAACGCGGGCGCAAGAGATCGAATGATTCTTCTTGTGAAAAAGACGTTGGACAAGCTCGGCGCGCTCGAGCTTAAGGAGGATGCGCTCATTAGTAAAGATCTTCTGCTTGAGCGCTACCTGCACTTTTTGGAAGTTATCGCGGGGCGCCCGACTTATGTCTCGCTTCTGCTTCAGTATCCGTCCGCGGCCGAGCGCCTGATCCATGTGCTTGGCGCCGGCAAGTGGGCAGCCGAGTATCTGAATCGCCATCCGCTGCTGCTTGATGAGCTTTGGGATGAGCGCCTCAGCCAGATTGACGACTACACACCGGTGGATTTCTCAGGCTATATCGAGAGAACCCGAGCGCGCCTTGCCGATATTGAAGAGGACGATCAGGAGACGCGGATGAATTTGATCCGCGAAGTGCATCATGCGCGGCTTTTCCGCTTGTTTCTCGCTGACTTGGCCGGCCGCCTGACCGTCGAGCGCCTGGCCGACCAGCTCTCAGCTCTGGCAGACGCGACGCTGGAACTTGCGATGGAAGAGAGCTGGAAGACCGTTCCGGGGCGCCATCTGGAGCGGCCGAATTTCGCGGTCATCGCCTATGGCAAACTCGGCGGCAAAGAGCTCGCTTATGCGAGCGATTTGGACTTGGTGTTCATTTACGAAGACGACGCGCCGGAGGCGGAAAAGATTTACGTTCGCTTTGCGCGCCGCCTGATTAATTGGCTTACTGTCACGACGAGCTCGGGCACGCTCTTTGATGTGGATCTGCGGCTGCGTCCGAACGGTGAATCCGGAATGCTGGTGAGCAGCCTTGAAAGCTTTAAAAAGTATGAGCGCAATGACGATGGTACAGGCGCTTGGCTTTGGGAGCATCAGGCGCTCACGAGAGCGCGCTTCAGTGCGGGAGATCCCGCGATCGGCGCAGAATTTGAAAAGCTGCGCGAAGAGATTCTGAGACGCGACAGAGATCCCTCCGTTACGGCCGAAGAAGTGCTGAAGATGCGCGAGCGCATGCATGAGGGACACGTCAATAAGACGGATCTTTTTGATCTGAAGCATGATGCGGGCGGCATGGTGGATGTTGAATTTATTGTTCAGTATCTGGTGCTTCGATATGCGGCCGAGTATCCGCAGCTCGTCAACAACTTCGGAAATATCAAACTGCTGGAAATGAGCGCTGAGGCAGGCCTCATTCCTAAGGAAGACGCTCTTGAAACCGTTAAGATTTATCGACGCTATCGAAAGGTGCAGCATGAATTCCGTCTGAATTCGCCGAGCCTTCCGGTACGGCGCCCCGCTCAGGAGTACGAGCAGGACGTTGAACGCGTGAAATCTCTTTGGCAAACGGTATTTGGAGATCGGGCCGCATCTGAGATAAGCGGCACGACAGAAGGTTAATGAGTCTTATTGAATCGGAATACAGAGCTCCATGGTGGCTGCCGGGAGGGCATCTGCAGACCATTGTGCCCGCGGAGTTTATGCCGTCCCCTAAAGTCGATTATCGGCGGGAAATATGGGATACGCCCGACGGAGATATCATCGCGGTGGATTTTTCCACACCGGAGCCTGCGGATATCGCCGCGCCTGTCATGGTGCACTTTCACGGACTTGAAGGCTCGTCTCAGAGCCATTACGCCCGAAAACTGATGGCGAAATGCGCAGCTGAAGGCGTCAGAGGCATGGTGGTCCACTATCGCGGCTGCGGCGGAATCAATAACCGAAAGCCGAGGGCGTACTTTGCGGGCGACGCCTGCGAACTCGACTGGATCTTTGCAAGAATCAAAGAGCGCTATCCGCTGTCTCGGATTTACTCTATGGCGGTTTCTCTCGGCGCAAATAATCTGCTTTTCTGGGCGGGAACCCGCGGCTCAAAAGCGGCCTCATATGTCGATCGAATGGTCGCGGTTTGCTCGCCCCTGGATTTGGTTCGCTCAAGTGAGGTCATTTCCAAGGGCTTCAGTCGGGTGTACGAACTCAATTTTGTGATCACGCTTAAACAGAAGGCGCTTCAGAAGGCGAAGGAGTATCCGGAGCTCTTTGACGCCGAACGCATCAGAAAAGTTAAACGGCTGAACGAGTACGACGATGTGGTTACCGCGCCGATGCACGGCTTCAAGAACGCACTGGATTACTGGACGAAATGCTCGAGTCTGCCGGTTCTGTCCTCAGTGACGATTCCGACGTTATTGCTGAACGCGCGCAACGATCCGATTGTCGGCTACGAAATCTTACCGAAAGTTTGCGATGTGCCCGCCTGTATGGCATTAGAATATCCGGACACTGGAGGTCACTGCGGTTTTCCGCAGCGGAAATATGAAGGCAGCTTCGGATATCTTTCGAAACGCACCTTCGATTTCTGTTTCAACGACCGTTAATTAACTTTATTTCCCCCGATCTGTGATGTCGGAAAGGAGAAAATATGCCGCTTCGCGTTTCAAAGAATTATTCCCTCGGACTGCTTTACTTCGTTCTTTTCATTTTGACGATTCCGGTCATGAACTGGGTCGTGATGAATGTCGGAACCGTCTGCACTCCGGACGGCCCGTGCCTTATTCCGGTTGCTCCGGGACTGATGGCGCCGAGCGGCGTTTTAATGGCGGGCATCGCGCTCGTTCTTCGTGACGGTCTTCAATCCAAACTCGGCGTTCGCTGGTCGCTCTACGCGATTATTCTCGGCGCCGGTCTTTCCGCGTTTTTTGCCGAGCCTTCACTTGTGATCGCCTCTGTCATGGCTTTCTTCTTTTCCGAGCTTGCCGACCTCGTGGTCTACACGCCGATGAGAAAGCGTTATCCGGCTTGGGCTATTATGGTAAGCGGCCTGGTCGGCTCTTTTGTCGACAGTGCGATCTTCCTTTCGCTTGCCTTCGGATCCATAGAATTTATTTTCGGACAGGTTCTCGGCAAGTTCTGGATGTCGCTCGCCGTCGCGCTTCTGATCGGCTTTATGCACTATCGCCGCAGCCGCGCTTCCGATCATCATCAGGAACTGCTTAACTAATACGCTATCGTGAATAAGACAAAAACTGCCGTTCTGCTCATTAACCTCGGTTCTCCGAGTGCTCCGACCGCTCAGGCGGTTCGCCCTTATCTGCGGCAGTTTTTATCGGATCGCCGTGTGGTTGAAGTAAATCCGATTCTCTGGAATCTGATACTGCGTCTTGCGATTCTCCCCTTTAGAAGCCCTGTCTCCGCTAAGCGCTACGAGTCCGTTTGGCTTCCCGAGGGCTCTCCTTTGATTGTGTACACCGAGCGCCTGGCGAAGAAACTTCAGAAGGCCTTTGATGAGGAAGGCAGCGCGGTCAAAGTCGCTTTTGCCATGCGTTACGGAGAGCCGGATCAGGATCGCATCTTCCGAGAGCTGCATGAGAAAGAGGGTTTTGACAATATTGTTGTTCTTCCGCTTTATCCGCAGTATTCCGCGACGACGACCGCTTCTGTCGCCGATATCCTCGGCGCGTCTCTTGCCAAAATGAGAAGCCAGCCGCACTGGCATCTGATTCGTGATTATCACGACAATCCCGAGTATGCGCGCGCGATCGCCGCTTCAATTAAAGCGTATTGGAAAACGAAGGGTGAGCTTGGAGAAAAGGATCGCCTCGTTCTTTCTTTTCACGGGATGCCGAAGCGTTACTGCGATTTAGGCGACCCTTATGACCGTCAGGTCAGAAAATCGGCTCAGATGATTATTGATGAGCTCGGTATTGCGCCGGAAGAAGCGGTCATCGCCTATCAGTCCCGATTCGGCAAAGAAGAGTGGCTTCAGCCGTATCTGACGCCGCAGCTTGAGCGTCTGGCTGCGGAAGGCGTTGAGCGGGTTGACATCCTCTGTCCGGGATTTTCCATTGACTGTCTGGAGACTTTGGAAGAGGTTTCAGACGAAGCTCGTCAGACGTTTTTATCCAAGGGTGGTAAAGAATATAACTACATCGAATGTCTTAACGATTCCTCGGATGCGGTATCACTCATTAAAAATCTTGTATCCAAACATCTCTAAAACCTGAATTTAGGTGGGTAGAAAACAGCGGTCGAATTGAATTTTCGGCCGTTTTTGCTTTTCCGGGCAACATACTTAAATCGGGGCATTCTTATTCACGTTTCTACCTATATTTTTCATAATGCTCGACAGAGAGGTTGAAAAAAGGTCGTGCGACCTCATATCAATCAATAAGGGGCGCAGAACGGCAAAGCGCTCTGATTCTCGAAAAGATAAGGAAAGCTTGATGCAAGAGAATGATTTGAAAAAGGAAATGAATCTCGGTGAAGACGCCGAGGTTCAGACAGCACAGGAGGAGACGCCGGAATTGCCGGATCAGAGTCTCTCGGATGAACTCGCAAAAGCCCAGGCGAAGGCCAATGAAAATTATGACCTTTATGTCAGAGCCGTCGCGGAAGCCGAAAATGTGCGTCGCCGTTCAGCCGAAGATGTGGCCAAAGCTCGCAAGTTCGGTATTGAGAAATTTGCAGAAGCTATGCTGCCCGTGGTCGACAGCATGGAAAAGGCGCTTGAAGCGTCAGCAAATGAAAGCGGCCCTCTCAAAGAGGGTCTGGAGATTACCTACCGTCAGCTGCTCAGCGCACTTGAACACAACGGAATGAAATGCGAGAACCCTGTGGGCCTCAAATTTGATCCGAATTCAATGCAGGCGATCACTATGGTGAATGATCCCTCGGTCCAGCCCGGATGTGTCGCTCAGGTATTCCAGCGCGGCTGGAAAATTGCCGATCGGGTTCTTCGTCCGGCAATGGTTGCGGTAGCTCAGTAGCCGGGCCTTGTTTTTTCAAGAATCGACTCAATATACATACTTAACAGCATGGCGGAATGATCCGCTTGCAAGAGAGGAAAATTTAAAATGGCAAAAATCATTGGTATTGACCTTGGAACAACAAACTCCGCGGTTGCGGTCGTTGAAGGCGACAAGGTTCGAGTAATTGAAAACAGCGAAGGCGCCCGCACAACTCCTTCCGTCGTCGCTTACCTTGAAAAAGAAGTTCTTGTCGGCGCTCCGGCAAAACGTCAGGCTGTGACCAACCCGGCCAACACGCTTTTCGCGATCAAACGTCTGATCGGCCGCCGCTATGACGATAAGGAAGTCCAGAAGGACATTTCCCTGATGCCGTACAAGATTATTAAGGCCGCTAACGGTGACGCCTGGGTTCAGGTTCTCGGCGACAAAGACCTCGCTCCGCAGCAGGTTTCCGCTGAAATTCTCCGCAAGATGAAGAAGACCGCTGAAGATTATCTCGGCGAAGAAGTCAAAGAAGCGGTTATTACAGTTCCTGCTTACTTCAATGACTCTCAGCGTCAGGCTACTAAGGACGCCGGCAAGATCGCAGGTTTGGACGTTCGCCGTATCATTAACGAACCGACTGCAGCTGCTCTGGCTTTCGGCCTTGACAAAGGCGGCAAAGGCGACCGAAAGATCGCTGTGTATGACCTCGGCGGCGGCACATTCGATATCTCCATCATCGACCTGGCTGACGTAGACGGTGAAAAACAGTTCGAAGTACTCTCCACCAACGGCGATACATTCCTTGGCGGCGAAGACTTTGACCAGAGAATCGTTGACTACATCATCAAAGAATTCAGGAAGGATACCGGTATTGATCTGAGCACCGACATTTTGGCTCTGCAGCGTCTGAAGGACGCCGCTGAAAAGGCCAAGATCGAACTGTCGAGCCGTCAGGAAACCGAAATCAACCTTCCTTACATCACAGCCGACGCTACCGGTCCGAAACACCTGAATATCACTCTGACTCGCTCTAAGCTCGAAAGCTTGGTTGAAGATCTGATTGAAAGAACCATCGAACCGTGCCGCAAGGCTCTGAAGGACGCAAACGCCACAACTTCCGATATTTCCGACGTTATTCTCGTTGGCGGCCAGACACGTATGCCGGCTGTTCAGGAAGCTGTAAAGAAGTTCTTCGGCAAGGATCCTCGCAAGGACGTTAACCCGGATGAAGCTGTCGCTATGGGCGCTGCGATTCAGGGTGCTGTTCTCTCGGGCGACCGCAGCGACGTTCTTCTGCTCGACGTCACACCGCTTACCCTCGGTATCGAAACTCTGGGCGGCGTGATGACTCCGATGATCAAACGCAACACAACGATCCCGACAAAACACTCTCAGGTGTTCTCTACAGCTGAAGACAATCAGCCTGCTGTGACCATTAAGGTTTACCAGGGTGAACGTGAAATGGCTGCAGACAACAAGTTGCTCGGTGAATTCAACCTTGAAGGCATCGCTCCGGCTCCGAGAGGACTGCCGCAGATCGAAGTGACATTCGATATTGACGCTAACGGTATTCTCCACGTTTCCGCTAAGGATAAGAACACCGGCAAAGAAAACCAGATCACCATTAAGGCGAACTCCGGTCTGACCGACGCTGACGTGGAAAGAATGGTTGCCGATGCTGAAGCCAACAAGGAAGAAGACCGCCGCCGCGCTGAACTGGCTCAGGCCCGCAACGCTGCCGACACCAGCATCCATCAGGTTCAGAAGACTCTGAAGGATCTGGGAGACAAGGTTGACGGTTCTGACCGCGCTGCCTGCGAATCCGCGATTAAAGACCTTGAGGACGCTCTGAAGGGCGAAGACAAGGATCTGATCACAAAACGCACAGACGCTCTGATGACCGCTGCCCAGAAGATTGGTGAAAAACTCAATCAGCAGCAGGCTCAGCCGGGCGCACAGCAGCAGGGTGCTCAGCAGTCTCAGAAGAAAGATGACGACGTCGTCGATGCTGACTTCAAAGAAGTCTAATCAGTCATCTGACGCTGATCAGTAAAAGAGCGTTAAGCTTTGACACAAAAATAGGGTCGCCTTTGAAAAAGGGCGGCCCTATTGAATAATTGATTTATTAAACTCTAGGGTTATCACTAGATTCACGAAACAACGAAAAGTATGGCTGAAGAGGAACTTGATTACTACGAGGTTCTTGGCGTAGAGCGGACTGCAACTCAGGAAGAGATTAAGAAGGGCTATCGCCGTATGGCGATGAAGTACCACCCTGACCGCAATAAGGGAGACAAGAGCGCTGAAGAAAAATTCAAGCAGGTTGGAGAAGCATATTCCGTACTCGGAGACGAGCAGAAGCGCGCTGCCTACGATCGCTATGGCCGTTCAGCCTTTGAGTCCGGCGGTGCCGGCGGATTTGGCGGAGGGTTCGGCTCCTTCGATCCGTCGCAGTTTGGTGAATTCAGTGATATTTTCGCGGAGATTTTCGGTGCTCGCGCGGGCGGCAGAGCCGGCGGCAACAAGCAGATGTTCCGAGGTGAGGATCTGGTTTATGACCTGGATATCACGCTTGAGCAGGCCTCCGAAGGTCTCAAGACAAAGATCAAGGTTCCCTCTTGGTCCAAGTGCGAAGCATGCGAGGGGACCGGAGCGGAAAAGGGCACGCATCCTGAAACCTGCCCGACCTGCCACGGAAGCGGCTTTGTTCGCGCCGGTCAGGGCTTCTTCCAGATTCAGCAGACTTGCCCGCGCTGTCACGGCACCGGCAAGATTATTCGCCACCCCTGCAAGGTTTGCGGGGGCACCGGTATGAAAGAAGAGAGAAAGGAAATTGAAATTTCGATTCCTGCAGGTGTGGACGACGGCAACCGTATGCGCATTTCCGGCCGCGGCGCGCCCGGACAGAACGGCGGCCCCGCCGGCGACCTTTATGTCCGCATCCATGTGAAGAGACACGATCTCTTTGAACGTGACGGACAGGACCTGCACATCGAGATGCCGATGAGCTTCACGATGGCGGCTTTGGGCGGCGAGCTTGAAGTGCCGACGCTCACCGGAAAAGTCAAACTCAGAATTCCGGAGGGCACTCAGACGGGACGCACATTCCGTCTGAAAGGACACGGCATTGTTGGCCTGCGTACCACAGACAAGGGCGACTTGTACGTGCACACCAATGTCGAAGTTCCGGTCAATATGACGGCAAAACAGAAGGAGCTGCTGCAGCAGTTTGAAGAATCATTGCTTGGCAGCAAGCGAAGCCATCATGCGCCGGAGAAACAGGGTTTCTTCGATAAACTCGGCAAACTCTTTCAATAAACGCTAGTGTTTCGGCTCTCTTAGGAGAGCCTTTTTTCTTATGTGCACTGATCAAAAACCGCTCTTGAAGGTCCTATATCAGGACGACTGCCTTGCGGTTGTCTCAAAGCCGGAGAAGCTGCTGACGCACCGCACGGAGATCGCCAACGGAGACCAATATTTCGCGCTGCAGCTTGCGCGGGATTTGTTTGGGAAACGGGTCTGGCCGCTCTACCGACTGGATCGGGGCACTTCCGGCGCCTTGATGTTCGCCTTTGATCCGCAGACTGTTTCAGCGCTCGCTCAGCAGACGCATGAGACGTTTCAGAAGCAGTATTTTGCGATTGTGCGAGGCACTTCCGAAAAAACAATGCTGATTGATCACGCGCTGAAGCCGCCCGTGGACCCGTATCTTCGTGTTCAGAAAACTGAAGCGCAGGAGGCGAAGACGCTTTTGACAACGCTTGCGAGCGCAGAAGTCCCGGTTTCAAGCGGCAAATACGAAACCACGCGGCTTTCATTGGTGAAACTTGAACTTTTGACCGGGCGGCGACATCAGATTCGACGTCATATGAAATTTATTGCGCATCCGATTATCGGTGATGCGACATACGGTAAAGGTCCTCTGAATCGCGCTCTTGCAGAGTATTTCGGAAGGGATCGACTGTATCTTCACTGCTGCGGGATTTCATTTCTGCACCCGCGGACCGGAACGCGTGTCAGCATTACCGATCGTCTTGACGGAGACTTTGCTGAAACGGTAAAACAGCTTAGGTGGGTAAACTACATTTAAACCATACTTAAAAATCTTTCTTCTTTATATTTATATTGACTCGTTTGATAGAATATTCGGCTGTTTTGAGATAACTCTGAGAGATTCTTTAATTTAACCGATAACAGTCGAATTTGAGCGAAGAAACGAGAATTAATCCCTATTTAGATATAAAAATAGGGAAATATTCTATTTTCGACGTTTGATTCGTTATACTGAATGAGCGATAGGGAGAATGATTTTATGAAACACAAGAAGGTAGTAACCGCCGTTCTGGTCAGCTCGCTTGCAGCCGTGACCCTGACATTTGCCGGCTTGTCCGAAGCTCGTTCTCTTCAGGAAATTAAAGCGTCGGGCGAACTGCGTGTCGGTTCAACCGGCGATTACAAACCGATGAGCTACCTCAACAAAGAAACCGGAAAATATGAAGGCTTTGACGCCGAGATGGCAGATTCTCTTGCCAAGTACCTTGGCGTGAAACTGGTCTATGTTCCGACAAGCTGGCGTACGCTGCAGGATGATACTCAGGCCGACAAATTTGACGTCGCGATGAGCGGTATTACTGTGACAGACGCGCGAAAGAAAGTCATGACTATGTCCGACGGTTATCTGACGTTTGGCAAGACAGTGCTTGTCACCAAGACGAAAGCCGACAAGATTCGCGGTCTGGATGACATCAATAAGCCGACGGTTCGCGTGATGTACAACCCAGGCGGAACGAATGAGAAGTTCGCCAAAGAAATGACACCGAAGGCCGAACTCATTATGTATGAGCATAATGCGGAGATTCCAGGCCTGGTCGGCGAAGGCAAAGCCGACGTCATGATTACCGAGACGATGGAAGCTCGTCGCTATGTCAAAGATAATCCCAAGCTTGCCGCACCTCTGGTTGACAAACCCTTTACCGAGAACCACTTCGGCGTTCTGATGAAACAGGGTTATCCGCACCTGGAAGCCAGCGTTAACGACTGGATGAAGAAGATCAAAGCAGACGGAACCATGGACAACTGGGAAAACAAGTACATCAAGTAAACTGCTTTGATTCATAAGCAAAAGGCGCCGAATCGGCGCCTTTTGCGTTAGTTCTTATTGACGTCTCTTTGAATTCTTGGCAACAAACCAGGTAAAGAAGACCGGGATGAAGATTGTCGCGATAAAGGTGGCCGCAATCATGCCGCCCAATACGCCGGTACCCATGGACTGACGGGCGGCAGCGCCCGCGCCTGTCGCCGTGGCAAGCGGAATCACGCCGAGAATGAAGGCGAGCGACGTCATCACAATCGGGCGTAAACGCAGCTTGGCGGCTTCCAGAGCTGCGTCTTTAAGCGCCAGACCTTCCTCAAGCTTCTGAGCCGCAAATTCCACAATCAGAATGGCGTTCTTCGCGGTCAGACCGACAAGGACCAGCAGACCGATCTGGAAGTAAATGTCGTTGGTGAATCCTCGGAAATAAATCGCGATTAAGGCGCCGAGAATAGCGTAAGGCACCGCAAGCACGACTGCGATCGGCAGCGACCAGCGTTCAAACTGCGCGGCAAGAATCAGGAACACGATAATCAGACCGAATGCAAAGGCGTAGGCCGATGTGGTACCGATGCGTTTTTCGTGGAAGGCCTGACCGGTCCAGTCGACGTAGTAGCCGTCCGGAAGTTCCTCCGCGCTTTGTTCAACCGCGCGGATCATGTCGCCCGTCGAATAGCCGTGCGCCGCGTTCGCGGTCATAGAGGCGGCAAGGAAGCCGTTTTCTCGTTTCAGAGACTCAGGTCCGGAAATACGGGTAATGTGGGTCAGAGAGGAGAGCGGCACCATTTTTCCGGAGTCGGAGCGAACATAGAGTTCACCGATGGATTCGGGTGTCATGCGGAACTGATCGTCCGCCTGAATAATGACTCGGAAAATCTTGCCGATACGCGTGAAGTCATTCACGTATTTACTGCCCATGAAGTATCCGATCGTGTTGTAGACGTCGGAAATCGCAACGCCCATGGCAAGTGCTTTGGCTTCGTCAACCGTGAGATAAAGCTGAGGCGCGTCTGCCTGGAACATGGCTCGGCTTGAAGAAATCTCCGGCAGGATTTCAAGCTTTTCCTTGAACTCCTGAGAGACCTGCTGCAGCTGGATCGGATCGTCCGATTCGCGGGACTGGATGTAAAAATCCAAGCCGCCCGAACGTCCTAAACCGCGGATCGGAGGCGGATTGACCGACTGACCGACAAGGTCGGTTCTCTTGTTGAGCAGTTTCTGGATTTTCTGTCGAACCTCTTCTGCAGTCTCGGTGCGCTCTTCCCAAGGCTTGAGCTGTACAACCATGGAAGCCGCGTTGGACTTGGTGTCGTTTGCGACCGTGTCATTGGCGACCAGAGCGGTTACGTTATCGACAGACTCCAGATCTCGAATTTCTTTATTTAACTCCGTAACCGCTTTGCCGGTGCGGACCAAAGAAGAGCCTTCGGGCAGCTGCATGGAAACACGAAGCAGACCTTGGTCTTCGCGCGGAACAAATGAGGTCGGGATAATATCCATGAGTTTCCAGCATCCCACAAGAACGACAGCCAGAAGTACTGCGGTAATCCAGCGGTTGTTCAGATTAAAGTGCACGCCCCGGATGAAGAATTCCCGGAAATGATCAAACCCAAGATTAAACAGCTTGAAGACCGCCATCTTCTTTTCATTCTTGCGCAGCAGAATGGCACAGAGGGCGGGAGTCAGCGTCAGGGCGACAAAGCCCGAAAGAATAACCGAGATACCGATGGTGACTGCAAACTGACGATAAAGTTCGCCCGCGATGCCGCCGAGGAAGGCGACCGGCGTAAATACCGTCGTCAGCACGAGTACGATTGCGATCAGCGCGCTGCCGACTTCTTTCATGGCTTTCTGAGACGCTTCATACGGATCAAGATCATCGTCTGACATGATTCGTTCGATGTTTTCAAGTACCACAATCGCATCGTCGACGACGATACCGATGGCGAGCGTCATTGCAAACAACGTCAGGGTATTGATCGAGAAGTTCAGAACCCAGAGACCCGCCATTGTGCCGATCAGCGATACGGGAACTGCCAGCATCGGAATGAGTGTCGCGCGCCAGCTCTGCAGGAAAACAAACACGACGATGAGCACCAGGAGTCCCGCCTCAAAGAGTGTATGAAGGACTTCATTCAGCGCGGCTTCAACAAATCGTGAGTTGTCGTCTGTGATGACATAGGCCAGGTCATCCGGAAAGTGCTGAGAGAGTTCGGTCAGACGTTTTTTTACATCAATCGCGGTCTGCATGGCGTTGGCGCCGGACTGCAGATAAACCGCGAATGTGATTGAAGGTCTTTCGTTCAGCTGGTTGTACGCTTCATAGCTGCGGTTGCCGACTTCCACGCGCGCAATATCTCGGATGCGTACGATACCGTCAGCGCCCTTGGATCGAACGGTAATATTGCCGAACTCGTCCGGTGTGAGAAGTTGTCCCTTGGTGCGGATGGTATAGACGAGCTGCTGTTCTTCAGGGGTCGGCGCAACACCGACTTTACCAGTCGCATACTGGTAGTTCTGTTCCTCAATCGCTTTTCTGACGTCGATTGCTGTGACGCCGAGTTTGGCCATTTTCTTCGGGTCAAGCCAGATACGCATCGCGCTCTGCGAGTTGCCGAAGACTTCCGCGTCTCCGACACCGTGCACGCGTTTAATCGCGTCAATAACGTTCTGATTGACGTAGTCGGCCAGCTGAATCGGTTTATATTTGCCGTTCGGAGAGTAAAACGGCACCAGCATCAGTGTCTCTTCGCTTCGTTTGCGAACGTTGACGCCGTTCTGACGAACCGAGTCGGGAAGCCTGCGTTCAGCGGACCGAACTCGGTTGTTGATTTCAAGCATCGCATCGTTCGGGTTGGTCCCCACTTCGAACGTGCAGGTAATGCGGACCATACCGTTGGAGCGGATGGCGGTTTCATAGTAGAGCAACCCGTCAATACCGGAGAGCTGATCTTCGATCGGAGCCGCGACCGTCTTTGCCAGAGTTTCGGCATCCGCGCCCTCATAAGAGGCGGTCACGAAAACAGTCGGCGGAGTAATTTCCGGATACTGCGAAATCGGAAGTGCACGCCAGGCTAAAAGACCCGCGATGACGATAAGGATGGATAAGACCGAAGCGAAGATGGGACGTTTGATACAAAATTGCGAAAGCATGAACTTCTCTCCGAGGGATTTTGAACGCGGGTTTTATTTTTTCTGAGCCGCTTCTTTTTTATTGACGGCGGCTTTATCTCGAAGTTTCTGTATCTGGTCAATAATTACTTCGTCTCCGTCATTCAGGCCGGATGTGATAATCCAGTCAGTACCCTGCCAGCGGCCAACCGTAACCGGTCTCTGACGCGCTTTTCCGTCACTGTAGACATAAACGCTGTAGGTGCCGTCCGAAAGCTGTCGAACCGCGCTCTGAGGAACGAGAAAGACGCCGTCCTGTTCACCGAGCGTGAGATGAACTGTGACGTATTGTCCCGGAAGTAAACCGCTGCTTTGCGGAATCACAGCGCTTAGAGAACGCGCACCGGTTTCCGGGTCGATCTGCGTGGCGGTGAATTCAATAACGGCCGGTGTCTCCTGCCCGTTTCTGTCATCAACGACAGAAACCGGAGAATGATCATTCACGGAGTATCCGTGCAGATCGTTGTCACTCAGAGAGAATCGAACTTTAAGCAAATTGTCCTGTGTGATATCGGTAAGCGCAGTGGAGTTAGCGCTTACTAACGCACCCGGATTCACTAAGGCTCGGCCTGCAATACCGTCGACAGGGGCCTTAACCTCTGTATATCCAAGCGTGATTTCCGCCTCTCTTTGTTTGGCCTGAGCCGCCTGCAGATTCGCTTTGCACAAAGCGAGTTCGCTGACAGCGTCGGTATATTCCTTCTCGCTGACCGCTTCCGATTTATGCAGCTTGGTGTAGCGGGCGGCTTCTCGAGAAGCCTTTGCTAGACTGACCTCAGCCTGAGCAACCGCGGCTTTTGCGCTTTGCAGCGCGGCATCAAAGGGTGCCGGATCAATCATGAAGAGTTTGTCGCCTTTTTTTACGAGCGCGCCTTCCGTATAGTCTCTGGAAATAATCGGCCCGGTTACCTGAGGATAAACAATCACGGCCTGCTGACCTTCCGTCTGGCCGAAAAGATCGACGACATAGGGCTGGCTGCCTGAGACTGCCGTGAGCGTGGTCACGGTCAGCTGAGTCTGCTTAGGGGCACTCGCTTTTTTTTCTCCGCAGCCGCCGAGCGCGAACAGAACGGCTAGGGAACAAAGAATGATTGAGGTCGGCTTGAGAAAATGCATTTTTTATTTCGGATCCATCCTGATAGTTTAAAGATAACCGAAAGCCGTAGAACTTTGTACTGAAGCTCTCGGGATATCCCCAACAACATTCTGAAATATAAACATTATTTTTCAAAAAAATCGCTTATTCGACGACGTCGGCGTGGCGGATCTGTCCCGTCAGGCGGCTGAGAATCCAGAAAGCGATGGAGACGGCGGTGCAGATTGCAAGAGAGACGGACATTTTCACGAGTGAGCCGAAGAGCAGCGGAGCGATCAGACCTGAGATCACGGCAAAGACGACCGTCTGGCAGAACGCTACGAGCGAGCTTGCCAGACCAAGGGTCTTGGGACGCATGCTGAGTGACATGATCGTCATGCCCGGACGGGCAATGGACATGCCGAAAATGCACAGCGTGACTGGGAAGAACATGTAAGGTACGCCCAAATAGTCGTCCAGCCAAATCGAACAGGCCAGGTCGGCAGCTGCGCCGATGGTCATAAAGGTCAGACCGAGATTGACAATCAGGGGCGTCGAGAATTTACGCGCGAGTCGGCCCGAAAGCCAGCTGCCGAAAACCGTACCGGAAATCATTGGGATGAACAGCCAGCCGAACTGCGTGACCGGCATGCCGAGGATTTTGACAATGATGTTGCTTGCGCAGGCGATATAGGTTGCCTGACCGCCAAAGGAAAGTCCGGTGCTGAAAGCGGCAAACATGAAGGACTTGTCTTTTAACGTATCCCGATACTGTTCGGCAAGATTTTTGAAATTCACCGGCTGACGTTTCTCAGGCGGAAGGCTCTCAGGAAGTGCGCGCCAGGTCAGCAAGATCATAGAGGCGGCGTACAGCATTATGAACACGAAAACAAAACGCCAGCCTAAGTGGTCCGAGATAGCGCCGCCGAGAATCGGAGCGATCGCAGGCGCAAGCGAGAAAACCATCGCAATATTAGCCATGAGCTGCTGAGCGGTTGATCCGCCGTACAAGTCCCGCACGACGGCTTGTCCGATCACAATACCGGCTCCCGCGGTTAGTCCCTGCAGCCCTCGGGCAATCAGCAGACATTTGAAATTCGGCGCGCAGGCCGCAAAAAGAGACGAGCCGAAAAACAGCATGAGTCCGCCGATGATAATCGGCTTGCGGCCGAACATATCGGAGAGCGTTCCGTAGATGAGCGTCATGACCGCAAAGGTAATCAGATAGATGGAAAGCGTCTGCTGAACCAGCGCCTCCGGTGTGCCGAACTCGACTTCAATTTCCTGAAAGCTCGGCAGATAAGTGTCTGTAGCAAAAGGGCCGATCATACCGAGACCGGCCAGCGTAATAGTGACAAGCCAAATAGAGTTCTTTTTATTCATATGCGTGGTTTGAGATTTATGGTGAGAATTGTAATCGTTACGGACAGGGATAAAAAAGACCCGAATAATTTCGGGTCTCTGTACTGCACGGGTTTAAATCAGCCTCTGATTAAGAAGATGCCGATGATGACCCAGAGGAGAAGGAAGATCGTGTCGATGGACATGAGAACGATCGGAGTCCAGCCGACTTCTTTCAGTTTGCCGAGCGAGGTCTTAAGGCCGAGGGCGGAAATTGAAATCAGAATAAAGAGTCTGGAGATTTCGCCCAGCGCGTTGGAAACTTTGACCGGAATAACGCCAAAGCAGTTCAAAGCGGCAAGTGCGATAAAGCCGAGCAGGAACATCGGAATATTCTTGTACCAGGGCTTTGCCTTTTCCTCTTCTTCACGGTGCTGTTTATTTGCGAAGATAAACATGAAGATAATCAGGATCGGGATCAAAAGCGCGACACGAATCATCTTCGTCAGACTCGCGATCTCAAGCGCGTCCGGTCCGATCATGGCGCCCGCACCGACCACCTGGGCGACGTCATGAATGGTGCCGCCGAGGAAAATACCCGCGTCCACATGATTGAATCCGCACCACTGGGAAATGAACGGATAAAGCACCATCGCAAGCGTTGAGAGCGCAGTCACGGTAACAACAATCGCAAGAAGCGCCTGTTCACGAAGCTGTTTTTTATCCAACGTCGCCGAAAGCGCAATCGCGGCGGAGGCGCCGCAAATCGCAGTAGCGGCAGCCGCTAAGGTACCTTCGGTAATCGGCCACTTGGAAAAGCGTGTGATAAACGCGCCGAAAAGCAGGGTGGCAAAGACGCCTCCGATAATCATACAGAGCAGCGCGGGCGAGAGAAGTCCGAGTTGGTCGGCGGTGATTTTGGCGCCGAGCAGACCGACACCCCAGCGCAAAATCGTGGTGGAGCTGAAATTGATGCCGGCAAGCGTTCTCTTATCCTCAGAAAGGAAATGAAAAGCCATACCGATCAAAAGCGCGAAAAGAACTGCAGGACCGCCGTAGTGCTCAGAGACAAACAGCGATGCAGCGCCGATGATGACGGCCATCAGGGTCCCGCGCCAACGGGTTTCCAACCAGGTTTTTAAATTTGTTTTTTCAGACATTCGCATAAATCCTTAGTCTTGCCCTCCAACCATTGCGCTGTTCTCTCGTCGAGGAAGGGAGACAAAGTGTCTCGAACAGTCTGATGGTAGGAGTTGAGCCAACGTACTTCTTCGGGTGAAAGAGCTCCGACATTGACAGCCCGGAGATCTATCGGGCAAAGGGTCAGAGTCCTGAACCTGAGGAAACGACCGAACTCATTTTCGGCGGTCAGCTCATTGGCAAGGAGGTTTTCTATGCGGATACCCCATTTTCCGGGACGGTAGAGTCCGGGCTCATCGCTCGTGACCATTCCCGGGAGCATGGCGCTGTATCTGGATATCAAGCTGTCCCCGACATTGATTCTCGGATAACTAATCCTTTGCGGTCCCTCGTGTACATTAAGGAAAAAACCTACACCGTGTCCTGTCCCATGCCCAAAATCGGCAGTATTTTGCCAAATCGGACGACGGGCGATCGCGTCAATTGCCTGTGAGGAAACGCCTTCGGGGAAAATTGTTGTTGCAAGACAAATAGTTGCACGCAAAACAGATGTGTAGTCTGCTTTCATCTGTTCGCCCGCTTCACCGACCAAAATGGTACGGGTGATATCAGTGGTTCCTTCAGCGAACTGAGCGCCCGAGTCAATCAAAAGGAAACCGCTGCCTTCGATTTTCGCACCTCTGCCCTCAGGCTGATAGTGCGGCAGAGCGGCATTGGGGCCGAATGCTGAAATCGTCTCGAAGCTGAGCGAAACAAAGCCCTCAAGCTCGCTTCGGAATTCATTTAACTTCTCAGCCGCGTCCGCTTCAGTCAGACCCTCATGGATGTGATCGTCAAGCCAGGCGTAAAAGCGCACGAGTGCAACGCCGTCTTTAATCATGGCTTTTTGAATCAGCTCAATCTCCTCGGGTGTCTTTTGGGCTTTAAGAAGTTCAATGGGATTGATATCCTCAATCACCCTGACGTGCTCCGGAAAGATTTCAAAGAGCGAAGCATTGAGTTCTTCAGGATCGGCTAAAACGGTACACGGATCAGAGTTCGAGAGAATTTTTTCGATTTCTTCAATCGCGCCCTGATAATTGCAGAGGGTTACGCCGTCCTGCTCGAGTTTTGTGCGCAGCTCCGGTTTGATTTTGTTCAGCGCGGCAAAGAGAAAGGCTTTTTGATCGCTTCCGATCAGCGCGTAGGAATAGAAGACCGGATTGCAGGGGACGTCAGAGCCTCTGAGATTAAAAACCCAAGCGATATCGTCGAGTTTGGACGTTAAAAGCCAATCGGCGTTTTTTTCTTTGAGGGCTTTTGCGGCAGCGGCAAGTTTCTGAGCGCGGTTTCTCGGAGAGACGGAGTGCTCGTAAATTTCCGTGCAGGCCGCCTGAGGCCGGTTATCCCAAATCACGGCCGCAGGATCCGAGTGCAGAATTGAAAGAAAGAGCTTCTTTTCTCTGAGTTCCGAGGATAATTTGTTCACAGCTGCTTTCGAGATGTTTTCTCCGAAGATGCCGATCACGCAGTCGCTTGCGCAGTTTTGAGCAAGCCAATCGGCGATCGCCTTTGCATAGGAGCAGTTCAGACGAACTAATTCGATTTCTGTCCCTTCGAGCTGCCTTTGCGCCTGCTCCCAATAGCGGGAGTCTGTCAAAAGCGCGCAGCGATCCGATGTGACCACAAGGGTGCCAGCGGAACCCGTAAATCCGGAGAGCCACTTGCGCAGCGCATAATGTTCGCCCACATACTCGGAAGCATGCGGGTCGGCTGTGGGAACGATCCAGCCGTTAAGCCCTAAGTTCTGAAAAAAAGAACGAAGTTTGCTGAGCCGCACGGCTGTCATGCTGTCCACTGCCGGATCCTCCTAAAACAATTAATAGACTTTGCGCATGGTCACGGTCAGCTGAGAGCCGCTTTCTTCACTATCGACTTCCTGATGACCGATACGGATGGTTTCCACTCTCCAGCCCGCGTCGCGAAGCTCGTTCATGGTCGCGACCACGTCCAGGTCGGGGCATTCAAATGAGAAACCGCCGAGCTTCATGCCGGCGGAGAACAACCCGGTTCCTTTGCAGACGGCCTGAGTTCTCAGCGGCGCGTCAATCAGAGGGTCGAGTCCATCTCTATCGGCTTTCGCTTCAAAAGGGGAGCGGTGCGACGGAGCAGAGGTACAGCCTGCGAGAATCGCCGCGGCAAGCGCCGCGGTGAGAAGAAGAATGCGTTTAACCATTTAATTTCTTATCCAAAAGACGACGGTGCGTGGTTCTTAAAGCATGTTCCGTGGCCTCCCAGTCAATACACGCATCGGTCACGGACACGCCGTATTTCAGCTGACTCAGATCATCCGGAATCTTCTGATTGCCGGCAAAGAGGTTGCTTTCCAGCATAACGCCGCAAATCGCCCGGCTGCCGTTGATGACCTGTGTGATGACGTCGCGCAGCACGAAGGGCTGCAGGTCCGGATTCTTCATGCTGTTGGCGTGAGAGCAGTCGATAATGAGGCGCGATGCGACGCCCGCTTTCTTCAAAGCCTCTTCGGCAAGCATGACGCTCACCGTGTCAAAGTTCGGACGTCCGCCGCCGCCTCTGAGAACGAGGTGGCTGTAGCGATTGCCCTTAGTGCGGACGATGGAACTTCTGCCGTCTTCATAAATACCCAGGAAGAAATGGCCCTGACGACTCGCTTTGACCGCATTAATTGAGGAATCAAGCTGACCGTCGGTGCCGTTTTTAAAGCCGACCGGTGCGGAAAGCCCGCTCGCCATTTCTCTGTGCGTCTGACTTTCTGTGGTTCGCGCGCCGATAGCATACCAGCTGACCAGCTCGCCGAGGTACTGCGGACCGAACGGATCGAGCGCTTCAGTGGCGACCGGAAGACCCATTTCATTGATCTTGATCATCAGTTCGCGTGCCCGCAGCATGCCTTCGGCCATCTGGAACGAGTTGTCCATGTGCGGATCATTGATAAAGCCTTTCCATCCGGTGACGGTACGCGGCTTTTCAAAGTAGACGCGCATCACAGGCAGAATGGTTTCGGAAACATGCTCGGACAGCTTCAGAAGTCTCTCCGCATATTCGAGCGCGGCCTTCGGGTCGTGGATCGAGCACGGACCGGTAATGACAAGAAGCCGATCGTCGATATTGTCGAGAATCTTCTTAATGTCTGTTCTGCTTCTATTGACGGTTTCAGCTGCCGCCTCGGTCAAAGGAGCAAGACGCTTGATTTCTGCGGGAGAGGGCATCGGAGAAAATCCTTCAATATTGATGTCTTCTAAAGAAAATCCCGCTTGAATTTTTACTTCGTTCAGATCTGGAGTCTTCATAACCTATTGTTCGTCGATTTGTCTTTTAGCTGAACTTCAATTCTAAGAGGATAGGCACACCCTGCCCGAATTCTGAAGAAGGAATTGTTAAATTTGCTGTTTTCCTGACTTTCTCGGAGCGGACCTGCGAGAATTCTTTGCGGGACGACGCTTCTGGGACGCACGCTTAATCGCTTTTTTCTTGGGCGGCTCCTGCTGAGGTTCGTTCTCTTTCGAGTAGTCCATTCCGGGAAAATCGGTCAGGCGAAGCGGCTTCTTAATGAATTTCTCGATCGCTTTAAGGCGGTCAAGCTCTTCGGAGGACACAAGAGAGAAAGCCTGTCCGCTTTCTCCCGCGCGTCCGGTTCGGCCGATTCTGTGGACATAGTCTTCTGCCTGCTGAGGCAGCTCATAATTTACAACCTGAGGCAGCTTTTCAATATCGAGACCTCTGGCAGCGATATCGGTCGCGACCAGAATCGGCAGTTCGTGATTCTTGAATTCTTTCAGCGCGGTGGTTCTTGCCGCCTGAGACTTATCGCCGTGAATCGCGCGCGCCTTCAGGCCGTCTTTGGTGAGCTGCCGGCAGAGTTTATCTGCGCCGTACTTCGTGCGTGTGAAAACCAGCACCTGATCCAAGCCGTTGTCGACGATCAGATCGCGGAGCGCAGTATGCTTTTCTGATTTGGGAACGCGGTAGAGCGTCTGATGAACTGAGGCGGCATCCTGATTTCTTGCGATTTCAACTGATCTCGGCTCTTTCAGGAAGTCGCCTGCGAGTTTGCGGATTTCCAGAGAGAACGTTGCGGAAAACAGCAGTGTCTGACGATCTTGCGGGAGCGCTTTGACGATTCTCTTCAGATCCGGCAGAAACCCCATGTCGAGCATGCGATCCGCTTCATCAAGAATCAGTGTATGCGTCTGAGAGAGATCTGCCATTTTCTGGCTCATCAGATCAAGGAGTCGGCCCGGGGTAGCCACGAGAAAGTCGAGCCCTTTAGCGATAGCGGCTTTCTGCGGGTTGATGCCGACCCCGCCAAAGACAACGGCCGATCGAATGTTCATGTGCGCGCCGAGCTGGTCAATCGTCTCAAGCACCTGAGCGGCAAGCTCACGAGTCGGAGTGAGAATCAGAACTCGAGCAGACTTCTTTTGATACTTTGTGGGATTTTCCGCGATATCCTGAAGAAGCGGCAGAACAAACGCGGCGGTTTTCCCGGTTCCGGTCTGAGCTGCCGCAAGAAGATCGTGTCCGTCTCGGACTAAAGGGATCGCCTTAACTTGGATCGGCGTCGGTTTTGTGAAACCGCTGTCTTCGATCGCCCGGACAATCAGCGGATGGAAATTAAATGCTTTAAATGAGTCTGACAATTGAACACCTCCAAACGCATTAGAGTGTATCGCAGCGGGAGGGGCTCAAACTGAGGGAGACCCCGAGTTCGGGTAATAAGAAAGGTATAGATTGGTAAAACTAAATAACCGAAATCAATTGGAGGTTAGGTAAATGTTTGGTATTGATACGCAAGATCTGAAAGAACTGAAGATTGTGGACGTAAAAGTCGGCACCGGCGCTGTTGCGACACCCGGTGAACTGGTTCGCGTTCACTACACCGGCTGGCTGGAAGACGGAACAAAGTTTGATTCGAGCGTCGACCGCAATCAGCCGTTTGAATTTCCGCTCGGCGCCGGATATGTGATCCAGGGCTGGGATAAGGGCGTTGACGGAATGAGAGTCGGCGGAATCCGCCGTCTGTTTATTCCGGCCCAGTACGGATACGGCTCCAGAGGCGCCGGTGATGTGATTCCGCCGAATGCGACTCTGATTTTTGAAGTTCAGCTTCTTGGCGTCAAAGACAAAGGCAAATGGCAGCTGGCAGAAGACGTGATTGAGCCGGTTTCCGCTCCGAACGTCGCTAAGTAACCATTTACTTTCAACAAAAAATCCCGGTCGCGCGCCGGGATTTTTTTGTTAGGGCCTGATGAGCTAGATTTCTTCAGCCTTAAAGATAGTGCTCGGTGTGAGGATTTCCTTCTGAGCGTCAATGAGCGGCAGATCTAAGTCATTGTCAGGCGCGGCGCTGACCAGACCGTAAAGCGTACTGACAGCGCCTTCAAGGGCCGCTTTGGCGGAATGCGTGTTGAGATAAATACCGAAAGAAGAAGCGGCGAAGACATCTCCCTGGCCGTTGGGCACGGCCTTCTGAGAGATAAACGGCGTGCGCACCGTCCAGGCTTTGTCAGCCGTGACGGCAAGCGTCTCAATGAACCCCTGCGGAACGTCCTTGGTCAGCAGGCTGGTCACAAAAACGACTTTGCATCCTTTTTCAATAAACAGATTTCTTGCCGCTTCCACTGCATCCTGACGCGAAACAACGGGGCGTCCAAGCAGAAGCTCCAATTCAAACTGGTTCGGCGTAGTGATGTCTGCAAGTCCGTTCAGGAAATGCGCTTTCATGAATTCCGGAATTCCGGGACGAACAAACACGCCCGAGTCCGTGTCGCCCATCACAGGGTCGCACAGCCATATGGCGTTCGGATTCGCTCGTTTGATCTCTTCGGCTAAATGAAGGACAACTTTGCCGATGCCTGCGTCACCTAAGTAGCCCGAGAGCAGTCCTTCGCATTTTGGCAGTACGCCAAGCTCTCTGACACCTTCAATGACTTCTTCAATCATTTCGGCGGTAAACACCTGACCTCTCGTCTGAGGATGACCTGTGTGATTGGAAAATTCGACCGTGTTGATGACGATCGGAGTGAATCCTCTCAGCTGCAGAGGGAAGACTGCGGCGGAATTTCCGACAAAGCCGAAGGCGACATGGGACTGAATGGTGAGTACAAAACGCGGCATCTTGAACAACTATGGAGTAATCGAATCTATAGGAATCATATAGATAATACCTAGGTTGTTTCGCATTTTCCGTACAATTTTCCGCAAGTTAGGCAAAGACGCCTAATGCACCCAACACGCCGCCCGCGGCGATCAGAAGGATGAGCGGAAACTTTGTGCGCCACACGATCAGTGTCACGACGACTGCCCAGCAGACGGACTTCCAGTTGGTCAGATCTCCGCTGAGGAGCAGATAGGCGGTTGCAAAGAGCAGGCCGATGGCGACGGGTGCCATGCCGGACTTGTAGGCGCGGACAAGATAACTTGTCTTGTGTTCGCGCACGTAACGTCCGGCCGCAACCGCGATCAAAGAAAAAGGAATTGCTGTTCCGCTGAGCGTGGCAAGCGCGCCGAGAGGTCCGCACGCTGCCCATCCGAGTACGCCCGCGATCAGCATATTGGGGCCGGGAAGCGACTGCCCGAAAGCGACCGTCTTGGCAAACTGCTCCGGTGTGAGCAGCGCGGCAGTGTCGACAAGGTACGAATACATACCGGGAAGTGTGGCCATGAAGCCGCCGATCGCCATTATGGAGATGAGCGCAAAGTGAATGAACAGTCCAGCAAAAAGAGAGGCGGGAATCATTTGTGATGCTCCTCGACTTTAAGGAAACGGTACCAGGCCCAAAGCGAGAGCGGAATACCGAGAATCGGCAGAATGAAAAGCATGGAGATTTTCATGACGCCGACCGTGACGAATGTCAGTACAAGGCCGAGGATCCAGACAGGCGGTGTAATGATATTTTCCCGACAGTTATAGACGAGCTTGAGCGCGGCTCCCGCGACCATTCCGGCAGCGGAAGCAGCCATGCCGACAAGCGCCTGAGAGACAAGAGGGTTGTCGGAAAACTGCTGATAAAAAACGAAGACGCTCAGCATCAGCGTGCCGGGGACTGAGACCATGCCGAGAAAAGAGGCGAGCGCGCCTTTCCAGCCGAAATTGCGGTCACCGATCAGGATGGTCAGAATCATGATGTTCGGCCCGGGAAGTACCTGCGAGACGGTCAGCAGATCCAGGAACTGCGACTGGGTGAGCCATTTTTTCTGATCCACGAGAAACTGCTGAGCGATTGCAGTTGATCCGCCGAAGGCCTGAAGCGCCATCAGCGTGAAAGAGATATAGAGGTCCCAGCAGTTTTTGGGGCGGCAGACGAGACTGTCGGGACTAATGTCGGACGCGGACATATCAATAGGACTGTTTGGAAGAGAGCCTATTATTATGGTTCGCGCTAAACACTAAAAAAGAATTTGACGTTTAAAAATATGGGAATCCTGCGGCCTGCAGCAGCTGTACAGTTTCCATTTGAGGCAGCCCCATGATGCCGGAATAACTTCCGCAGATCTTTTCTACAAACGCGCCGGCTTTGCCCTGTATGCCGTAGGCGCCGGCTTTATCCATCGGTTCTCCGGTTGCGATGTAGGCAAGAATCTCCGCTTTTGTCAGCGGTCTGAATGTGACGTATGAGCGGGAAAGCGCTTCAAGCTTCATGTCATGCGAGACCGCGATCGCAACGGCGGTCAGCACTTCATGGGTTTTACCGCTGAACGCGGATAGAAAATCGTACGCCTGCTGCGTGTTTTCCGGCTTACCGTAAATGATGCCGTCCATGACGACGGTAGTATCGGCAGCGAGCACCGGGTGTACCGGCAGGCCGAGCCGGCTGAGTTCCTTAAAGCCCCATACAGACTTTTCCGAAGCGATTCTCTGAACGTAGTGATCCGCGCTTTCGTGTTCCAGCACATTTTCATCCACCGAGTCCGGCTGATCGCTCAGAAGCGTTTCAAAGCGATAGCCCCAGCGGGTGAGCAGCTCCTTTCTGCGGGGAGACTTGGACGCTAAATAGAAGTACGTCACGATCGTTAAGCTCGATGATAGGGATGGTTATGCAGAAGCGACCAGCTGCGGTAGAGCTGCTCGAGCAGCAGAACCCGCGCCATGGCGTGCGGAAGCGTGAGAGAAGAAAGCCGCAGCATGTATGAGCACTCGGCTTTCAGATTTGGATCGATCCCGTCAGCGCCTCCGATAATGAAAGCGATAGGGCGTCCCTGATCTCCCCATTTATTAACTTGCTGCGCAAGTTTCTGACTGGTCAGGTCGTGACCTCGCTCGTCCATGATTACGATAATCGCGTCACGCGGAATCGACGCGCGGATTCTCTCGGCTTCGGCTTCCATTACCTTAGGAATGGATTTGGTGTTTCGGTCTTCCGCCTTTACGGTTTTCAATTCAACCTTCCAGTCCGAGGGGAAGCGATGTAGATAGTCTTCGGAGGCCTCGGAAGCCCAGGCGGGCATTTTCAGGCCGACGGCGATAACGGTGATTTTCATGGTTGGACGCGATTCGGACGAAATTAAGCCTGAGCGCTTTCTTCTTCGAGGAGCTTCATGCGAACGGGATTGCCGCCCCAGAGTTCCTCCAGGTTGTAATAAGCGCGCAGCGTCGGCTGCATGATGTGAACGATGGCGCTTCCGCAGTCAACAAGCACCCATTCTCCGGTTTCAAGACCTTCGATGCCGACTGCTTCGCCGCCGTTCTCCTTCACTTCCATGAACACATGATGGCCGAGGGCGCGGGTCTGACGGTTCGAGTTGGCCGTAGCGACAATAACACGGTCAAAGAGAGCTGTCTGCTTGGAGGTGTTGAAGACCTTGATGTCCTGAGCTTTAACGTCCTCTAAAGCGTTGACAATGACTCTCTGAAGTTTGCGAATATCCATATATAAGTAGCCTTTTCTATTGACGAGGTTTCGTGTTTGTCGGGCAGAAACTGCTCGTCTTATTAATTCTGAACATAAACGAGATATTCTAAACATAGGCGGTCGAACGAAACGCCGGAATTGAAACAAAAACTAAAATTCTCTGAATAATCAGACAAGTACCCGGAAATTCGCATTGATATAATTTTCAGCCTAAACACCATAACGCTCAGACCATGTTTTTACTTTTTCCTTCGCTTTTTCTGGCGATTTATTCTATATGCAGCGGCGTTCTGCCTCTGAAAGTCTCTTGGCTGTGGAAGGCTGTGCTTTCGCTCATCATTTTGGCGATCGCTCTGAAATATCAGGCCTACTCCATCGGAGGAGGAACGTTTTTTGAGCCCTTTGTTAAGGGTAAGGCGCTGCTTATTTATGAAGCGCTTTACGGCGCCTTAGTTGTTTTGACGGCTCTTCTTTTCTTTAAAGACGTTTGCTCTCTTGCACTGTGGCTCTTGAAAAAGTGGGGTGTTTCGGTCGGTTTCAGCTTTAACAACAACACGATGCTTGCTGTGCTGATGGCCGTATCGGCAGCTGCGGGCTTTTGGGGTATGTGGGAAGCGATTCGCGTTCCCGATGTAAGAGCAGTCACACTTAAAGTTAAAGGGCTGCCGGATGCCTGGAAGGGTACAAAGATCGTTCAGCTGAGCGATCTGCACATCGGACCCGTGCAGGGTGCTGAGTGGCTGAGCGAAGTGGTGAAGAAAACCAACGCACTTCACCCAGACATGGTACTGATTACCGGAGACTTTATCGACGGAAGCGTGCCGAAAACTCTTTTTAAGCTCGAGCCTTTAAAGGAGCTGAAAACCAAGTACGGTGTTTACGCGATCCCGGGCAACCATGAATACTATTCCGGTTACGCCAACTGGATGAAAGCACTGTCTCAGCTGGGGCTGAATATGCTTCAGAATCAGAGTGCGGTTTTGAAGAAAAACGAGGCGGCTCTGATTGTGGGAGGAACGACAGACCTGGGTGCCTCCCGATTCGGATTAGAGGGGCCTGATTTGAAAAAGACGTTTGCCGGCACACCCGAGAATGCGACTAGAATTTTGCTGACGCATCAGCCGAAAACGACCAGCGGCAGCAGCGAGCGCGTGGACTTGCAGCTTTCGGGACATACGCACGGCGGGCATATTTTCTTCATGTATCCGATCCTTGCCTACTTTAATGACGGTATGGTTTCCGGCGCATACCAAAGATCCGATAAATTGGTTTACGTCAATCGCGGAACCGGCTTATGGAACGGCTTTTCGATTCGTATCGGTGTTCCCTCGGAAATCACCGACATAACTTTGGAGTAGTTCAGTCAAATAGAACGAAGAACAGACCCGCGTCAAGCGGGGCTCTTAGTTTTCGGCGCGGTAAAGGCCGTGTTCAAGAATGTATTGGTGAATTTGAGCGCTGAGCCCGGGAATCGGCCGATCGCGGGTCATTCCATTTGCGAGGGCTCTGCGGATTTGAGTGGAAGAGTAGGCGGCCGGTTCAAATTTTGCGACGCAGATTGAACCGGACGGCTCTTCGGAGCAGGCCGCGTCACTTGGCGGAACAATGGGAAATTTATCTCCGTAGGGATTCTCGCCCAAGCTGCCGTCCCGGGTGACAACAAATAAATTGGCCAGCAAAGGAAACTTTTGCCAGAGAATCCACGTCGTGAGGTTTTTCCACTGATCGCTGCCCATGACAAAAAAGATAGGAGTTTGCTCTCCGTATTCCCGTCTGAATGAGTAGAGCGTGTCAATGCTGTAGGAAGGGCCGCCTCGGGTCAGCTCTCTTGTGTCGGCGACCAGCTGATCTCTATAAGGTTCAAGCGCGGTCTCAAGCATGCGGAGTCGGTCTTCTTCGCCTGCTCTGGCGTTTTTTTGCCAGGGACGCGTCGGAACATAGAAGAGTTTGTCGAGCGAGAGCTCACGCACGGCATCGAGTCCCATTTCAACATGGGACTCATGAATCGGATCAAAGGTACCGCCGAAAATTCCGATGCGCAAAGCTATTTATCCTTGAATTCAATTTCAACAGAGAACAGCTTAAGGATTTTCTGTTTGTCGTTGAGCTCGGCGCCTAAAAAACCGTAACGAAGATTAAAACGATCCTGAGCTTTGTTCGCAAACCAGAACTTCCAGGGAGAGTCTTCCTCAGAGGCGCTCATCTGAGGAAGATTTTCTTTCTTCATTGCTGCCGCTGAAAGCGTGGTCCCGATCCGCAGGGGGCCGAAAGAGACATCCTGAAAGTTTTCCGCAAGAGCCGGACAAAGCTCACCGTCTTCTGTTACTGCTTCAGCTCGGGCTTCGGAAATCTGTCCGCGGGGGCCGACAATCAGCCAGATATTCTGTCCGATATAAACCGGTTCCTGTTCTTCGTCCGCCTTCTTTCTGCGCTTTGGTTTCGGAGCGTACGGATCGCTCTGAAGAGGAGCCGAGTAGCAGAGATAGTCCGTTCTATCGGGCAGGTGGTGCAGTTCTCCGCCGAACACTTTGGTGACAACTGAGAGCGGCGTTTGATCGAGAATGACCGGGAAATCGCCGAAGTTAATGACCGCTGCGGGATTTTCTTCGAGCGTAAATGTAGGAGAGTTAAGGCCCTCCGGGTAATTGAAGGGCCTCGGCGTGTTGTCCTGCGGATAAGGGGCGGGCAGAGGCGATGTGGTCTGCGCGAAGCAGGCCGCAGCCGAGCCCGCGATCAATGAAGCAGCAAGGGCAAACGTTGCAAATTTCATAAAGATTAGAGCGCTCTGTATCCGATGTCTTTGCGGTACTGCATTCCGTCGAAACGGATCTTTTCCGCGGCGCTGTAGGCTTTGTCCTTAGCGCTGCGAAGCGTATCGCCGAGACCGACGACGCAGAGTACGCGGCCGCCGCTTGTCAGCAGGTTGCCGTTTTCATCGAGTTTTGTGCCCGCATGGAACGTCATGCTGTCCTCGGTCGGCGCTTCGATGCCTGTGATGACATCGCCCTTGCGCGGAGATACCGGATAGCCGTGAGAGGCAAGTACGACTCCGAGCGCGCTGCGCGGATCCCACTCGGCAATGACTTTGTCGAGCGTGCCGTTAATGCCGGCTTCAACAAGCGCCGGGAAATCGCTCTTTAAGCGCGACATGATCGGCTGTGTTTCAGGATCACCGAAACGGCAGTTGAATTCAAGCGTTTTGACTGTCGGTTTACCGTCAGAATCGCGGTCAATCATGAGGCCGGCGTAAAGGAAGCCAGTAAAGACGATGCCGTCTTCCTTCATACCTCGGACGGTCGGAAGAATGATCTGATCCATCACGAGTTGGTAGACTTCGTCGGTTACGACCGGTGCGGGAGAGTAGGCGCCCATGCCGCCGGTATTGGGGCCTTCGTCGGCGTCAAGCAGGCGTTTGTGGTCTTGGCTTGTCGCCATCGGAAGCACGTGCTCTCCGTCCACCATCACGATAAAGCTCGCTTCCTCGCCGGTGAGGTATTCCTCGATAACGATGCGGGCGCCGGCAGAACCGAGTTTGTTGTCCTGAAGCATGAAATCAACAGCTTCATGGGCATCCTCCTCAGTCATTGCGACAACGACGCCTTTTCCGGCGGCAAGGCCGTCGGCTTTAATGACGATCGGAGCGCCTTTTGCACGCACATACGCATGTGCGGCTTCCGCGTCTGTGAAGGTTTCATAATCAGCCGTCGGAATCCCGTGGCGTTTCATGAAAGCTTTGGCAAAATCCTTGGAGGATTCGAGCTGAGCGGCTTCTTTTGTCGGTCCGAAGATCGGCAGGTTTTTCTCTCTGAAGAGATTGACAACGCCTTTAGCCAAAGGAGCTTCCGGCCCGACGAGGGTGAAAGCGATGTCGTTGGAAGCGGCGAATTCTGCCAATTCATTCAAGTCGGTGACCGCGAGGTTTTGGAGTTTTTTCGTCCGCGCGGTGCCGGCGTTGCCGGGCGCTACATAGACCGTCTCTACACGAGGCGATTGGGCAAGCCGCCATGCGAGTGCATGTTCACGGCCGCCGCTGCCAATTACCAATAGCTTCATAAGGGATTCTCTCGGTTGATTATTGAGGGATTTATTTATTCGATGACGGCGGTGGTGTACACCTGCTGAACGTCGTCCAGATCTTCAAGCGCGTCAAGCAGGCGCTGCATGCGTTCGCCTTCGTCGCCAGTAAGGACGGTTTCAGTGTCGCTGCGCCACGTGACTTCAGCTACTTCGGGTGTCCAGCCTTTATCTGCAAACGCTTTGTTCAGCGCTTCAAAAGCGGAAGGATCGCAGATGACTTCGATAGAGCCTTCATCTTCTTTGATTACGTCATCAGCTCCGGCGTCCAGAGCGACTTCCATGACTTCGTCTTCGTTCAGACCAGGCGCAAAAAGGAAGTAGCCGCAGTGCTTGAACATGAAAGAGACGCTGCCGTCTGTACCGAGATTGCCGCCGTTTTTGGAAAGGATATGGCGAACATCGGCAACGGTACGTGTACGGTTGTCGGTTGTGCAGTCAATGATGAGCGCAGCGCCGCCGACTCCGTATCCTTCGTAGCGAATTTCTTCGTAATTGGCGCCTTCGAGCTGGCCAGTACCCTTAAGGATGGCATTTTTAACGGTATCCTTCGGAACGTTGGCTCCGCGTGCCTTCAAAAGAGCAAGTCTGAGACGCGGATTCATGTCCGGGTCTCCGCCGCCCAAACGAGCGGCAACAATGATTTCACGAATTAATTTGGTCCAGATATTGGAACGTTTTGCATCCTGACGGCCTTTTCTATGCTGAATATTGGCCCACTTGGAATGTCCTGACATTGTTGAGTCCTTAAAGCTATAAAAGACAATCCTCCATTTTAGCAAATGGAGCCCTTATTCCTGTGTTTTTGCCGCTCGGGTCAGGCTCGAAACATCAGAAATTGAGTAACAAGCCGCGATGCAGCTCTCCTTTTGGAGAGAATTCATCTAACGAGCCCGCTAAAACCTGGTAGAGCCATTCATTGCGACCGGCATATCCCCGGCCTGCCTAAAGCACCGGTTTAGTCGGCGCCTCTTAGCCTGTTGTCTCTTCCAAGCGGGTTTGAATTTGCGCCGTACAGTTACGTCATCTGGTTAAGCAGCGATTTTTCGGCCGGATACTGAATGTTTGTGTACTGAAGTCTGTCCCGATTAAAGGCTATATCTATCGTCCGATGTCCTTTTAATCGATACTCTGCGGGCCGGTTTGTCGAATGAAGCTATCGGCCGAAAGTGTCTGCGAAGACGTGCAGGAAAAGATGTGAGTTTTGCGACGCCCAAGATGGTTTAGCTAATTTCAATGATCATATAGGAATTAACCCTGACTAATAATGCAAAATCCTGTTACTAGTGTCATGATTCACATTCGGTTACGTTTACTTAGCCGTGTCAGGAGAAATCAATGAAGAAATATGAATTTGCCTACGGAAAAGGCAAGAAAGAGATCGAGCTTGACGAGTCTCTCGTTCTCAAAGAAGTTAGAACTAATGATTTTGAGACCATTAAGGACATCCCTTATGAAGTACTCGAAGCGATCTACCATCCGATTGGATGTGCCCCGATCAATGAAATCGTTAAACCGGGACAGAAGATAGCCTTTATCTGTAACGATCCGACTCGAGTAGCAAATTCCTATGACTTTATGCCTGTGCTGGTCAACGAGATGAATAAGCTCGGCGTGAAAGACGAAGACATGCACATTGTTTTCGCACTGGGTACGCATCGTGAGATGACGCATGAGGAAATGGTTCAGGCCGTCGGAGAAAACGTCGCCTCGCGCCTCAGAATGTATAACAGCGTCAGCACCAATCAGGAGGACTTTAAATATTTCGGTACAACCTCTCGCGGTACGCCCGTGTGGATTAATCGCCATCTCTGTGATGTTGACCATGTCATTCTGACCGGTACTATTGTTCACCATTACTTCAGCGGATACGGCGGCGGAAGAAAGGCGATTCTTCCGGGCTGTGCTGCAATGGAAACAGTTCGCGTCAACCACAGTTTCATGCTTGATCCGCACGCCGGTCTTGGCAAGACCGAAGGCAATCCCTGCTACGAGGATCAGATGGAAGGTGTTGCTCTATTTGCAAAAGGACGCTCTCTCTTTCTTTTCAATGCAGTACTTAACGCCAAACATCAGTTCCTCAAGATGTTTGCAGGTGATTATGTGAAAGCGCATCAAGTTGCCTGTAAATTCGTGGATGAGGTTTACGGCAGTGTCATTCCGAAAGAAGCCGATCTAGTGATCGCTTCCTGCGGCGGCTGGCCGAAAGACATTAATGTTTATCAAATGCAGAAGACGATGGATAATGCGGCCTGCGCGGTGAGAAAGGGTGGCGCTGTGATTATGGTGGCCGAATGTGTCGAAGGCAGCGGGTCGGCTGTTCTTGAACAGGCCTGCCGCAGACTCGGTTCTCCTCAGGCGATTCGCGCCGAGCTTGAAAAGGATTTCCGTATTGGCGCAAATAAGGCTTATGCCGTGACGCGCCTGATGGAAAAAGCGAAGTACTACCTCGTGACCAAGCTTGACCGCGATATGGCCCGCGATATGCTTTTCTCCGGTGCTTTTGACACGATCGAAGAAGCGCTTGCCGCCGCAGAAAGCGAAATCGGCAAAGTTGAAAGCATGATTCTGATGCCGGAGGGTTCTCTCACTGTTCCGCGCGTGGAATAACAGGCTGAAAGCTGAATAAACAAGGGCGCCCGCGGCGCCCTTTATCATTTGCGGTCAAAAAATCCGGAAAGTTTGTCCATGGGGACGATCGGAACCGGACCGAAATTATTCTGCCGCTCTTTAACGAGCCGCTCTAATAGAGAGCGCTCTTCAGAAGATAAACGTTCATACTCCTGCGCCTGTACGTGCAGCTCGTACGCTTTGCCTCCAACCTTGCGGAGACGAAATGCGATCTGCGGATTCGAAGACTCAGCGAACGCTTCAAAAATTTCTCTCTCAGTTTCCGCGATATTTTTCAGGTCTTCGGCCGACACGGCTGTGTCATAGGGCAGTCGGGTCAGTATGCAGGGGCGGGCCACCTGATCAGGGTTGTCAAAGCCGAGCGCTCTGCCGAGCTCTCGGATTTCCGGTTTGGAAATCTGCGCCATTGCCAGCGGCGAATTGATCTTGAGTTCGCGCAGCGCAAGAAGCCCGGGGCGATAATTGCCGAGGTCGGAATGGTTGGTTCCGTCGCACAGCGGAAATGACGCGATTCGAAGGAGTTCTGTAAACAGCATGCGTTTGCAGAAGTAGCATCTTTCCCGACAGTTGCGGCTGACTTCAGGAGCTTGAAGCGGATTTAATTCGACAATTTTAAGTTTGAATCCGTGTGAATCGGCCCATGCCCGAGCTTCAAGCGTTTCCTGTTCGCTGACGTGCGGACCGTGCACGTGCAGAAGTTCGATCTCAAAGTCCAGGCGCAGAGCAAAGAAACTCAGAAAGCGGCTGTCGAGGCCGCCGGAAAACGCGATGGAAACACGCCGACCAGGCGCAGCCGTTAAAAGAGCGTTTTTAAGCCGCTCAATTCTTGCTTCATCAGGCTCCAAGCTCTTCTCCAAAGGCAAAAGTGGCTCCGTTGGGGACGCCTTCATAAACATATGTGCCGTAAACTGTTTCGATAGTCTTAACCGTCATTGCGGGCCAAGGGCCGAATTCTGCGTCAAACGCCTTGAGAAGCGCCAGACCGGTTGGCGTCACGGTTTCTCCTTCTGCGAGGAAGGGACGAACGGGGACGTCTTCTAAAAGCGCTTTAACGGCAGGTGCCGGAGACGGGATAACGCCGTGCGCGCAGACAATGCTGCCGTCAGCGATCGGGAGAGGGCTTACGATCAGACGATCAGGGTTCAGACGTGTGTAGAGCTCGCAGGTAAAACAGATGTCAAGAATACTGTCGAGCGCGCCAACTTCATGGAAATGCACTTGTGTGAAGGGCAGACCGTGAACTCGGCCTTCCGCCTCCGCAATTAAAGTAAAGGCTTTTTCCGCATAACGTTTAGCGTTGTCTGATATGTCCGCGTTTCTGATAATGGCGAACACATCGGCAAGATTTCGGTGCTCATGCTCGTGCGGCAGCTCGACGCTGCAGTGAGCGCCTCGAATCCCGTTGACAAACTTATCCGTGAGCTTGATGCTGCCTTTCAGTGCTGGAAGGATTCCGTTGAGGATTTCTTCGGCCTGTTCATTGTTCATTTTCAGCATGCACATGAGACCGCAGAGAAACATGTCGCCGGCGATCCCGGAATGCAAACGAATAGTAAGGACCTTAGCTCCGGCTCTTGTGTGTCGGCAGTGCGAATGCTCGTGATGATGACCGCAGCCGCAATGGTCATGACCGTGCTCATGGCCGTGGTCGTGATGATGTTCCTGATGGTTGTTCATTGGCTTTTACTGATTGGAAAAAGAAGAGAGAATCTTATAGGCGAAGCAGGCCGCGCCGAACCCGTTGTCAATATTTACCGCTGAGACGCCCGGGGCGCAGGAAGCGAGGATGCAGTTCAAAGCGGTTTTACCGCCTTCACAGACGCCATAGCCGTTTGAGACCGGAACGCCGATGATAGGGCGGCTGGATAGTCCCGCAAGCACACTGATGAGAGCGGCTTCCATGCCGGCGGCCGCGATGATGACATTGTGGCGGTTGATTCCGTCAAGCGCTTTTTGCAGGCGCCACAGTCCGGCAACGCCGCAATCCTCGAACATTTCAAATTCTGTGTTCATGAATTTCAGCGTGGCGGCGGCCTCGTAGAGAACACGAGCGTCCGAGGTTCCTGCTGAAACCAAAGCGACGGAGCCTGCGACTTTATGTTCTACCGGACGATTGAAGGCGCAGCGGGAAACGGGGCAGTACTGATATTTTGCCGCGGCCTCGGCGCTGAGACCGGAGAAAAGTGTTTGATCCAAACGCGTGAATAAAACAGGATCAGCGTCTTCAGCAGCGAATTGTGCTAGCAGAGAAAGGACTGTATCCGAAGGCTTGCCTTCGCAAAATACGGCCTCCGGAACCGAAGTTCGGTTCCGTCTTTCGTGATCGAATTTAACAGTGAGAGACATAATTTGTAAGAACTGCGCAAACTCGGCGGAGAGATTTTTAGCGATGAATTTACATGAAAAAAAAATCAATGATGGCCGAAAAATCTGAATTTTATTTCAGATAGGTCTAGCCGGTGTTACATTTTTTTAAGATTTAAATTAGCGGAAACCCTAACATTTTAAATAATTGTTGTATTTCAGCAAAAACCCGAAATTTCTATCAAATAATCGTTGAATAACAATATGTTATTTGAAACACTGATTTATTTAAAAAATAGGTGTTTTCACCAATAATGAATAAAATTTTGTATTTCCACTTGTTTCAATACGTAAAAAAGAACATTATTCATATGTCTTACGACAATCAAATCAGAGTTTTACAACAAACGGGGATATTCAAATGAGTATTTACTTTTGGTTTCAGTTCTTTTTACTGATTGCCTTCTTATTCGTATCCGCCCCGAGAGGCGGTATGTTCCTCGGCCTGTTCAGTGGTATTGGTCTTATCGTTATTATGTTCGGACCGAAGCCCTGGCTTGGTCTGCCCCCGGGCAAACCTCCGGTCGACGTTATTCTGACGATTATCGCGGTTGTAGCCGCAGGCGCCACTCTCCAGGCTTCCGGCGGTCTTGACTGCATGCTTCAGATTGCTGAAAAAGTCCTACGTAAACGTCCGAAGATGGTGACATTCCTTGCACCGCTTTGCACATTCACGCTGACAATTCTTTGCGGTACAGGCCACACTGTTTACACGATGCTGCCGATTATTTATGACGTAGCGATCAAGACCGGTGTTCGTCCGGAACGTCCGATGGCAGCTTCCTCTATCGCTGCTCAGATGGGCGTTATCTGCTCTCCGGTGTCTGTTGCCTGCGTTTCCATGGTTGCTCTTATCGCCGGCCACCCGATGGCCAACGGTACAGATGTCGGCCTCGTTGAACTGCTCAGCCTGACAATTCCTGCCGGCCTGATCGGTCTTCTCGTTATGGCCACATACTCCAACTTCCGCGGTAAAGACCTCGACAAAGATCCTGTCTTCCAGGCTCTTATCGCTGATCCGGAAGCTAAGAAGTATGTTTACGGCGACTCTCTCACTCTCCTTGGCAAGAAGCTTCCCGCCAGACAGTGGACCGCTATGTGGATCTTCCTTGGCGTGGTTGCTGTCGTTGCCCTGCTTGGTGCCTTCAGTGATCTTCGTCCGATGGTTGGCAAGAAACCGCTGTCCATGACTCTGGTTATTCAGATGTTCATGCTCGCCTGCGGTGCCCTGATCTGCTTCTTCACAAAGACTCCTCCGAAGTCCGTCGGCGGTACAGCAGTGTTCCGCTCCGGTATGGTTGCTGTGGTCTGCGTGTTCGGTGTTGCTTGGATGTCCGACACAATCTTTAAGGCTCACCTCAACGAACTGAAAGAAGTTCTCGTTGAATACGTCAGGCTTTATCCGTGGGCATTCGCCATCGTTCTGCTCCTCGTTTCCAAGCTGGTTAACTCCCAGGCTGCTTCTGTCGCGATCGTTGTTCCGGTTGCTCTGAGCATCGGTACACCGGCCGGTGTTGTCGTCGGCTGCATCTCCGCTTGCTACGGCTACTACATTATCCCGACATACCCGTCTGACCTGGCTTCTATCGAATTCGACCGCTCCGGTACAACCCACATCGGTAAATTCGTTATTAACCACTCGTTCATCCTCCCGGGCTTGATCGGCGTTATCACTGCGACTATCGCCGGCTACTTCATGGCCCTGGCTAGAGGCTGGATCTAATTAGATCGCTTAGCATCTAACTAATATCTCAACTTGGGGGAAGCTCGTAAGGGCTTCCCCCAAGTTTTTATTAATCTTATAGTGGTATTCCGTGGACATCCTCACCGCCCGTTGATAACGTGAGGCTCAGTCGGAGAATACATAACAGAGGAACAGCTTCATGAATTATTCTGCGCTCGTTGTTTCCAGTGCTCCCGGTCGATTTCCCGAGATGCTGAAGGCGATTGAGTCTCTTTCCAACGTTGAGATCCACCATAAAGACGAGAAGACATGCCGCTGCATTGTCATTATTGAAGGCGAAGATATCGGCGTTGAAATGGACAAATTTAAGGAAATTTCCGCACTAGACGAGGTCGTCGACGCGTCCCTTGTCGCACATAACTTTGAAGAGAGCGCGGAGATTACTCCCATTCAAGATTTAACCCGGCTCAACTAGGGTTCATTTTTAATCTAACTCGCAAAGAGTTAAATACAGGAGCGAAAATGACGATTAATACACCCCAAATTAAACGTCGTGAGTTACTGAAGAGCGGTCTTGCAGCCTCGGCAGCCATGACCGTCGGTATCCCGGTATCAGAAATAGCTAAGGCAGCAGTACAGTCGACGGAAGGCACCGTTGTATGGACCAAAGGCGTCTGCCGCTTCTGCGGAACCGGCTGCGGTCTTTTGGTCGGAACCAGAGACGGTCGCGTAATCGCAACAAAGGGTGATCCGGATGCGCCGGTCAACCGCGGTCTTAACTGCATTAAAGGCTACTTCAACGCAAAAATTCTCTACGGCAAAGATCGTCTGACTCAGCCCCTGATGAGACGCACAAACGGTAAGTTTGATAAGAACGGTAAGTTCGAAGCAGTCTCCTGGGACGAAGCGCTCGATGAGATGGCAAAACAGTTCCTGCGTGTCTACAAGAAAAAAGGACCGACAGGTGTTGCGATCACAGGCAGCGGTCAGTACACCATCCCTGAAGCTTACGCGGCGAGCAAGCTCGTTAAGGCCGGTTGGCGCTCCAACAACCTCGATCCGAATGCTCGTCTTTGTATGGCGAGCGCGGTCGTCGGTTTCTATCAGGTGTTCGGTATTGATGAGCCTGCAAACAACTACAGCGATATTGAGAAGTGCAACACCATGATCCTGTGGGGCAACAATATGGCCGAAGCCCATCCGGTTCTTTGGTCACGTGTTGCCGACCGTAAGCTTACGCACAAAGATACGAAGATTATCAACGTCACGACGTACAGGAACATGAGTTCCAACCTCGCTGACCAAACCATCATTTTCAAACCCAATACCGACCTTGCGATTCTGAACTACATCCTGAGAGAAATCGTCAAGCGCGACGCGGTCGATCACGATTTCGTGAATAAGCACTGCATTTTCGCGGCCGGCGCGATGGATATCGGCTACGGCATGCGTCCGACCGACAAGTACGCATTCCCGGCAGAAAAAGATGTTCAGGCCAAACAGAACGAAATCAAACTCGACAAGTGGGAAGCCATCGCACAGGGCCGTAAAGAGGGTCAGGTTGTTAAACAGACTCAGCAGGGCGGAAAAGCCGGTGCCCACTGGAGCATCACTTTCGAAGAATTCAAGAAAGGGCTGGAGCCTTATACCCTTGACTTCGTTGCGGAACTCTCCAAGGGAGATCCGGACGAACCGATGGAAGAATATAAGAAGAAACTCGTTAACCTTGCCGACACAATGATCGACAAGAAGAACGATGTCCTCAGCTTCTGGTGCATGGGCGCCAACCAGCATCAGCGCGGCGTATGGGTGAACGAGCAGATCTATGCGGTTCATCTGCTGCTTGCCAAACATGCTCGCCCGGGCAACGGCGCGTTCTCTCTTACCGGTCAGCCCTCTGCCTGCGGTTCTGCACGCGAAGTCGGAACGTTCTGCCACAGACTGCCTTCTGACCTGCTCGTTGCCGCAAAACCGGCGCGCGTCAAGAGTGAAAAGATTTGGGGTGTTCCTGAAAAGACCATTAACCCGAAAGTCGGTCAGGCCTTTATGGGAATTCTTCGCGGGTTGGAAGACGATTCCATTAACTTCCTTTGGACTCAGGTTGTGAATCCCTTCCAGGCGGCTCCGAACTCCAACCACTGGCTGAAAGCGGCCCGCCATCCGGACAATTTCATTGTCGTAGCGGATGCCTATCCGACATTCTCCTGCCAGTATGCCGACTTGGTTCTTCCGGTTGCCATGATCTTTGAAAAATGGGGTCTCTACGGCAATGCCGAAAGACGTACTCAGGGCTGGCAGCAGATGGCTAATCCTCCGGGAGAGGCAAGAACCGACCTTTGGACCATGATGGAATTCGCCAAACGCATCAAGATCAAAGACTGCTGGGGCGAACAGCCTGTCCCGGGCCTTAAGGTCGAAGGATATGAAGACGGCAAGCTGCCGAGCGTTCTTGACGCAGCGAAAGAAATGGGCATCGATCCGGAAGCCACGCTCTACGATGTTCTTTACGCTCGTGACGACTACACCAAAGTCGCCTGGCCTGATCCCGATCTCGAAAGCAAGATCAACAGTACAGCTGCTCCTGCCAAACTGAACTGGTTCCCGGAAAAAGCGCTCTTTAACGAGTACCGTCAGTTCACGCTTGGAGACGGCCATGACCTGGCTGACTTCAATACCTACATGAATTCGACAACGCGCGGCCTGATGTGGCCTGTCGTCAACGGCAAGGAAACACCGTACCGCTTTAACCAGGACTATGACCCGTACGTTAAGGAAGACGGTTATCAGTTCTACGGCAAGCTCTTTAAAGCGATTCCGACAGGCAATCTGTACGGAGTGACCGATCCGAAACCGGTTCCACTGCCCAATAAGGCGAAGATTTTCTATCGTCCGTATGCGGCACCTGTTGAGCAGCCTGACCAGAACTATGATCTGTGGCTCTGTACCGGACGTATTCTTGAGCATTGGCATACCGGTTCAATGACCATGCGCGTACCGGAACTGGAAAGAGCTCAGCCGAACGCGTTCCTGTATATGAACCCCGATGATGCGGCTAAGCGCGGCCTCAAGAACGGCGATTACGCCACGGTTGAAAGCCGCCGCGGCAAGATCAGCGCGATTGTTCAGACTAACCAGCGCAACTTCATGCCGAAGGGAACCACCTGGCTTGCGTTCTTTGACCGTAAGGTTCAGACCAACCAGGTTGTGATCGACGCGACGGATCCGATTTCTGAAGAACCGGATTTCAAGAAGTCCGCGGTCAAGGTTTACAAAGCAGGTTAATTCCTTAACGGAGGAGGGCGCTTCTAAAGCGTCCTCCCAAGCTCATTTTCTATGACTACACACTCGAGACGCGATGTGCTCAGAAAGGGCGTGCAGATCGGAGCAGTCGGAGTCGGCGCCGGTCTTCTGTGGGGACTTTTTCTGCAGAAGACGGGGCGGGCCCAAGGCTTTGTTCCTCGTCCTCCCGGAGCTTTGCCGCCGAATGAATTTGAAACCGCCTGCTCTAAGTGCGGGCTCTGTGTGGAAGCGTGCCCCTATGACACACTGAAACTTGCAGGCTTTAAGGATATCGCTGCTCCGGGAACTCCGTTCTTTGAGCCGCGAGAAATTCCCTGTTATATGTGCAGGGACATTCCCTGTGTGAAAGCGTGTCCCTCCGGGGCGCTTCCTCATACTTTCGAAGACATTACCAAAGCAAAAATGGGCGTCGCGGCGATTGACCATAATTCGTGTCTTTCCTGGCAGGGGCTTCGCTGCGAGATCTGCTACCGAGACTGTCCCGAACAGAATAAGGCCATCATTATTGAGAACCATCCGAGGCTTCTCAGCAAGCATGCGATGTTCGTTCCGGTTGTGATGCCTGACAGCTGCACGGGCTGCGGTCTCTGCGTGCACAGCTGTCCGACGGATCGGCCCTCTATCAACATCGTCGATCCGGAAAAATTCCTGGGCAAGATTGGTGATCACTACCGTCTTGGCTGGAAAGAGAAGCTGGATGCTCGAGCAGTCCCCGAGGCTCCGATGAAGGACGCAGGAAAGCCCGGCGGTCTTGATTTTCTGAATTCGGAGCTGCCATGACGGAAAAACAGAAAAAGATACGCCACCTTTCTCAGCCGAAAACGGCAGCCGAATGGATTTATCGTCTTCGGTTTACGATCGCGAGAAGATTCGTGCAGTTTTGTCTTCTGGCGTTTTTTTTCGGTTCTGCTCGATTCGGATTCAAGGTCGCGGATAAATTTATCCTATCCGGTGATTTATCAAGTTCCAGAATCTTGGACATGATTCCGCTTGCAGACCCGTTTGCCGCGCTTCAGCGTCTGTGCGCACAGTACTGGCTTTCTCCGGAAACGCTGATCGGTGCAGGTTTGGTTCTTGCGTTTTACTGGGTTGTCGGCGGCAGAAGTTTCTGCGCCTGGGTATGCCCGATGAATCTCGTGACTGACTTTGCATTTTGGTGTCGGGAAAAGCTCGGTATCAAAACCAATGTGCTGTCCCTCAGTTCAAATCTGCGTTATTTGCTTTTGGCGGTGTCATTGATTCTTTCGCTGTGCACTGGCATTGCGGCGTTTGAGGCGATTAGCCCGCAGGGAGTTCTTTGGCGCGAGATCGTTTTTGGCGGAGTCTATGGTCTGCTGAGTGTGATATTCGGTATCTTTGCTCTGGACTTAGCGGTATCGAAACGCGGCTGGTGCGGCCATCTCTGTCCGCTTGGAGCGTTTTGGGCGTTGTGGGGCCGCCTCAGCGCGACGAAGGTTAAGTTTGACAACGATACCTGCACTCGCTGCGGCGACTGCCTAAAGGTGTGTCCGGAGCCTCAGGTGATCAGTTTTAAGGACGCCGCCAAGGTCGGAATGATTCGCTCGGGAGAATGCACAAACTGCGGAAAATGCGTAAGTGTATGTCCGGAAAATAGCTTGAAGTTCGGAATTCGATTTATTAAAGATACAAAGAAAACTCAATAGGAGTTCCTATGAAAAAACTTTTATTCATCTCATTGTTCCTGATGGCTGCCGCGCCGACAATGGCTCAGAATCCTTCGGATAACGCGATAGAAGATAAATTTGTTCCGCCGATGATTCCTCATCCGGTGGCAAACTTCTTGCCGATTACACCGACGAAAAATGCCTGCCTGATGTGCCATCAGCCGGCTAAACCCGGAGTTGAGGCAAAGAAGGGCCAGCCGACACCGCTTCCTGCCAGTCATGTGACCGGAGATAAAGTTAATCCGAATCGCTATGAATGCATGCTTTGCCATGCGGAAGTTCTTCCCGCGAAGAAGTAATCGCATGAACGCATAAAGAAAAATCCGGGCGAGTGCTCGGATTTTTCTTTTAGAGGTTGTTTTCGCTGGCCCAGACCGCCGCTTCGACTCGTGA
>NZ_WSRP01000019.1 GCF_009767915.1 Parasutterella muris
GGCGCCACCCTTGCAAGTAGAAACAAACATAGACCACCTCCAATAATGATCTAATTATAACATACCTACTACATATCTACAAGCGAATAATGAATAAAAAGGCCAAAAAACAGACCCCATGGCCGTTGACGACCAAGAGGTCAGTTAGAATCTGCCAAACTCAGGAAGGACCCCGTTTTCGATAAAAATCCTGAATTCCTGGTTCCGTTCGAGCAGGCTCCTTTCTACGCAGTTCGTGTCATTCCGTCAACGATGGGAACCATCGGCGGTGTCAGAACCAATGACAAGTTCCAGGTTCTTCGTGCGGACGGCTCCGTGATCAAAGGCCTCTATGCGGGCGGTGAAACAGCCAACAGACCTTTCTACCGCAGAGTCTATACATCCGGAACCGGTCTCGGACTGGCCTACACCTCCGGCCGCATCGCAGGTGAAAACGCCGCACAGGAAAAATAATCTTCCCCTGACCGGATAAGCTAAACCCGCTCTCTAACACCTCCTGAGAGCGGGTTTATTCGTTTCGAAAGACATTAAAAAAACCGGGACAAGCCCGGTTTCTGTTCTAGAACGAATTACTTCGTTCTTTCCTGCAGCGCTGCAATCGCAGGAAGCGTCTTGCCTTCGAGGAACTCGAGGAACGCGCCGCCGCCGGTGGAAATGTAGGAAACCTTGTCGGCAACCTCGAAAACTTTAGCCGCAGCAATGGTATCGCCGCCGCCAACGATCGAGAAAGCGCCGTTTGCGGTCGCATCTGCAATGTCCTTAGCCAGGTTGCGAGTGCCTTCCTTGAAGTTGTCCATTTCAAAGACGCCGAGAGGACCGTTCCAAATAATGGTCTTGGCTTCTTTGATGTACGGTTCAAGCAGCTTGCTGGTCTTCGGGCCGATGTCCAGAATCATTTCGTCGTCTTCAATATCATCGAGATCGCAGATACGGAAGCCGGCGTCATAGCCGATGTGGTGCGCAACCACGACGTCAATAGGAAGCGGAAGATGCCCGCCCTTCTCTTCCATGATCTTCATCACGGCTTTGCATTCGTCAACCAGGTCCGGTTCGGCAAGCGACTTGCCAATCTTGTGACCCTGCGCCAAAAGGAATGTGTTGGCGATACCCCCGCCCACAATCAGAGTGTCAACCTTCGGAGCAAGGTTTTTAAGAATGGTCAGCTTGGTGGAAACTTTTGATCCGCCGACAACAGCGGTCAAAGGATGCTTGGCTTCAGCAACCGCTTTCTTCAGCGCATGGATTTCTTTGGCAAGCAGAGGACCCGCGACGGCAACTTCCGCTTCTCTGGCAAGGCCGTCAGTAGTCGCCTGCTCACGGTGCGCGGTGCCAAACGCGTCATTGACATAAATATCACAGAGCGCAGCCATCTTGGCGACAAGTTCGGGGTCGTTCTTCTTTTCGCCCACGTTGCCGCGGCAGTTCTCTAATACCACCACTTCACCGGGCTGAATGTCCACACCGTTGAGCCAATCCTTCTCAAAGCGAATCGGCATGCCAAGCATGCGGCCGAAGTGCTCGGCGACTTTAATCAGACTGTCTTCTTCCGTCAGAGCGCCTTCTTTCGGACGGCCCAAGTGAGAGCAGACCATAACAGCGGCTCCGCCTTCAAGCGCCATCTTAACCGCGGGCATCGACTCTCTGAGACGATGGTCGTCAGCGACGTTGCCTTCGGCGTCACGCGGCACATTCATGTCGGCACGGATGAAAACGCGTTTTCCGCGCAGAGCGTCTTCCTTGAGAAGTTGTTCCAATGTTCTAACTTGCATACTTTTCCTTTTGCAAAAGGCCCCGTAAACGGGGCCTCGAGATAATCAAAGATTACTTGGCGTTGTACATCGCAACAGCGGTGTCGAGCATTCTGCAGGAGAAGCCCCACTCGTTGTCATACCATGCGACCGCTTTAACCAGTGTTCCGTCAATGACCTTTGTCAGAGTTGAATCGAAGATCGAAGAGAAAGAAGTATGGTTGAAGTCTGTGGAAACCAGCGGAAGTTCGTTGTAGCCGAGAATGCCTTTGAGCTCGGCGCTTTCGGAAGCTTCGCGGATGATCTGGTTGACTTCTTCAACGGTTGTCGGACGAGCTGCCTGGAATGTCAGATCAACAACGGAGACATTCAGAGTCGGAACACGCATTGCATAACCGTCAAGCTTGCCCTTAAGTTCGGGGATCACCAGGCCGACAGCCTTAGCGGCACCGGTCTTGGTCGGGATGATGTTGTGCGCGGCGGCTCTGGCGCGGCGAAGATCCTTATGCTTCACATCGGTAAGAACCTGGTCGTTTGTGAACGCGTGAATCGTTGTCATCATGCCGTCTACAATACCGAGCTTGTCTTTGAGCGGCTTAACAAACGGGCACATGCAGTTGGTGGTGCAGGAAGCGTTGGAGACAACCACGTCGCTGGCTTTCAGAACGTCCTGGTTCACGCCGTAAACCACTGTCGCATCAACGTCTTTGCCGGGAGCGGAGATCAGAACTTTCTTGGCGCCCGCTTCGATATGCTGCATCGCGCCTTCTTTATCACGGAACGCGCCTGTGCATTCGAGAACGATATCTACGTCAAGATCCTTCCAGGGAAGCTTCTTCGGATCGCGCTCGGAGCACATGAAAATGCGGTCGCCGTTGACAACAAGATGGCCGTCTTCCCAATAAACATCGCCGTTGAATTTGCCGTGCGCGGTGTCAAACTTGGTCAGATGAACGGTCGCTTCAGGCTTGGCGGTGTCGTTAATGGCAACGATCTTAACGTCAGGCCACTTGTTTTCTTCGTAGAAAGCACGAAGTACATTGCGGCCGATTCTGCCGTAACCGGTGATGGCAACACGAATTGTCATATCTTATTTCCCTTGATTAAGTAGTTGCTGAACAGTGGCCACGACATTGTCGACCGTGAACCCGAAAAGTTTAAAGAGCTCACCGGCAGGAGCCGATTCGCCGAATGTATTCATACCGATAACCGTTCCGGCACCGCGGATGTATTTCCACCAGATGTCGGATGTTGCCGCTTCAATCGCGACAACCGGCTTGCCTGCGCCGAGAACAAAATCTTTGTATTCCTGCGGCTGACGATCAAAGACCGTTGTCGAAGGCATCGATACCAGACGAGTCTGGATGTTCATCGCAAGAAGCTGCTTGCGGGCTTCAGCAGCCAGCGCAACTTCGCTTCCGCTTGCAAGAAGCGTGACCTGAACGGAGGCGGCTCCTTCAGGCGCTTCAAGCATGATGTAGCCGCCCTGAGCCATCTCATCGGCATTGTATTCTTCGCGCTCCACGAACGGAAGATTCTGTCTGGAGAGAATGAGCGAAGTCGGACCGTCTTTGCGCTCAATCGCGCTTGCCCAGGCGGTCAGAGTTTCACAGGTGTCGGCAGGACGCCAAACGTCCATGCCCGGAATAATTCTGAGGCTTGCGGTGTGTTCGACAGGCTGATGCGTCGGACCGTCTTCGCCCACACCGATCGAGTCGTGCGTAAAGACAAAGATGGAACGAATCTTCATCAGAGCGGCCATTCTCAGTGCATTGCGGGCGTAGTCCGCAAAAGTAAGGAATGTCGCGCCGTAAGGAATAAAACCGCCGTAAAGCGCGATACCGTTCATAATGGCGCACATTCCAAATTCGCGGACACCGTAGTTAATATGACGGCCGAGCATATTGTCAGGCCTGAGCGCCTGAACGCCTTCCCAGTTGGTCAGGTTCGAACTTGTCAGGTCAGCCGAACCGCCAAGCAGTTCGGGAAGCGCCGGAGCAAAAGCGTTAAGCGCCATCTGACTTGCTTTGCGGGTTGCAACCGTCTTGGCTTCGCCTGCAGCCTGAACGATCGCGTCAAAAACGATGTCATCCCAGTTTTCAGGAAGTTCACCGCTGAGACGGCGTTCCAGTTCAGCCGCTTTTTCCGGATAACGGGCGCGGTATGCGTCGTATTTAGCCTGCCATTCGTCTTCCATGGCTTTGCCGGCCGCTTTGGCGTCCCAGGCGTCATAAATTTCCTGAGGAATTTCAAAGGGACCGTATTCCCAGCCGATCGCTTCTCTTGCTGCGGCGATTTCTTCTTCGCCAAGCGGAGAGCCGTGCGCTTTGTTGGTACCGGCGCGGTTGGGAGAACCAAAACCAATCACGGTCTTGCAGTCAATCAGTGTCGGCTTGTCGGACTTCTTAGCAAGTGCGATCGCGTCGGAAACCGCTTCGACGTCGTGGCCGTCGATCGGACCGATCACGTTCCAGCCGTAAGACTCGAAACGCTCACGAACGTTTTCCGCGTACCAGTTTTCAACCTTGCCGTCGATGGAAATACCGTTGTCATCATAAAGGGCGATGAGCTTATTGAGCTTCCAAATTCCGGCAAGCGAGCATGCTTCGTGCGAAATGCCTTCCATCAGGCATCCGTCGCCAAGGAACGCATAGGTGTAGTTGTCAATAATCGTGCAGTCTTCCGTATTAAATTCTGCTGCGAGCATCTTTTCTGCAAGCGCCATGCCGACTGCGTTGGCAATACCCTGTCCAAGCGGACCCGTAGATGTTTCAACGCCGGGTGTTACACCGACTTCAGGGTGCCCCGGCGTTTTGCTGTGAAGCTGACGGAAATTTTTAAGGTCGTCGATCGTGAGATCGTAACCGGAAAGATGCAGCAGCGCATACTGCAGCATGGATCCGTGACCGTTGGAAAGAAGGAATCGATCGCGGCCGAGCCAGTGCGGATCAGCGGGATTGTGTCTGAGATGTTTTGTCCAGAGGGCGACAGCGATGTCTGCCATACCCATCGGCATGCCGGGGTGACCGGAATTTGCCTTCTGAACCGCGTCCATTGCCAGCGCACGAACGGCGTTGGCCATTGTCTTGCAAGAGACTGATGATGACATGATTTAAAAGAGTTTTAAAAATAAAAAAAGCGCGGGCCGACAGGGCCAGTACCTGAGGTTCGATTTTACCAACTCTCGAGAGTACGAACAAAATTTAATTTTTGGAGGCGTTTGGGATTTTTCCTTAATAATTCGGCAATTGGGTTATCATCACAAAAATTCTGAAAGCTGTGTTAACAATATATGCCTCGTTTTTACGTTCCGTTTCCCGACGCAGAAGTCGGAAAGCCAATTGTTTTACCCTCTGAGTCCGTTCATCACGCGATGCGCGTGCTTCGTCTTCGTCAGGATGACACGGTCGAAGTTTTTAACGGCAGAGGACTTTGCGCTAAAGGACCGATTCACTTTGCCGCCGATTACGCGGAAGTTGTGCCTGAGGAAATTAAACAGTCCGAGCGCGGGTTGCGTCTTATCCTTCTTCAGTCGCTCGTCAGCAATGAAAAAATGGACTGGATCGTAGAGAAAGCCTGTGAACTTGGCTACAGCAAAATTGTCGTCTTTCCCGCTGATCGCAGCGAAATTCGTCTGACCTCGGAAAAAGCCGCAAAGCGTCTTGAGCGCTGGAACAAAATCGCGGTCTCAGCCTGCAAACAGTGCGGAGAAGATTTTCTGCCGGAAATTGTTTTCAAGTCGAGTTTAAAGAGCGCCGCCGAAGAAGCCGAGGGACTGCGAATTATGCTGAGTCCGTCTGCGCAGACCCGCTCTGAAGATGAAGAAATCCGCGCCGTCACCTTTGCTGTCGGGCCCGAGGGCGGTTTCTCCGACGGTGAAATGAACACACTCCTCGGTGCGGGCTTTACAGGAAAGCGTCTCGGCGCGCGCGTCTTAAGAACAGAAACGGCAGCTATCGCTGCCGCTTCCTACGCCCAAACGCTCTGGGGCGATTTTAATTAACCCTGATTCTGAGAATCTCCCGCAAGCGACGGGAACTTCTCAAGCTTCATGTTGGCTGAGTAAGTCGCAAAATCCTTGTGATCCTGATGATCTTCCGGGAATTTGCTCGGACTGCGGGCCTGAATTCTTGCCGCCTGAATTTCTCCGTTTGCCGCCATCTGCAGATGGCTTCTCATCGAAAGAACCTTGCGGCTGTATCCGCCGTCCGTCTTGTGGTTAGCCGCGCCAACATAATATTTGAGCGCGCCCTTGAGTGAGCCGGTTTTATTCAGATATTCCTTAAGAATCTGAGTGCCGACTTCGATACCTGCTTCAATCTCATGAACCGCTTTCACGCCGCCGTACTCTTTAAAGCGCTTGGCATGAACTTTGGCATGAACCTGCATGAGTCCTTTGGCTCCCGCAGAACTGCCGGCATTCGGATTAAATGAAGACTCGGTCGCAATAATCGCAAGAATCAGCAGAGGATCGATATCGTGCTCTTTGCCGGATATGAAAGCCTGATGAACGATTTCAAGTGCATCTTCTTCCGATACCTTGGCATAGTGCTGTGAAATAAACGCGGCCGCGTTTTCCTGCATGCGTTCCAGCACGTCGTCAATCGTCTGACTTGCGGTATCACGCACATCCTGCTCTTCGAATGTGTGGTAACTTAGAGCCTTGATGCGAAGCGGCGCTTCTGCGGCTCTCAGCATCGGCTGAAAGTGTACGGAAGCAGCGCCGACAAGAACAGCACACGCGGCGGAAACACTCAAAAGGATCCTTCTCAGATTCTTTGTTTTATGCTTCGGGCAGTAAGAATTAAAGTCGGAAACCAAGGCGGCTGCCGACTCCTGTTTAACGATCTTTTGTTTAGTCATCCCGTAATAATGCCTCTCAAGATTTGGGTTGTCCAACCGAAATAGGTGTTAATACGTGACTGACTGTTAAAAACTGCTTGTCAGTGCAAGAATAATTATGCCTTAAAAAATACTCGGAAATATGAGACAGATATTCCATGCCCTCCCCTGGATTCCTCCAAAGGAACCCGACACCGTCATCAAACTCTTTCATGAGTATGGAGTCCCGCTGACATTTCATTCACGCCAGCTTTTAAAGGCCAAGGGAGAAAATAATAAGTTATATCTTGTTACAAAAGGAGCGCTGGCTTATTACATTGCCGACCAATATAAGAGCCATGCAAGTGTGCTCAATCTACTGATTCCAAATCGTGCTGCGTGCGACCTCTCTGCGCTCACTGGAACCAGAGTCAATGTGACCACTCGCGCCATCGGCACCTGCGAAGTTCTTTCCATGTCTCCGAATATCATTCCGAACTATATGCTCGAACACGCGGAGTTTGGTTTGGAAATGGCCAAGCACGTAACTATCAAACAGGAATGCTCCATTGAGGCGATGGTCGCAAACTTTACACTTGAACCGGCTGACCGCCTGCGCACTCTGCTTAAAGTGCTGCTCCTAAGCTATGACAAGCCGATCGTCGACGATCAATGGATGAAAATCCCGCTTGATCTCACCAATGAACAGTACGGATCGGTCGTCAATCTCACACGAGTCTCAGTAAGCAGACTCTTTTCCGACTGGAGCGCTAAAGAACTCATAAGAAAATCCGGCCGTAACGTCTTTGTTCGTTCAGAACTCTTTAAAGATATCTACGACTGGGTTTAATCAAACGATTAATTACGAAGAAGAAGCCTCGTCATCCTGATTCTTGTCTTTGCCTTCCGAAGCCAAATACGCAAAGATAACCATCAGGATCATCGCCAAAATAGCGCATGCCCTGACTGAATGGACTGCGCCGAACTTCTCGGAAGCCAGTCCGAGAATAAACTGCCCGATCGGAACAAAACCGAGCATCACAGCTAAATACATCGCCGAAAAGCGCCCTCGATAAATATTGGGCGCTCGGCTCTGCACCAGATTATTCGCGCTCGCCAAAGAAAATGTCAGCGATGCGCCGGCAACCAATGCGCACAGCCACTGCGAAGTCAGTGAATCCAAGGCGGGAAGTGCCGCAAAACCGATACATGTGACCCAGCCGCCCATCCATACGGTTGTTACATGGTCAATGATTCCGCGGTTTCTCTGCATCAGAACCGCGGCGGCCACCGCTCCGAAACCTAAACCGGAGGACATGGAGCCGAAACTCAGCAGCTCGCTGCCTTTCAGAGAAATCGCCGGCAGCAGTGCGACCGCAGGCATCACCAGAATGGACAGACAGGCCACCTGAGGAAGGATGTCGCGCAAGATTCGATACCGCATAAAGAGTTCAACTGAACCCATATTGACGCTTTCTTTGCGTTCCTCCTCCGTCGTACGGTTCGGAATTCGGACAATGCGCATCAAAGCGATCATCGGAATAAAGCAGACCGCGTTCATCGCAAAGCACCAGGTTGCTCCGACGCTTTCAATGATAAATACCGCAAACATCGGCGCCACGGAGCGTGCGATATTCATAATCAGAGACTGCCGCGCAATCGCTTCCGAAACGGTTTCACCGGTTTCCACAAGCATCGCGTGCATGCACGGGCCGTCAATGGATGTAATGATGCCGAAACAGAGCGCGAGCAGTGCAAGCTGATACGGCCCGAGATCGCCCTCATAAGACAGCCAGGCGGTCAGAGCGGCAATCACGCAGCCGAAGGTCTGTGTGATTAAAAGAATATGGTGGCGGTGAAATCGGTCGGCGATTTGGCCCGCAATCGGAGCGAGCGGCAGAGAGGGAAGCGCAGACAGCAACGCAATCGCGCTTAGCCAAAGCGGAGACTTGGTTAACGTCCAGACAACCCAGGAGAGCGCCATGCCGTGTACAAAACGGCCGAGCGTAGAAAAACTGTAGGCGCTCCAAAAATAGGTATTTGTTCTGTGGTTGGTCTTTTGCACACTCTTCTCCCGACTGAGAGATTATTTTAGTCGTCGATAAAGTATACGTGAGCGGCTTTTGCGTTCTGAGAAGCCCGAAACGGCAAAACCGCCCGAAGGCGGTCTTGTCTAAGTTATCGCAGAAATATTACTTCTTAGCAGCGATGTTGTGATCCTTGATCGCGCTTTCCGCAGCGATACGAGCGGAGTTGACGGCGAAGCCGATTGTGGAGCCGGCCATCAGGAGGTCATAGGAGTCACCGTACATACCGCCGACGTCAGAACCGGCAGCGTAGAGGTTCGGGATTGCCTTATCTTTGTCGGTAACAACCTGCAGACGGTCGTTAACCTTGATACCGCCGAGTGTGCCGAGAGAGGAGGCAACGCTCTTGATCGCGTAGAAGGGACCCTGTTTGACCGGGAAGATGTACTGCGGATCTTTAGCAAAGAGGGCGTCATGACGCTGTTCAGCAGCCTGGTTGTACTGTTCAACACTGGCTTTCAGCTTGGCAGGATCCATACCGGTCTTCTTGGCGAGTTCGTCAAGAGTGTTGGCTTTGACTGCCCAGCCGGCCTTTTCAGCGGCATCCCATTCTTTGTCGAAGTTGGTGAGCTTGGCACCGATCGGAACCATAACGCCAACACCCTGAACAATACCGTCGTGCTTCATAGAGTCGAGGTTCTTGTTGTCATAGACAACCCACATCTGGCCGCCGATTCTTTCAAGAGCGTTACCAGCTGCGGGCCAGTCACCCATGATTGTTTCGTCGGTGAAGCGTTCGCCCTGCGGTGTCAGCCAAAGATGCGGCTGCTTAGCTGTAGCGGAAACGTGGTTTGTTGTTCCGACGGCTCTCGGACCCGGACGGTAGGACTGCTGAACTTCCAGACCTTCTTTACCGCCGCCTGCGGACCAAGCCATCTGAATACCGACACCGTTCTTGCCGGACTGAGCCAGACCGTCTGTATCCGGGAAGCGTGTGTACTTCTTCATCATTTCAGGATTATCAGCGAAACCGCCGGTAGCGATAATCACAGCCTTGGCGTTAACAGTAACGGTGTTGCCGTCTTTGTCTTTAGCGATAACGCCGGCGACCTTGCCGTCTTTCATGAGAAGCTTTTCAGCCGGTGTGTTGAAGAGCACTTCCATGCCGTATTCTTTTTGTCCTTTTTCCTGGAAGAGCTTGATCCAGCCGGCGCCGCGGCCTTCATAGATGTGCCATGTGTAGAGACCGCCCGGGTAATTGGTTGTCAGTTTTTCGAATTTAACGCCGTGTTTCTGCATCCAGTCAACGGTGTCGGCGGATTTGTCAACGAAGGCTCTGACGAGGCGGGCGTTGCTTCTCCAGTGGCCGTAAGCCATGATCTTCCTAAACGCTTCGTCCTTTGTCAGAGGAATGTAGTAGTCGCGCTGCATCTTGGAGCCGACAGCGAAAATACCTTCTGAGAAGTTGCCTGTGCCGCCGGCGATCGCTTTCTTTTCAAGACCGATAACCTTCGCGCCTTTTTCAGCGGCGGCGAAAGCAGCGGCTGTACCGGCTGCGCCCTGACCGACGACGACGATGTCAGCGTTCAGAACCTTGTCGGCAGCATAGGACATTGTTGAGAAAGCAGCTAACACTGCAACAGCTAAAAGTTTTTTCATTCTTGAATACTCCTTGAGAAAAACAGCCTTTATCGGCTTTTATGAAACTATTTCTAGGACCTGTGGTGAGGTGGTCTGTGTCTTTGTTTCTATGGAGAAAATTATCGCCTCTCCCCATTAATCATGTCTGTAATTACTGTTACAGCTAAATTAGAAAAAACGTATACACGATTACATTTATAGGAAAAAACCCTCCTATTTGTAGACAAATTCCCCTACACGAACAAATACCGGGTTAAATCAGCCCGCTCCCCATGAGTTCGTCATCTGCAGCCCTTGTTCGCCAAGCGATTTTTCTAACTCTATACCCCCCAATTCGTATTTTTCCCAGCCCAAGAAAACTATCTGAGCAAAGAAACCAAATCTGTCGGATCTTCCTTCCGGGCACAAAAAAGCCAGAAAATACAGATCCGGCTCCTGGTGTATCTCAGCTAAAAAACTGAATCTTAAAATTCAAGCGTCTCTCCATCCTCCGGAATAAGAGCGCTCTTCTCCATCTTGTGCTCTGCGACAAACTTCCGCATACCTGCTCTGTCTACCGTTGCGTGCGCAACTTATCCATATGGCTGATGATGGTCTTCACATACGGCGCTTCCTTATGAACCTCTAAAACATCATGGGCGTCCATAATCAGTCTGCCGAAATACTGAAGAGCGGCACCGCAGGCATTGAGAATGATGACTTCCGGACGATACTTTTCCAGAACTGCTGCAACTTCATCATAAAAAATGGTGTCTCCTGCAATATAGAGAGTCTTCTCGCCGGGAGCCCGGAACAAAACTCCACACGCCGGTCAAGAAATAAAACTCTTCGTCGCAAAATTGGTCGCCAGCGCCTACTTCAAACTAACCCGCTCATTCTCAGCCCTGAAGCCGCTTTAGAGCCAAGAGTTAATTGCTTATACCCAAACAATGTCTAAAGCAGATGTCTTACTGAAAAAACTTTCGCAAACGGGACGACTGCGGAAAATCAAAGCCGGTCATAAAAATTAAAGCCGAAGTTTTTGGCTCCGGCTTCAATCAGACAATCGCGCTTTAAAGTGCGCCGTCTTCAATGCACTTACTAAACAAGAAGCGGCTGCTTGCTTTCTTCCACTCGTCAAACTTAACGCCGCGAGGCAGAATCTCAAAGTCCGCTGTCGGCTCCGTAACCGTTTCCGCGTTCATCTGTTCAGGTGTCAGCGCGGAATAATAGACTCGGATTTCAGCTTCGCCGTTCACCAGCCACTTTTCAAATGTTAAGTAACCGCCAGGCGTGTTCTCGTTCTTTGCGCGGTTCGGAAGCTTCCAGTTCAGATCAAACAGCGCCCCGAGATTTGCAAGGTTCGTGTCGTGCCCGACCAAATAGGTGTATTTCGGACCATGATCCAGAGAGTCAATAATCTTTTTCGCAAGCGCAGAGCCTTTATAAGCGGCAACTTCCATATCGCGGTTCAGCGCGGTAAATACACCGACTCGAAGCGGCATCAGCTGCATAATGCCGGGCCAGTCCAATACGCCCCAGCCCGCCTTTTGTCCGGGGAACTGTCCCCATTCCAAAGCAAAAATCTCTGTGATGCTCGCAGCGGAATACGGCGCGCCTTCATAACCGACTTTATGTTTGCTCGCTTTACCGCGCATTTTCCCTGTGAGCTCCCGCCCTAGGATTTTTTCGACTTCGGCTATCTCGCTGCCGTAAATCTTCGAAAAGCCTGCGGCCCGTTCCGTCAGCTTCTCGGCAAGCTCTTTCGGATACTCAATCTTGCATACTTTGGCTTTCAAAGGAGAAAAAAGGGCGGAATGCTTTTTATCTGTCGTTCGTACCTGATAGCCGCATCCCGGATACAAACCTTCATTCAGCGCTTTGGCGGTCGCGATGGTTCGCTCATCCGTATCGGCGATGATCTGAACATCATCCGGTTTAGGACAAGTCCCGTATGTAAAAGGCGCACGAGTGCGATTCAGCGCCCAAGTACGCTCTACCAGATAGTAGCCGCGCTTTGTGAGAATGCCGGGATCGACCCCGAAATTCGGCCACTTCTTCGAAGACCAGGACTCCAGTTTCTCTGCCGACTGCGTCGGAGAACGAACACCGTGTCGGGAAACCACGACGACGTTCATCAGTTCTTCGGAATGTACGCCGGGAAGCGGGCCGGTTTCAGCTGCCGACGCCCCGGCCGATGCGAGAATAAAAAGAGATACTGCAGCGGATGATGCAAGCGATGTTTTCATTTTGTCTATCCATTAGGAAGATAGTCCAAATATATACGTCGCAAGCGCCAGGAAGATAAAAAATCCGCCTGAATCGGTAATAAAGGTGAGAAGGACAGATCCGCCCATCGCCGGATCGCGGCCGAGTTTTTTCAGTGTGATCGGAACAAGAATCGCAACAATCGCACCCATCAGCATGTTCAGCAGCATCGCCAGGAACATTGTCAGCCCCAGCAGTTTGCCGTCCGGCGTGTTGTAGTAGAGCGCCCAGGCAAAAAGACCGGCAACAATGCCCCAGATGAAACCGTTCACAATCGCGACCAAGACCTCTTTCTTCACCACGTCGATTTGGTTGGCGTCCGTAATCTGACCGGTCGCTAAAGATCGAACCAGAAGCGTCAGAGTCTGGTTGCCCGAATTACCCGCAATACCGGCGACAATCGGCATCAGCGCCGCCAGAGCGACAACTTTCTCGATCGTTCCGTCAAAAGCGGAAATCACGCGGGAAGCAAAGAAAGCGGTAAAGAGGTTTACACCAAGCCACAGCCAGCGGCCTTTCGCCGATGACCAAACCGAATCAAATAAGTCCTGATCATCATCCAAACCGACGGCACCGTAAGCTTCTTCATCACTTTCTTCACGGATGACGTCAACAACTTCGTTAACCGTCAGACGACCGACCAGTCGTCCGGTCTCGTCCACCACCGGAGCACTCACCAAGTCATATCGCTCAAACGCCTGAGCGGCGTCGCTCACATCTTCCAGAGGCGAAAGCCGCAGCACTTCCGTCAGCATCACGTTCTTAACGGAATCCTCCGGATAGTGCGTAAGAATTCGATCAACCGGCAGCGTGCCCATAAGCTTCTCGTCCCGATCAATCACAAAGACCTGGTCCGTATGATCCGGAAGCTTTTTCAGCCGTCGGAGATAGCGAAGCACGATATCGAGCGTCACATCCTGCTGAATCGAAACAATTTCGAAGTCCATGCGGGCACCGACCGTGTCCTCGGGATAACTCATCGCCGCACGAAGCTGAGCTCTCTCTTCGTGCGAAAGTCCTTCCTGAACCTCCGCGACAACGTCAGGCGGGAGGTCCTCGACCAAGTCTGCGATTTCGTCGGTATCCAGTCCTTCGACCGCGTCCACAAGTTCGTCGCGGTTCATCGCGTCGATAAGCGTTTCTCGTACGCCCTCGTTTACCTCGACAAGGATCTCACCGTCTCGGCCCGCGCGCACGCAGTCCCAGACGATGAGACGCTCATCCAGTGGGAGCGCTTCAAGAATGTAGGCAATATCCGCAGGGTGCAGCCCTGAAAGCGTATCGCGGAGCAGTGTCCTGACTTCTTCGCCGACCCTTAGGTCTTTGCGCTCCTGGGCCTCTTCTCCTTCATCAAGCAGCTGCTGAATAATCGCTAAACCGCGCGCAGCCGCCTCCGGATCACGTACAGCGATGTCGTAATCCGGATCGTGAAGAGGTGTATCTGGATTGATCGTACCCAAATCAATCTCCTTAGAAATTCAAACGCGGGGTTTGAGAGGAGTTAAGCCGCAGAAGCCGTGAGCATTTTGCGAAGCGCTTCGTAGACGGAAGCGGTTTGCGGACGATGTCCCATCCAAATCTCATAGGAATCGGCGGCCTGCTCGACCAGCATGCCGAGTCCGTCAGAAGCCTCTTTTGCGCCGCCGCGTTTTGCGAGCTCCATAAAGGGAGTAGGCGCAGCCGCATAAACCAAATCGTACGCCAATGTACAGCTGTCAAAAGCAAAGGGAGAGACCAAAGGCGCTTTATTCTGAAGACTGGTCGGAGTCGCGTTGATGATGAGATCGTAATTTTCCGAACCGGTTTCATCGTAAAGAATGCTCTGAATGCCAAATTCGTCACAAAGTTCAGAAGCTCTTGCAGTACTTCGGTTGGCAACCGTCACGGATTTTGGCTGACGATCCATCAGCGCGGGAAGAATACCGCGCACGCCGCCGCCCGCACCCAAAATCAAAATCGACGTCCCTTTGACGGTAAACTTCAGACGTTCTTCAAGGTCGCGAATAAAACCGCTTCCATCCGTGTTCTCGCCTAAAATCTTGCCGCCCTGAAAAGTCAGTGTGTTCACTGCTCGGGACTGTCTGGCCTGAGAGGAGCATTTCGTAGAACAGCGATAGGCGTCAACTTTGAACGGGATCGTCACGTTGATTCCGAAATATTCTTCATCAATCAGATCTCCGATGGCGCTTTCAAATTCCCCCATCGGAATCTCTATTTTTTCGTACGAAATATTGTCTCCGAACTGCTTGGCAAATAATTCGTGGATCGCGGGGGAGTAGCTATGCGCTACCGGGTTCCCAACAACTCCCAGTTTTGTAAGCTTTTTCATCGAATATCTCCTGCTCCTCTGTTTTTGTAATCTTAACTCATGCATACAGCGCTTGAATATCTATTGATTTTCAACCGCTGCAGTCTGATTTTCCCCTTCCTCGGAATCAGCAGAAAGTTTCTCCCCTGCCTCTTCTTCCTGTTCTATTTCGTCATCAAAGTCATCTTCATGCGTTTCATCGAGCACTTTGACGAGACTGCATTCCATCACCAGTTCGACATAGTCCAAATTCAAAACACGCATCAAAACCGACTGTCCGCGCGGAAGCTCCGGCAGTCCGGGCACGCGCTGAGCCATCGGAAGGCCTTCGACGCGAACCAAGTCTCCTTTAACAACACTTGCCTTAACTTCCTTAATACCTTCCTGCTCAATCCAGCGCATCGACCAGTAACGAGACATTCTTGACTGGAAGTCATTAAAGGCCGAGTAGTTGCTGTCAAAGAGCGAAATAATCGAAAACAGTTCGCTGTCGTTGCTTCGCAGCGCCGGAGTCTCCCCTTTCAGTGTCGAGATGATCTGACGCTGATTGATCAGGTCCACATAGCGTCTCAGCGGCGAAGTCGACCATGCGTAATACGGCACGCCGATTCCGTCATGCGGTCCGGGCACGCTGGTCATTTTGACGCGGCCGGCGCGCTGTGAACGATAAATTCCCGCGGTACCGCGCTCTTCAAGCCACGCGCCCCAAGTGCAGTTCGCAAAAATCATCATTTCCGCAACCAGCAAATCGAGCGGGTCGCCGCGGCGGCGGCCTTTCAGCTCGATCTCCGCATTCTCGTCTTCGCCCTTCAGACTGAAGTACCAGTCAATGCGGCCGACAGGCTCGGGTCTGCCCCGAACTTCTTCACGATTTTTAAGAAGTACCTTGGCAAAGTTCCACAGCCAAATAATCTCACTGCTGAAGGGCACATCCAAAGAGCCGCTTTTAATCGTTTCTTCCGTGACTTTGTCGGCAATCAGGTCATAGCGCAGATTCTTTTCCACACGCACCCGTTCAAGCCGGGTTTCGGTCGAAATCACGCTGAAGGTCTCGTTGTCCACGACCGCGTATAAAGAAACCGCAGGAGACGCTTTGCCCTCGTCCAGCGTAAACGCTTCAATCCAATTCTTCGGCAGCATCGTGGTCTTCAGCCCCGGTGCATAAACCGTAGACATGCGCTCTCTTGCAGCCAAATCTATAGGAGAGTCATGTGTGATGCCGAGTCCCGGTGCGGAAATATGAATGCCGACTCTTGTACGGCCGTTGTCAAGCGGTGTCACGGAAATCGCGTCATCAATCTCGGTCGTTTCCGAATCATCAATAGAAAACGCGACAGCGTCCGAAATCGGAAGCTCCTCATGAACATCTGCGGGAGGCGTGCCTAAATTTCCCGGGAAGTTTTTGCCATGCGGAAAATTGACCGTGAAGAAGCTGTCCACGTGCCAGTGCCAGGCGTTCTTAATCGCTCCGACATTTAAAAGCATGCGCAGCGGAGAAGTGCTGATCTTGTCGCTTGCTTCCTTAACCGCTTTCCATTCCAATGAATTCTTATCAGGCTTGGTTAAAAGCTCAATCGCCTTGGCTTTGATTGCCTCAGGAGCCTTATGCTCTTCAGTAATCTCGCGCACATACTCGTCTTTGACGCGTTCCTGTTCTTTCTTGCGCTCGATGGCGGCCAAAGCCAGTCTCAGAGTCTCCTCCGGCGCTTTTCGGTAGGAGCCTCTTCCCTTACGGTAGAAGTAAACCGGATTGGCATGTAGTTTGAGAAGAATCGCCGCTTTCTGCACCGCCGTAGGCGCAGCGCCGTAATACTCGTTGGCAATCGCACCGAACGTGAAGTCGCCTTCGGGAGAAAACTCCCAGAGAAGATCCACATCGATTGTCTCAGCCTCTTCCTGAGCACATCTAAGAAATTCTGTCGGACTCGGGTTCTCAAACGTAATCAGTATGTGAGAGCGTTTTGCTTTAATCCGCTTACCTGTCGGAAGTTCCACCTGACAGGCGGACGGAGTCGAACTCTTTTCCGTTCCAACTTTAAATGCTCCGTCTTCTTCAAAAAATAAATTCATGCCGGCCTTTCAGTCGCCAAGCAGGAGTTAACTCAGCGACAAATTTTTTAAATCTCGTTCTGCTGCAATTCTAAGCGAGCAGATATGTTTTCAGCTTCTTCTGCGCTTGCCGCACAGAAAACTTCTTCAGCGCGTCTACTTTAACCGTTCTTACGAGCGAAGAAACTCAAGAATCGGCTCAACATAGGGCGTAAAGTCCGAAATTCTATGATCGCCTTCCGCTATCTCGATGATTTTGGTCTTAGCAAGCATCTTCGCTGTAACAGTCGGATCGAGAACCTCGTCCTTCAGACTCAGCAGCGTGAGGCAGCGCTCGGGGCGCGTCACTTCGCGCACCAGCATCTCATTGAGCTCATCCATGAAGGATTCGCACACGTACATCTTTTTATCAATGCCGCTGACCTGCATCCAGCCCGGGCGAAAATCCACTTTGCCCCAATTGCCGAGCGCGGGGTTCAGCAAAACCGCCCGATTAATATCAAAATGCTCGGCAAGCCAAGCCGCGTAAAAGCCGCCCAAAGAAGAGCCGACGACATTGACGTTTTCCGCGCCGAGGCGGCAAACCGTTTTTGTCAGCAGCTCTGCGACTTCCTTAGGCGACATATAAAGCTCCGGCGCCTCAAAGGGGATACCGGCCTTTTCATGTGCCAAGCGCAGAAGGCTGCCTTTATTAGAATCCGGATGCGATAAAAATCCGTGCAGATACAGAGTGGTTCTCATCGCAGACTCTTTAGGCTTTCTGACCAAAACGAGCCTTCAGCTCATCGAGGATCATCCCATGAACCCCACCGAAACTTCCGTTGCTCATAACCAAAATAATGTCTTTCGGATTCACAGCAGCGGCTGCCTCGTGCGCAAGCACGTGCAAATCTTTATAGACATGTGTTTTGTCTTCGATCGGCCTGAGCGCTTGCTGAATATCCCAGCTCACGGACGGCCCCTGGAAAGCAAATACCTGAGCCGCCTGAGACAGACTCGGCGCAAGCGCCTGCTTGACCGCTCCGAGCTTCATAGTGTTGGAGCGCGGCTCAAATACCGCAATGACTCGCCCTCCGTCGGTCTTGGCCGCAACCGCTCGAATGGTTTCTTCTATCGCGGTCGGATGGTGCGCAAAGTCATCAATGACGCGAATTCCGCCGACTTCGCCCTTAACTTCCATACGACGCTTGACGCCGTGGAAGCGAGTGAGCGCATCCAGCGCCTCTTCCGTACTCACGCCGGCGGTCGTCGCCGCGGCAACCGCAGCGAGCGCGTTCAGACGATTGTGCTCTCCGGGCAGATCAAGCTGCATCCGGCCAAGCTCTTTACCGCCAGCCGAAACTCTCCAGCCCTCATGATCAACCAGACGCCAATCCGCGTCTTCTTCCAAACCGAAACTTTCCGCCGGCGTCCAAAGGCCCATCGCAAGAACCCTGCGCAGCGCTTCGCTCTTATTATTAAAGATGACCTTTCCTTCCGAAGGGATTGTCCGCACCAAATGATGGAACTGCCGCTCAATCGCCGCAAGATCGGAGAAGATATCGGCGTGGTCATATTCAAGATTATTCAGAATCGCAGTTCTCGGACGATAGTGAACAAATTTGCTTCGTTTATCAAAGAAAGCGGTGTCATATTCGTCGGCTTCAATGACAAAGAACTTAGAATCCGTCAGTCTTGCCGAGCAGCCGAAATTCTGCGGAACGCCGCCCACCAGGAAGCTCGGATTCAGACCCGCGTCTTCCAGCATCCATGTGAGCATGGATGTCGTTGTGGTTTTACCGTGTGTCCCGGCAACCGCAAGCACATGCTTATTCACCAGTATGTTTTCAGACAGCCATTGCGGACCCGACGTATAAGGAAGACCCTGATTCAGGATCGCTTCCAAAAGCGGATTGCCGCGGCTGATGGCGTTGCCGATCACATACAAATCCGCGCCGAGTGTAAGCTGATCCGGGCTGTAACCTTCAATTAAATGAATTCCTGCCTGCTGCAGCTGATCCGACATCGGAGGATAAACACCTGCGTCACAGCCGCTTACTTTAAAGCCCATTGCCTTTGCCAGCTGGGCAATACCGCCCATGAAGGTTCCGCAGATGCCGAGAATATGAATATGCACCTTATGCTCCGTCAGAAAATAGTTCGGAGTCCAATATACAGCGGAGAGGACTCAGAAGAAAATACCTGAAGAAAAACTTTAGTAAGCGAGTCCTTACTAACAAATACGGTTCCAATAATTAGAAGCAGATCGTGATAATTTGATACTTTTTAGGTGCGCACAAATTTTTTGCGCTCGTTATGATTGCTCTCCTTAGAGAAATAAAGAAAAATCGGTCTGAGTATCGATAAATTTCATGAAAAATAGAAACAAATTAGAAGAATTTAGTGAATTAGCGGTAAAAACCGCCGAACTCATTGCCGAAGGTCGGGATTGGAGCGAGGCGAGAAGCAAAATCGCGGAGTTTTACGACGTACCGGTTTTCCGTCAGCCCTCAGACGAAGAGATTGAATCGGCTCTGCGCTGTCACTACAGCATTTACGACCCGCAGGGGCATGCCCTTCGACTGCTTGAGCTCAGAGAAACGGCGCTCTTTATCATGCGCGAACTTTCTGCGTTTCAGCCTCGGCTCACCAAAGGCGTTCTCAGCGGGTGCGCCGATCAATATTCCGATATCTGTCTTCAGGCGGTGAGCGAGGACTTAAAAGCGTTCCAAATCGCCCTGCTTGATCGGGATGTCGACTTTACCGTTCTGCCTAATCCGAAATCCGGCAGGAAAGAATTTGCGGAGGAAGTCGTTTTTGAGGCACCCTTAAAACCGAACGGATACTTTGCGGTCAACCGCATGACCGTTTGGGTCCGAGTCAAGGTATTTGAAACACAGCCCCCTGTCAGACAAAAGAGCGAAAAAACTCCGGACGCGTGGCAAATTCCGCTCGAAGCGGCAAAATCCGTCGACATTGACGGACTCACGCGTTTAATCGACTCGACGCGAGTCTAATCCTGTATTTTTCATTATCTTCGTCTATCTTTTCTCATCGTTTTCCCAAATAGTCTTTAAGGTTATTTGAAAGAAAATCATGCAAAAGAGAAGATTTTTAATGTTTTAAATACAGTTAAGCCCTATACTTGCGAAATATTGACTTATTCCCGCTATAGCTCGGGATATAACTCTATGAAAAAAATATTATTGCTTAACGGGCCGAATCTCAATTTGCTGGGAACTCGTGAACCGGACAAATACGGGAATAAGACACTCGCGGATATCGAGTCGTCGCTTTCAGCCTACGTATCAGAAAAAGACGCGAAGCTGAGCTGCTATCAGAGCAACCATGAGGGAGACCTGGTAGACCGTATTCAGCAGGCCAAAGAAGAAGGAATTGACGCCGTTATTATTAACCCCGGCGCCTATACGCACACCAGCATCGCGATCCGCGATGCCTTTTTGTCTGTGCAGATTCCTTTTGTCGAAGTGCATCTATCCAATATCTTTAAACGCGAAGCGTTCCGCCACCATTCCTATCTGTCCGATATCGCGCAAGGCTGCGTGATCGGTTTAGGCGCCAAAGGCTATTTTCTGGCTGCGGACGCGCTTCTCGACAACTAATTAATTTATCTCTCTTATATAAAGAGGCTTTTCCATGGACTTGAGAAAACTTAAAACATTGATCGACCTCGTTCAGGCTTCAGGCATTTCTGAAATCGAAATCACAGAAGAAGGCGATCATGTCAAAATCGTCAACCGTCCGGCTGCAGCTGCCGCTGCGCCCCGCGCTCCGGAGCCTGTTGTCTACGCGGCTCCCGCTCCAGCTCCTGCCGCACCGGCCGCTCAGCCCGCAGCTCCGGCGCCCGCCGTCACCGCGAACACGCCTTCCGGAACTCAGGTCACAAGCCCGATGGTCGGAACTTTCTACCGCGCCCCGAGCCCCGGCGCCGACCCCTTTGTCGAAGTCGGCGCTCAAGTCAAAAAGGGCGACACTCTGTGCATCATCGAAGCGATGAAGCTGCTTAACGAAATCGAGGCCGAAGTCAGCGGCACCGTTAAGGAAATTCTCGTTGACAACGCTTCTCCGGTTGAATTCGGTCAGCCGCTTTTCGTCATTGAATAACCAGAGAGATATCTATGTTCGGTAAGATCCTTATCGCAAACCGAGGAGAAATCGCGCTCCGTATTCAGCGGGCGTGTAAAGAAATGGGCATCAAAACCGTTATCGCCCATTCTCTTGCGGACACAGACGCAAAATATGTTCGGCTTGCGGATGAGTCCGTATGTATCGGACCGGCGCCTGTTCATCAGAGCTATCTGAATATGCCCGCGCTCATCAGCGCCGCTGAAGTCACCGATGCTGAAGCCATCCATCCGGGCTACGGATTCCTTTCTGAAAACGCCGATTTCGCTGAACGCGTGGAATCAAGCGGCTTCGTCTTTATCGGCCCGAGACCGGAAACCATCCGTCTGATGGGAGATAAAGTCTCCGCGAAGAAAGCGATGATCGAAGCGGGCGTGCCCTGCGTCCCCGGCTCCGGCGGCGCGCTCCCGGACGATCCTTCCGAAATTATCAAAATCGCTCGTCAGGTCGGCTACCCGGTCATTATTAAAGCCTCCGGCGGTGGCGGCGGACGCGGCATGAAGGTCGTCCACACGGAAGCGGCGCTCATCAATGCGGTCCAAACCACCAAACAGGAAGCAAAAGCCGCCTTCGGCAATGACACTGTCTATCTTGAGAAATTCCTCGAGAACCCGCGCCACATCGAAATTCAGGTACTTGCGGACTCTTTCCGCAATGCCATTTGGCTCGGAGAGCGCGACTGCTCCATGCAGAGACGCAATCAGAAAGTCATCGAAGAGGCGCCCGCTATCGGTATTCCCCGCCGCCTGGTCGAGAAAATCGGCGAGCGCTGCGCAGAGGGCTGCCGCAAGATCGGTTACCGCGGTGCCGGCACTTTCGAATTCCTATATGAAAACGGCGAGTTCTACTTTATCGAAATGAATACCCGTATTCAGGTCGAACATCCCGTAACTGAGCTGATTACGGGCGTGGATCTGGTGCAGGAACAAATTCGAATCGCCGCAGGTGAAAAGCTGCGCTATCGCCAGCGCGATATCCAGATTAAGGGACACGCGATCGAATGCCGTATCAACGCCGAAGATCCGTTTAAGTTCATTCCGAGTCCGGGCCGCATCACAACGCTGCATCAGGCGGGCGGCCCCGGTATCCGCGTGGACTCTCACGTCTATCCGGGCTACTTTGTTCCGCCTTACTACGACTCCATGATCGGCAAGCTGATCGCTTACGGCGACACTCGTGAACAGGCGATCGCCAGAATGCGCACCGCGCTTTCTGAAACGGTCATCGAGGGCATCACGACCAACCTTCCTCTTCATAAGGAAATGATGATCGATCAGAAATACATGCAGGGCGGCACCAGTATTCATTACCTCGAAGAAAAGCTTTCTCACCGGGCTTCCGTTCAAAGTTAAGGACTCATATGCTGCACGAGTTTTCTCTATTAGCCACAAAACAGATGGCGGAACCGCTCTCTGACTTTCTGATGGAGCACGGCGCTTATTCCGTCTCCATTGAAGACGCAGACGCCGACACCGATCAGGAAAAACCGATCTTCGGCGAACCGGGAACCGAACTTGATGACTTCGCGTGGGACCGCTCTCTTTTGAAAGTGCTCTGCCCTGACGACTTCAACATCAAAGCCGTCGTTGAACTCAGCGCACAGGAACTGGGCATTGAGACACCCACCATCGAAAACGTCGTTGAGGTCCCGAACAACGATTGGGTACGCATCACACAGGCGCAGTTCACGCCGACCCGAATCGCAGGCGACCTCTGGATCGTCCCCTCCTGGCATGAGCCCCCCAACCCGGATGCCGTCAACATTCGTCTGGATCCGGGTGTCGCGTTCGGCACGGGTACGCATCCGACAACGCGTCTTTGCCTGGAATGGCTTCATGATCATTCGCTCAGCGGCAAATCCGTTCTGGACTACGGCTGCGGCTCGGGCATTCTTGCGGTTGCCGCTAAAAAACTCGGCGCCTCCGAGGTGCTCGGTACGGACATTGATCCGCAGGCGATCGAAGCGGCCAACTATAATGCGGAAGTAAACCAAGCAGACGCGCACTTTTACCTGCCCGAACAAATGCCGGAAGGAAAGTTTGATGTTGTGGTGGCCAATATTCTCAGCAACCCGCTCAGAATCCTTGCACCTGCTCTGCTCGGCAGAGTAAAGTCCGGCGGTCATTTAGTGCTCTCCGGAATTCTGGAACGTCAGGCTGACGAGCTGATTGAAGTTTATCGCTCGTATCGCCCTGATTCTCCGCTCTCCGTATGGAAGAGCATGGACGGCTGGATCTGTCTGGCAGGACAGATCGCGTAAATACAAAGTGAGGATTTATGGAGCCAAAACTCAGCGACACTAATGTTTCTTACCATCTGCCTGACGAACCGTCTCTGACGCCGTTCGGCGAGCAGAAGTCCGACATTCCGAAAATTGTGCCGGCTGATTTTAAGGCTCCTCCGCGTGTGGTTCCCAAGCAGGAAGCAGGCGCGGTAAAGCCTGCGGCGGCAAACCCCGCTCCGGCACCCGCTGCGCCTCAGGCTGCGGCGCAGCAAAGCGCGGCGCCGTCGAACACGTCCGGAACAACCTACAGCGCAAACGATCCTCGAGCCCTCATGGCTTCGCTCTCTAAAGACATTTCCGAGCTTTCTCAGCCGCGTAAAAAGGAAGAGGCGCCCGTCACTCCGAGCGAACCGGAAATCGGCGTTAAAGGAGCCGACGGCATCATGTATCCGCCGGAAGATGATCTTGGAGACCCCGAGGTTCCGCCCTCTTCCTCCGGTTTCTTCCGCTCTGTCATGCTGCTGATCTGTCTGTGCTGCGTCATTGTGGCCGCTTGGCAGGTCACACTTTTCCTTCAGCCGGAAATTCTTCAGAAAGAACCGTTCAACTCCATTTCGGAAAAGAGCTGCGACTATCTGTACTGTCCGCCTCTGAGAACGCCGGTTATTCTCAAAAGCGGCGTGGATGCTGAAGGCCCCAACAAGTGGATGCTTTCGATGCAGATTCAGAATCAGGACATGCGCTCACAGAAACTTCCGAACCTGCAGCTAACGCTCGAAGGTACGGACGGCGCAAAGACACAGAAGATTTTTGAACCGAGAGAATATAAAGTCGTTTCCGGAGAGAAAGCCATTAAGGGCGGCGGCACTATCGAAATTCAGGTACCGTTTGACTACACGGAAAGCAGACCGAAGTCTTTCAGAGTCAAAGTGTTGGAAGATTAAACATGGTGCAGAGCTACGCTCTTCACTAAAAGCCAGACCTCAGAGCCCTTCCGGATTGATAAGTCCTGAAGGGCTTTTCTTGTGAGCTTGGCGACGATCGTCTGACCCGAACATAAAACCTGAATCAAAGCGCCTGAGCCGTCAGCAAGATCGGTCAAAGCGGACACAGTGCCTTTGAGTCGGTTCTGCACCGACAGATGTGCGGGATTTTCCAGCGAGACCACAATGTCCTTTGCGGGGATCGTCATCGAAATCTTATCGCCGACCTTCAGGCCGTCAGCGCTGACCCAAAGCATGAGATCGCCTGAGCGCACCGCGGCAAGATTCCACTGTTCATCGATCGAATCCACAGCGCCTCTCAGAAGCGCGCCGGAATCTTCTCCGACTTTCACTGGAATATCAATGTTGGTCAGAACCGACTGTAGCTCTCCCGAGGATTTGATTTTGCCCTGCTCCATCACAACCAGATGATCGGCCAGACGCATAACCTCTTCGGCCGAATGCGTCACATAAAGCATCGGGATATTAAGACTCTCGCGAAGTCGCTCCAGCCAGGGAAGAATTTCATTTTTTCGTTTGAAATCGAGCGCCGCCAACGGTTCATCAAACAGCATAATTGCGGGCTCTGTCGCAACGGCGCGTGCAATCGCGGCGCGCTGTCTTTCGCCGCCTGAAAGCTCCGCAGGACGGCGATTCATGAGGTGACCGATTCCAAGCAGATCGATGGCTTCGTCCATTCGCCTGCGCGCATTCTCGCTCTTTGAGCGGCGCACGGCGAACTCGATATTCTGCTTTGCGGTCAAATGAGGAAAAAGGGATGCCTCCTGAAAGACGTACCCAAGCGGCCTGTCCCATGTCGGCAAAAAGATAGTGCACGCATCATCCTGCCAAAGCTGTCCGCTGATCCGAACTTGCCCGAGGGCTCTCTCCAGTCCGGCAACGCACCGCAGCACCGTTGTTTTGCCGGACCCCGACTCTCCGAATAGGACCGTGATTCCTTTGTTCGGAAAGCTGAAAGAACAATCCAGCTCGAAACCGTCTGCACGCTTGAGAAGTAAAGATGCGCTACAATTTTCCGTCATGGCATTACACGCTCATTTTTGCGATTCAGAAGTGTCAGCCCGAGCAGTACGATAAAGCTGAAAGCTACCATCCCACCGGCAAGCCAATGCGCTTTCCCGTACTCCATAGCCTCGACGTAACTATAGATCTCGGTTGACACGACCTGAGTCTTTCCGGGAACATTCCCGCCGATCATTAGAACCACCCCAAATTCGCCGATCGTATGAGCAAATGTCAGAAGCGCTGCCGTCACAAAACCCGGACGCGCCAACGGTACGACAACATTCCAAAAGGCATCCCATGGACGAGCGCCTAATGTCGCCGCCACTTCCAGCGGCCTTTTTCCGATCGACTCAAACGCAGCCTGCAGCGGCTGGACGGCAAAAGGCATTGAGTAAACAATGCTGCCGATCACAAGTCCCGGAAAAGTAAACGTCAGAATGCCGATACCGAGCGCTTCCGTTAGCTTTCCCAAGGGACCGTGCGGTCCGAGTGCGACCAAAAGGTAAAAACCTAAAACACTAGGCGGTAATACAAGCGGAAGCGTCACAATCGAACTGACTGGCGCACGCCACTTTGAATTTGTGTGCGAGAGCCACCAGGCAACCGGCGTCGCGACAGCGATTAAAAATACCGTCGTGATCAGTGCGAGCTTGAGCGTCAGCCAGATCGGGAGAAGTTCTTCCGCTGTAAACATAATTACTGTTAATTATTCAAGACCGTAGCCATAGGAAAGGATAATGTCCCTGACCTTCGGGCTGGTTTCCATAAATTTCATAAACGCAGCAACATCCTTGTTGTCTTTGCCGAGATTCAGCACCACGACGTCCTGTCGAATCGGCGAATACAGATCCGAAGGCATAACCCAGCCGGAACCGGATGTCATCTTACCGCCTTTATACACCTGAGAAAGGGCAACAAAGCCGACTTCAGCATTGCTTGTCTTAGCAAACTGATAAGTCTTGCCGATATTGTCACCGGTCACAAACTTATTCTTAACCTTATCAAGCATGCCCCACTTCTCAAGCGTCTGATAAGCCGCCTCTCCGTAAGGCGCAAGTTTCGGATTGGCGACCGCAATCTTCTTTACTGCGGGCTCTAAAAGAAAGTCCTTGCTTTCCTTAACGAAGTCAGGAGTCGCGCTCCACAGCACTAACTTTCCGTACGCGTAAGGTCTAGCGCTGCCCTTAACACCTAGGCCTTCGTCTTCGATTTTCTTAGGCGTTTTAGCATCCGCGGCAAATAGGATCTGATAAGGCGCTCCGTTTTTAATCTGCGCAAAAAACTGACCGGTCCCGCCGAAAGAAGCAAGAACTTTATTTCCGGTTTCCTTTTCGTATACAGCGGCAATATCTTTCATCGGAGCGGTGAAATTTGCAGCAACTGCGACATTGATGTCTGCAGCCTGCGCTGATCCGCAGAAGATGAGCGCAGAAAGGGAGGCAAGTGCAAAAGTTTTCATAAAAGGATTTAAAATGTGGAATTAACTATGTCGTTATTCTAATCTGGAATAGCAAAAGAAAACAACTCTTTCAACTTCAAATATGACGCTCAATATTTCGAACGCTTTATCTCAGAATGTTGTCGACAAGCGCGTAGACGTGCTTCGCAAAATTAAGCAGTGCGGGAGCATTTCGGAAGCCGCCCGCAGTGCCGGTATCAGCTATAAGGCCGCTTGGCAGGCTATTGAAAATATGTCCGCGCTTGCGGGTGTTCCACTCGTTGAAAAAATCGTCGGCGGATCTTCCGGGGGCGGCGCACGCCTGACGGAAGCCGGAGAATCCGTTCTTGAAGCCGCTGCCGCTCTGAGCAAACTCAGAGATCAGCTCATTATCGATATTGAAAACAAAGGCAGCAGCGGACTTGCGGCGCTTGCCGCAAACACTCTGAAAATGAGTATCCGCAACATCATTCCCTGTGTTGTGGAAGATATGCACGGCGGAATGTCGATGACCAAGGTAAAACTCAAAATCTGCGAAGGAGAATACCTGCGGTCGAGCATCACGATAGAAAGCCGGGAACTGCTGGACCTTAAGACCGGGGACAAAATCTTAGCTTTATTTAAGGCCTCCGGCGCAACGATTAATTTGGACCCGGAAGCGGAACCCAAAAGCTGCTGCCTGAAAGGTCAAGTGGTACGACTTCCTCCCAAAGAAAAAGGAGGCGAAGTGACAATCCGCCTTCCCAATGGGTTTAATGTCGTTGGTTTTGCTCATAAATCCAATGGGTTATCTGTTGGTTCAGACGCCTACGCCCATATCCCCGAGCAAGCTGTTGTGCTCGCACTTTTTGGGTAATACGTCTTCATGACTCCTTTAATTCTTCAAAAAATTATCAGGGAAAATTCTAAGAAATAATCAAAGCGCCATACTTGTTTGTATAATCCTTAAAATAATATTATGAGGTTACGATCAGATACACCTCATCTGCTCGTCCTCACAACCGCTGTAAAGAGCGCTAAAAACTGCTCTATAGAACAAAGGAGTTGATCATATGTCTCAGGCCAGTAAATGGGGAACCTTTTGGCTTCTCGTCATTGGTGTCGTTGTCGGTATTCTTCTTACCGCCGCCACCGTCGGTGTCGTCCAGTGGGCGGGCACTGACAAGTTCTGCACCGGCTGGTGCCACTCTATGGACGGCGTAACTTACGCCTGGAAACAGGGCCAGCACGCCCGTACTCCCTCCGGCTATACCGCCGGCTGCTCCGACTGCCACCTGCTTAACGAAACCAACCGTCCGCTGACCCCGGTTGCCTACGTTGAACTGCTTTTCGCAAAAGCTAAAGCCGGTTCCATTTCCGGTTTCGGCGAACTTCGCGGCACTCTCAACACACCTCAGATGTGGCTCGAAAAACGTGCTGAACTCTCCAAGAGAGTGGTCGACACAATGACCGGCAACAACTTCAGAAACTGCCGCGGCTGCCACAATCTTGCTGAAATGTATGACGCTAAGAAACCGATGGTTGCTGCAATGCACAAGGGCTTCATTGACAAACCCACCAACTGCGTCATGTGCCATAAGATCGCCGGCCATAACTACAAGCAGGCTGATGAAATTATCAAAGAAACCGGCAAATGGCCTGATCCTGCTAAAGCTTGGGAAACCGCTGAAGCTAAGAAATAATTAGGTCCCTAATCAAAAAACGGAGCGCGCAAGCTCCGTTTTTTGTTTGCATGAATTCTTCGCCGACAAAAAAAGCCCGCAGAGCGAATCTTGCGGGCTGATTTTTATGCGATGACTTAATTAGTCTTTCTTGGAACGATTGGCAAAGAAGATGTCCTTCTGAATCGTTTCTGTCGCGAGCGTGAAGACCTGGTTGGTCAGTTTTTCACACAGAGCTTCTGTTTCGGCAAGCATTTCAAGGTTGACCTTCTGCAGCAGAGCTGTCGCAGCCTCTTTGTCTGTCTTAACAAGAGCCATGTATTCTTCTTCCAGCTTGGCCTGTTTGGCGCTGAGCGCCTGTTCCTGTTCGGCAAACGCCTTCTTAACGAGCGGCGCATAAACTTCATAGTTCGTCATAACGAGTGTCTGAAGTTTGCGGAACTTCCAGTAAACAGAAGCGCTATCAGCCTGATCCGTACCGATCTGATAGTGTTCCGGAACAGATTCGAGACCCTGATAGAACGGCATGAAGCAGGAGAGATCAGCCATACCGAAAGCGATATAGATCACATCGCCGATCGCATGCGGCATCCAAGGACGAACCTGAACCACATGCGCTTCGTATGTACGGAAAACGCTGACCGGACGCCACGGTTCTTTACCGTTAAGGCCATTTGAATACGGATCGTGTTCGGAACCGTCAAAATGGTCTCTCATCACGCGCTTAGCGTCTTCAACGCTGAGTTTGCGTTCCGGCTTCATAAAGACTGCAAATTCTCTGCCGTCATCAACCGGCTGAATCACAGACGGATTAAAGAGCTTCTGAATCTGCCAGACGCGCGGGTCATTGTAAATACGGTCGCGCTCGTCATTGCGGGTGTAAGCGGCTGCAAAATCAAAGGGACCTTTGGCCGGATCATAGAAACCGTTCTTTTCAGCGAACTCAACCAATGTCGGGCTTGCGAGCTGATCCTGAGCTTCGGGATCATAGAAGCGCAGACGGCCCTGATTGCCGGAAGCAAAGTAAACATCATCAGGGATGCGCTGAGCAAACCACTGATGGCCAGTACCGGTTTCGAGATACCAGATTTCTTTGTCGTCGCAGAAGCCGACACCGAAGCCTTCGCCGGCGCCGTGAGTTTCGATAATCTTGCCGAGGAGCTCTACGCCTTCCTTAGCGGTCTTGGCGCGAGGAAGAATGATATCGATGATGTCATCTTCGGTAATGCCGGACTCTTTGTTGTACGGGTCGATCGCGAGCGCATCGTCACGCGCAAAAATCGACTCAGTTCCCGTAACGGCAAGACCGACTTCGTTAAAGCCGACAGCGCCGTGCAGTTTGGTCTGCCAGTTCGGAACGGAGGTGTAGCGCATCGCGTGAGCGGGCTGCGGGTAAACAAAATCCGTTGCGCCATTATGATCCTTTGTGCGATACATTTCGCCGGCGGCATAATCCTTGGCCGGGTGAATAAGAAACAGCTGGGCCTTAAGGGCGGAGCTGTCCGCGCTGCGGGCCATGATGAATGAACCGTCTGCAGAACATTTGCCGCCAACAATAAAAGTAGTACACATATTCGGATCCTCTTTAAAAAAGTTCACGACATTCTAAAGCCGAGGACCGTTTGAGGGAATACTCAAACTCACTGCTTATATAACAAAAGTGTGAAGATTTTCGACAAATAAAATATTCTCCGCTAAACACTCCGTCCTGGCTTCAGAAACAAATTATTTTGCGGTCTCCTTCGTTGACTGAGCTTTCCTCAGTTTGGATTCCTCTTTAGAAGCGGAGCTCCCACTCGTTTCCACTTTAGTGATACTCATCTGGCAGCAGCACTTCTTTTCGGGTGCAATGAAAATTTTTTTGAATAGAGATTTCAAATCCGACATAACTAATTAACCTAATAGCTGATTGAAAATAAAGCCTGTGGTGCAGGCAACAATAAAAACCGATAACAGAAAGGCGGTAAGCATCTTTTTCGTAAAGATCGAACTCAGTAATGAGACTTCCGGGATACTGGCTCCTCCGCCTCCGATCATCAATGAGATTAAAACACCCGGACCTAAACCGCAGCTTTGAAGAATGGTCGCCGCCGGAATAATTGTTTCGGTCCTTAGGTAAAGAGGAATACCAACGACAGCTGCAACGGGAATACTTAGCCAGCCGGGGATCGAAGAAAGTTTTTGAACCACGGAAACCGGAAGTACTCCGTGTATGACGCTTCCAATGGCAGCGCCAAATAGAAGATACGGAAATACTTTTCTAAGCAAAAGCAAAGAACCAATCAGAGAATTTCGAAGAGCAGTACGGATTTTCTCTCCGGTCGTTCCGCTTAACTCTGCCCAACTGAGAGACTCCTCACTTCCGCCCGTAATATTCACGTCATAGACTTCCTTTTCAAAACCAAGACGCTCCAAGAGAAGACCAAAGAAAACCGCAAAGAAGAAGGTGCACAAGCCATAGAGCACCGCAACCCTAGCTCCGAAGAAAACTCCCATAAGTGTAAGGATCGCAGGATTCAAAATGGGAGAAGAAATAAGAAAGGCTACCGAAGTTGAAAACGGCACTTTTGATTTGATAAAACCCACAAACAATGGGATCGTAGAACATGAACAAAAAGGCGTGACTGCCCCGACAAGAGCTCCGCAAGCCGCCGAAAGCAGTTTGTTTTTCCCTGCATACTGAAAGAGTCTGCTTCTGGGATTTATGAAGTATCTGCCAAGTCCGACTAAAAAGGAAATTGCAAAAAAAAGACCGACAAGCTCAGCGGTCAGCTTTAAAAAGTACAGCAAATAAGACAACATAGATGATACAAATTGCGTTTATGCGTTATCTATACGCATAATTAAACAGGTTTCCTCAGTACAGACTTCAGAGTTTTTTTGTGATTCGGCTCATTGAGATAAAGTTTTTTGAACACTGCAGGAAGCTTTTCAGGCAAGACATTTCAGCAGAGTAAATAATGGAATTGGATTTTTTCTCTGACTTAACAATCTGGGCCTCTTTCAGCACAGCCAAATGACGTGAAACAGTCGGCATTTCCAATTGAACTAAGACGGCAAGCTCCGTTACAGTTTTTGGTCCTTCAAGCAAAGCTTCAGCCATCATTAACCGTGCAGGGTGACCAATGGCCTTAAATATCTTTGCCTGCCCCTCGTATATTTCAGGAAATTTTGCCATATTTTTTTGCCTCCAAATTACCCCATTCAAAAAAGAACTTTCCTAACTCTTTATAAAATTTATGTGTTGTCTCTTCCGTTAGAAGGCTAGACCATTTTAGGATGAAATTACTCAGGAATTTTTCAAAGAATTCCTGCTTTTCTTCTTCGTCTAATAATTCATACACTTCAAGAACGGGAACAATATGCTCCGGAAGTTCTCTGACATCCTCTTCTATCTCAAATCCCTTGCTCTGCAAATAAGATAAGTAGTCCTCGAGAACATTACTGCCCAGTTCGTTCTTCCAGCACGTTAAGTAGTTTCTTGCCAGCGGCTGCCCGGGACTGAGAAATAATCTGGTGTACTCCAGCAGCATTTCTTCAAAAGCCTGTTTGTCACGAGTCCCCTGGCTATACAGCGCATCTAGAAGACGTGCTTTTTCGGCCAGCCCATCCTCCAAAGATTCCGCGGCTCTATTAAACACATGTAACTCTCTAATTTCGTCGCTTGGCTCAAACAAGCCAACAAGCACAAGATTCAGCGGTGAAGTTTGCATAATTAAACTTAAATCGGACGGAAGAGGCACAAAGCCTCTTCCGTGTTAAAACATCAAATGCTTATCCTCGCGGAGAATACTGACCCATATAAAAGACCTTCGGAGATGTTCCTTTATCTTCCTTGAGCCTCCAAACCTGACCGGACTTCATTTTCTTTGAAATCACAGAATTCGGATCATCTAAATCACCAAAGACTCTGGCCCCGGCAGGGCAAGCGTCCACACACGCGGGATTTAATCCGTTAGATGTGCGGTGGTAGCAGAAGTTGCATTTTTCCACAACGCCCTCTTTTCTCTGCGTAGCGGAATCACCGGCTTTAAACAAATTGGCATAGGCAGGAAGCGCCCCTGCTTTGCGAGCGAGTTCCTGAGCTCCGCCTGTGACACCCTCAATTAGAGTAGGCCTGGTCGAAGCATCTCCTCTCGGATCAACCCCCTTTGGATTAAAACTAATCACCGAATAGGATTTCCCGTCGAGACTTTCTACTCCCAATTCCGCTGCCGAGTAGGGACAGGCATTCTGACAAAGACGACAGCCGATACAGGCTTCATCATTGTGGAGAACGACTCCCTCGGGGCTGATAAACATCGCGCCCGTCGGACAAACCTTTACACACTGCGGATTTTCACAGTGGTTGCACAGCACAGGAATAACTGCCTGAGTAGTATTTGGGAAAGCTCCTTTGGTTTCCTGAAGGAAATCGGCCCAGTTGAAACTCTGACCTTCTCCTCTTGTTCGGGTGTTGTTTTCCGCTTTGCATGCGAGCGCACACGCCCCGCAGGAAGAGCATAAATTCAAATCAATGATCATTCCAAATTTCATTTTTCTCTCCCTGGTTAGATGATTTTGGAAACTTTCTTAATGCTGACTCTTGTAAAACCACCGTTTCTGCACGAGGTTCCGGACAATCTATCGTAGTCATCAATAAGAATCTCATTGTTGTTTCCGCCGCGAGGAACTTTTCCATATTCTTTCGCCGCCACCTGACCGTATGCCCAGTGACCCTGTCCGTAGGCTTTGGCAACCGTTCCCGGCCCTACTCCTTCCCAGACCTTAATCTCTGTAACAATGGTGCCCGCCGGCGACGTAATTTCGACAAGATCATTGTCCTTTAAGCCGAGAGTCTTAGCGTCCGCAGGATTGATCTTCAACACATCTCCCCATGAGCGATCACCAGCGTCGCATTTTTTGAATTCCTGCATCCAAGGAAGGTTCGCAGAACGTCCTTCACGATTTAAGCGGCTCTTGTGATCGATAAACAGGAACGGGAACTGTGCTGCGTCGCCGTGACGCAGAGGTTCTTCATAATGAGGCATCCAGCCTTTAATTCCTCTGGCTGTGTAATGACAGGCTTCAAGGATCTGATCGGGTGTGGAATTGTATTTGGCTGAATGGTCTTCGAGTACTTTTCTTAATGCGCCCGAAACAAATTCAAACTTGCCGCTGGGTGTGGGGAATTTACCGCCCCAATGCTTTTTGTATGCCTGAGGCGCTGAGTTATGCATGCCTTTTTGTCTAAAGTCTTCCCAGCCGTTGATCTGGTCACCGGGGATCGCTTTGGCTCCTTGTTTCCAGCAAGGCGCAGAAGCAATCTTAGTCGTGATTAGCTGGAACTCTTTCTCATTTGTCGGCTTGGCTCCGGTCTCAGGATCCGCAAACTCATTAGCATAGTAGTTCAGCAGAGCCGGCCATCCTTTCTGAACCAACTTCTCAGCCAAGAGCCATGTAACTTCATTCTCTTCCTGTTTAACATCCCAGATTCTGTTGCAGGTCGGCTGCTGTATTGAAGTCCACGCGTGCATTGAGCCGAAGCCGGTCACTGTACCCATTCCCTCAGCCGCATTAAATGTCGACGGCAGAACGATATCTGCAAATTGTGTCATTTCAGAAGGGAACGGAACCATATGAACGAAGAACGGCACATTAGCAAGTGCTTTTTCCCAGCGCTTACCGTCGGCCGCGGCAAACGGCGTGTTCGTCCACGAACTAATCATGATCTTCACAAAGTCAGGATGGCTGAGCATGTAGTTAGCAATGTTGTTCGTAACAACACCGCTTCCGAGTTTTGCCTTCATTGCGGCAGGCATTTCTTTATCCCCGCGGCCGTCGACTTTCTTGCCTTTACCGTGGGATTTAGCCAGTTCATCTACATACTTATCGGCTGACGGATAACTGCCTTTTAAGGATTTGGCCGGATCATGGGTACCGCCGACATTGTCAACGGATCCTAAGATACCGTTCAATGCATGCACGACCATTGCGGTGTAGGTTCCTCTGGGATTCATGCAGACGCCGGGTCCCATCCAGACAATTACATTGGGTGCGGCTTTACCGAGAGTCCTTGCCACTCTCTTAATCTGTTCAGCGTCAAGTCTGCATTCCTTGGCCGCTCTTTCCGGTGTCCAGTCCTTCGCCTCCTCGTTCCAGTATGTGACTAGACCAAGAGTGTTATTTTCCTTAAAAAGAGCGGGATCGACAGTCTTGCCGGAAACAAATAAGTTTTTCCCGTTTTCAAAGTCGCCCACAAATTCTTTATGCCAGAGTCCTTCTGTGAGAAGAACATGCGCAATTGCGTTAGCGAGGGCTCCATCAGTTCCCGGAAGAATCGGAAGCCACTCTTTTGACTTGGCTGCTGCAGTCGAGAGTCTCGGGTCGACTGTGATTAATGTACCGTTTTTCTGGAGAACACCGAGTTTGGAAATGACATTGGGAACCTGACGATTTGAGGAGAAAGGATCAGTACCCCAGAACACCACGCACTTAGTATTTCCGAGATCATAATCTCTATAGGAGAATAACCCTTGTGTATAACCCGGACCCATTTTTTCAGTCTCTGCACAAAGAGCAGAAGTTGAAAAGTTGTTCGGAGAACCGTAAACCTTAGTTAAAGTTCCATAAAGCAGACCGTGAGAAGTATTTCCGTATCTGCCTTTTAGATAAAGCAGTCTTTCGGGTTCACCGCTATTGCGGAGCTCAATCATCTTGTCTGCGACTATGTCAAGAGCCTCATCCCAGGAAATTGGAACCCATTTAGGATCAACTCCACGGCCTTTTTGCGGATTTGTTCTTTTAAGCGGCTGCTTGATACGATCAGGATCGTAGTTTTCCTGAGGAATCAAATGTCCTCGCGGACAGCAAAATCCATGATTACCTTTGGAATTTTGATTGCCGCGTACACGAGTTGCTCTGCCATTTTGGTTAAAGATTTCAATCGCACAATATTGAGTACATCCTTGGCATGTCGTACCAATCCACTTGCCTTGCGAAGGGCTGCAAGGGAGAGGAAGTCTTTTCACGGACAAACCCTGAGCTTTCAGTAACGGCGAAGAAGCTATGAAAGCAGCACTGCCGACAAGCTGCACGAATATTCTTCTTGTAAGTTTCACGAGATGGTCTCCTTGAAGGAAGAAGTTGGGGCGTTTAGCTAATTTGCTACTTAGCTATATTGCTAAATATATCCCATATCATACCTCTTCAATAGAGCGTTTACCCTAATATTTTCTTACTAATTTAAGAAAGATAAACAAAAAGTAATTTTCCTCAAATGTATTTAATTTGTCCTAAACCTGCACTGATCAGACGCAGTAAATTAAAAACCATGAGATAACTTGTTTCTTTGCGCCTCTGCCGGCTTCTTTAACCCAACAATGGAGAGCTCTCAAACAGGATTTACATTACTCACTTCCCATTGAAAAAAAATCGGACGCGCTAAAATTGCAAAATCTTATATAAGAGGAAGCTGATGACAGCCAATACCAACAAAGCCGGGACCGAATCTATCGTCCATTGCGAAGATTACGCCGCTCCCGACCACAATGTGGAATCCATACACCTTACTTTTGATCTGGTACCGAATCAGACGACCGTCACGGCAAGAATGATTGTTATTCCGAAAGACGATCGTAAAAGCGATGATTTCGTCCTCTACCGCGACGATGTCTCGATGACTTACCTAAAAATCGGCGGAAAAGATTCGCTGCCGGGTCAGTACGCCTTTGTCGCAGATAAACTGATTATTCACGACATTTCAGAACCGACCGAAATCGAAATTCAAACCCGCATCAATCCGCGCACCAATCTGCAGCTCTCCGGTCTCTACATGAGCCGCAATAACTACATCACACAGTGCGAGGCCGAAGGTTTCCGAAGAATCATGTACTTCCCGGATCGCCCGGACGTGCTTGCAAAATACCGCGTCGTGATCCATGCGCCGAAAGACTACAAAGCACTGCTCTCAAACGGCAACCTGATGGAGCAAGGCGAGCTTCTCGACGGCAGAAACTATGCGATTTGGGATGACCCGTTCCCCAAACCCTCTTACCTCTTCGCGCTGGTAGCCGGAAATTTCGTCGCGCAGGAAGAAACCATCAAACTCGCAAACGGCAAGGAAGCACTGCTGCAGATCTGGACAGAACCTTCCAATCAGGGCAAAACAGACTTTGCCATGCAGAGCCTTATTAAGGCCATTCGCTGGGACGAAGAACGCTTCGGTCTGAACCTTGACCTCGATCGGTTCATGATTGTCGCCACCGACGACTTCAACATGGGCGCGATGGAAAACAAAGGTCTGAACATCTTTAATTCCAAATGCGTCCTTGCCGACAGCCGTATTGCTACAGACGAAGACTTTGCGCGCATCGAATCCGTAATCGCGCACGAATACTTCCATAATTGGACCGGTGACCGCGTCACATGCCGCGACTGGTTCCAGCTTTCGTTAAAAGAAGGCCTCACGGTTTTCCGCGAGCAGGAATTTGCGGCCGACATGCTCGGCACTCCGTCCGCTCGCGCCGTTAAGCGCATCCAGGACGTCCGTTATCTGCGCACTAACCAATTCCCCGAAGATGCGGGCCCGATGGCACATCCGATTCGCCCGGAATCCTACCGACAAATCGACAACTTCTACACCACCACCGTCTATGAAAAAGGCGCGGAAGTGGTACGCATGTACCAGACGCTTTTCGGCAAAGAGGGCTTTCGACGCGGTCTTCTGGAGTACATCAACCGCTTTGACGGAACCGCCGCCACATGCAGCGACTTCTTAACCGCTATGGAAGAATCCAACGGCGAAGACCTTTCGCAGTTCGAACTGTGGTACTCGCAGGCAGGTACGCCGCGTGTCAGCGTCAGCAGCAAATGGGATGAGAACGAAAAAACTCTGACCCTGACGCTGCATCAAAGCAACCGCTCCTTCCCCGGAAGAGCCGCGCCCAAGCCGCTTCTGATTCCGGTCTCCATCGGTATTCTCGGCGACGACGGCAAGGATATCGAACTGCAGCTGCAGGGCGAAGACAATCCTGACGGAACAACACGCACGCTGCTCTTTGATCAGCAGGAACAGACCTGGGTTTTCGAAAACATCAACAGCCGTCCGATTCTCTCGATCGGCCGCGGATACTCCGCCCCGGTTATTTTTGACATCGAATACACGAAGGATCAGCTCGCGTTCCTCGCGAGAAATGACTCGGATCTCTTCAACCGCGCTGAAGCCTTCGATCGTCTGACACTTTTGATGATCGATCAGTACATTCTGGATCTGCAGAAGAAAGGACCGAACCAGGGCCGCGACCATATTCCGGTCTCGGAAGCCTATCTCTTTACGTTCGAAGATATTCTGAACGATGAGTCACTCTCTCCTGCTTATCGGGCTGAACTGCTGAAATTCCCGGACGAGAACTACATCGCCGAGCATCGCATTCTTATTGAGCCGGCGCTTGTACGTGAAGTCTCTGATCAGATTCGCAAGAAGATCGGCACACGTCTTCGCGCAACGCTGGAAGACAAAGTCCAAAAGATGGCGACGCCCGGCGCCTACCGTCCGAATCCGATCGACGCCGGCAAGCGCGCGCTCAAGCATGTCTGCCTGGGCTATCTTGCCTTTGCGGACAACCCGAAAGCAATTCAGCAGATTCGTGCGCTTTACAAGACCGCCAACAATCTGACCGATCAGCTTGCCGCACTCAAAATTTCTGTCGAAGCCTCGCTTCCGATCGCACAGGAACTTTTGAATATGGCGGAAATCGAATGGCAGAGAGAGCCGCTGCTCATGAACAAGTGGCTCACGCTGCACTCCCGTCTGCGCCACAGCCGCGAACAGAGAACCGTCGTGGAAAAGATTCACGCGCTGACTCTGCACGGCAGCTACCAGCCGAAGAATCCGAACTGCATTTACTCTCTGCTTTACGCCTTCTTCCGCAGCGGCGGCCCCGAGTTCCACCGCCCCGACGGTATGGGCTATCAGCTATGGGTGAACAGCGTCCTCTCAACCGACCAATTCAACCCGCAGGTTGCGGCTCGCCTCGCTCGTGTGCTGGAAAACTGGCGCCGCTACGAACCGTCTCTCTCTCGTATGATGTACAAAGCGCTTCGTTTCGTGAATTCCCACCGCGAACTCTCTCCCGATGTTCGCGAGATCATTGAAAATGCGCTTTACGAGCCCGTTTGATATATATTGTGAGTACTTCCTAGTTAGAGGAGAACATAAATTGTCCAAAACCCTACAGCAGTTCCTTGCGGAACAGTTCTCTGCAGGCAATATCGATCAGCAGCTCAGCGACCTGCTTAACGCGGTCGCCGACCTCAGCAAGAACATTAATGACAAAGTCACGCACGGCGCCCTTGCCGGTGTTCTTGGCTTTGCGGGCACTGACAACGTTCAGGGCGAGCATCAGAAAAAACTCGACATCATCACGAACGAGGTCTTCATCGACGGCGTGGAATGGACCGGCTCCATCGCCGCTATGGCCAGTGAGGAAATGGACCATTCCCTCAGCACGCCGGCTGAATTCCGCCGCGGAAAATATCTGATCATGTTTGATCCGCTTGACGGCTCAAGCAATATTGACATTAACGCGCCGATCGGCTCGATTTTCTCGATCTCCGAGGCCCCCGAAGGCAAAGTTACGGACGAAAGCTTCCTTAAAAAAGGCCGCTCTCAGGTCGCTGCCGGCTATGTCATGTACTCTCCTCAGACCATCCTGACACTCACTGTCGGTCACGGCGTCTATATGTTCACGCTGAACCTCGGAACCGGTCAGTACATCCTGACAAAAGAGAACATTCGCATTCCGGAACAGACTCAGGAATTTGCCATCAATATGTCCAACATGCGTCACTGGGAACCCCCGGTTCAGAAGTATGTCAAGGAACTGCTTGAAGGCGAAACCGGACCGCTTGGAAAGAACTTCAATATGCGCTGGGTTGCGGCGATGGTCGCCGAAGTCCATCGCGTGCTCTGCCGCGGCGGCATCTTCATGTATCCGCGCGACAACCGCGATCCGTCCAAACCCGGCAAACTGCGTCTCATGTATGAAGCCAACCCGATGGCGATGCTGATTGAACAGGCCGGCGGAAGAGCCACAAACGGACATGAAGACATCCTTGATCTGCAGCCGGAAAAGCTTCATCAGCGTGTTGCGGTCTTCCTCGGAAGTAAGGAAGAAGTTGATCGCGTCACAAGCTACCATAAGAACTAAGCGATACTGATTCAGTCACAGCGGGCGGCCTAGGCCGTCCGTTTTTCATCCCGGAAGAGCTGAACCTCAGTGACGCTGAATTGAAGTTAGTATTCACTTCTAAATAAAAAACTGCATTTTCATTTCGTTTCTTACATCAATTTCCGGCGCATAGACCTTGGAACCTATGTACCCGAAATGACCGCTTCTTTTTCAAAATTAATATCTCATCACTGAGTCAATAAACATTTTAAATTCAATACATTACGAATACATTCATTTTAAATATTTTTAGCAAATGTGTTCTTTCGATTCGTAATGTAAATCTTCAAAACATATCCCCTCTCGGTCTTCTTATAATCGACTGATTTAATTGTTAAGAGGTCCGCATGCTCCCACTCGACACGGCGCTGAATGATTTGCTGAATCAGCTTTCTTCAACGCTGCCCGACGCCCCCGGCTTACGGGTTTTCGAATCTTCTTTTGCGCTGAACGACAGCTTTGATGCCCTGACTTGGCTCTCAAGCCAGAGCGCCTATCCGCAGTTTTACTGGCAGCAAAGAAGCGGAAGCGAGGAAGCTGCAGTCCTTGGTAAAGCAGTCGCATTCACTTCGCTTGAAGATGCTCAGAAATTTATTCGTCAGTATCCGGATGAAGACTTACGTGTGTGGGGACTGAATGAATTTGATCCGTCCCGATCAAGCCTGATTCTGCCTCGTCTGGAGTGGAGACGAAACGGAGAAGATGCAGCTTTACGGCTGACGCTTTTCAGCGAAAATTCTCTGCGCTCTGACAGAGAATTCGCTAAGGCTTATATCGCAGCCCTCAAGTGCGCAAAACCTCTGCCGCCGCTTCAATCTAAGATGATCCGTGAGGAGCATCGACCGGATAAAGAAGAATGGTGCCGTTTAATCAAGCTTGCCACCGACACGATCAGTAACGGCAAACTTAATAAAACCGTACTTGCAAGAGCGACCGACCTGCACTTTGAAAAGCCGATCAACCCGGCATCCATGCTGAACGAGAGCAGGAAGCAGAACCTTCACTGCTATCACTTCTACATGGCCTTTGACCCTGACAGCGCCTTTCTCGGTTCTTCCCCGGAAAGACTTTGGCGGCGCGTCGGCAAATCACTGCAAACGGAAGCTTTAGCCGGCACCGCCGCAAACCATAATGATGATCAGGAAGCGCTCAGACTTGGCAGATGGCTCATGTCAGATGATAAGAATCAGCGTGAGAACATGCTGGTAGTCAAAGACATCTGTCAGCGCCTTGAAGCTGAATGCGAAAAGCTCGAGGTCCTGCCGGAGCATATTCTCCGCCTGCGCAAGGTGCAGCATTTGCGCAGACAAATTCAAACATCTCTGCATAAAGCCGATGACACGATATGTCTCTATCAGCTCCAGCCGACTGCGGCTGTGGCGGGGCTGCCGCGAAATGCCGCACGAGAATTCATTGCTGAGTACGAGCCTTTTACCCGTGAATGGTATGCGGGTTCCGCAGGCTACCTCTCCTTAAAGCAAAGCGAATTCTGCGTTTCTCTGAGATCCGCAAAGATCAGCGGCAATGTCGTTCGCCTCTATGCAGGCGCGGGCATTGTTCCGGGGTCGGATCCGGAAGCTGAATGGATCGAAATCAATAACAAGGCTGCGGGTCTCAAAACCCTGCTTCAGCCTGAACACAAGTAAACAATAATCTGTCATGTCGCTAAGTTCATTTAACCGCCGCTGGGCGTCCGTTATTCTTGAAGCCGTCAGACGTCACGGCGTCAAACATGTCTGTATTGCGCCGGGTTCCCGTTCCACTCCGCTAACTTTGTCTGCGGCAGAAAATCCGGGTTTTACTCTGCACACGCATTTTGATGAACGCGGACTCGGACATCTTGCGCTCGGCCTTGCCAAAGCCGGCAAAGATCCGGTCGCTGTCATTGTTACCTCCGGCACCGCGGTCGCAAACTTGTACCCGGCTCTTATTGAAGCCGGGCTCACCGGAGAAAAACTCGTCCTGTTAACCGCGGATCGCCCGCAGGAATTGATTGACTGCGGCGCAAATCAGGCTATCCGACAGATAGGAATATTTGCGTCGCACCCGGCTCGTTCTCTTTTTCTTCCGAGCCCGACTGAGCGGATTTCAGCTCGATGGCTCGTCTCTTCCATTGATGACGCGATGGGAACGCTGCATGCGGGAGCTGTACACATCAATTGCCCGTTTGCGGAGCCCCTTTACGGAGAAATGGACGACACCGGTCTTAGCTGGCAGCAAAGCCTCGGAGATTGGTGGACCGATGACAAGCCTTGGCTTCAGGAAGCTACTCCGATCGAAGTTTTCAAGGAGCGTGACTGGCCGCTCATTCGTCAGCAACGCGGCGTGGTCATCGCCGGCCGCATGAACGCAAAAGACGGTGTAAAGGCGGCGCAGTGGGCACAGACTCTTGGCTGGCCCTTGATTGGCGATGTGCTCTCTCAAACGGGCCAGCCCCTGCCTTGCGCAGACCTTTGGCTCAGCAACCCAAAAGCCGTAGAAGAACTCAACCAAGCCGAAATTGTGATTCAGCTCGGAAGCGGACTCACCGGAAAACGCCTGCTGCAGTGGCAGACTAAATGCGCGCCGAAAGAATATTGGATCGTTGATCCAAACTGCGGCAGACTTGATCCTGCACAGCATCGGGGGCGCCGAATCATCGCAGATATCAGCCGCTGGCTGGATCTGCATGAGGCTGAACCCGGAGCGCCTTGGTATAAAGAATGCGCCCAATTATCCAAAGAAACCGCAAAAAATGTGGAATCAAAGTGCGTCGGTTTCGGAGAAGCTCAGCTTGCGCACCGAATCGGCAAATATCTGCCAGAAAACGGACAGTTCTTTGTTGGCAACAGCCTTATCGTGCGGCTCATTGACGCGCTTGGGCAGCTCCCCGCCGGATATCCGGTGTACAGCAATCGCGGCGCAAGCGGCATCGACGGCTTGATTTCCACTGCGGCTGGCGTTCAGCTCGCCACGGGCAAGCCGACGCTTTCGATCGTCGGTGATCTCTCCGCGCTCTATGACGTAAACTCTTTGGCGCTGCTGCGGCACGCAACCGCACCGTTTGTTCAGATCATCGTGAACAACAACGGCGGACAGATATTCTCGCTTCTTCCAACGCCTCAGGCAGAAAGAACCCGCTTTTATCAAATGCCGCAGGATGCGGATTTCGCGCACGCTGCCGGCATGTTCTCTCTTAGATACTGCGCCCCTAAATGCCGGGAAGATTTAGAAACCGAGCTCGCTGAAGCTTGGAAAATTCCGGCCGCAACAGTTATAGAACTTAAAGTCAATGAAACCGAAGGCGCTCAGATGCTGAGAAGCCTTCTTAAAGAAGTCAGCCGCTTATGATTCTCAGCGCTCAGATTAAAGAGGGACAGTCGGGTCGACCCTGGCTTGTCTTTCTGCACGGTTTCTCGGGAGACCGTCGCGAATGGCAGCCGATCGGAGCGTCTTTTTGCGAACATCCGCAAATGTATATCGATCTGCCGGGCCATGGCGGTTCTTCAGGAATACACGTGAACGGGTTTGAGGACACCGCCCTGCTCATACGTCAGACTTTGGCGCACTATGGTGTGCGGGAATTTTTTCTCATCGGATATTCTCTTGGCGGGCGCATCGCGATGTTTACTGCCTGCAAAGGATTGGTTGGTCTTAAAGGACTAATTGTAGAAGGCGGCCACCCCGGCCTGCAGGACCAAGAAGCAAAAGAGCAGCGGCGCCTATCCGACCAAGCTTGGGCTAAGCGGTTCCGTTCGGAGCCCCTGCCGAAAGTTTTTACCGACTGGTACCAACAGCCGGTTTTCAGCACTCTGACTCAAAAAGAGCGAAGCGCGCTTATCGCTTTGAGAAGCCGCAATAACGGAGAAACTTTAGCAGCGATGCTTGAATCCACATCGTTATCAGCTCAGCCGGATCTGCGGCAGGAGCTGAAAAACAGAACTTTCGCCTTCCATTACCTTTGCGGCGAGAAAGACGCAAAGTTCCGAGCGCTTGCTAAAGAGCTCTGTTCTGATGTCAGAGTCATCGAGAACGCAGGACACAATGCTCATCGAGAAAATCCCGAAGCCGTCGCAGAAGCGCTTGCCGACATTCTTCGTTCGTAACGGACCGCTCATCATGAATTCTCCAAAAACAAATCGTACAGCGCACGTTTATAAATGGCAGATACCTATAGATGTGGGTGTTGCACTGCGCGCCAAACGAATCAGCTGCCGAGAGGGCCTTTATATTGAGCTTCGGTCTGAAGATCGCTGCGGATGGGGAGAAATCAGTCCGCTTCCCGGATTCAGCGCCGAATCCCTTGAAGAGGCTCAGGACGCTCTGCTTTGCTGGACAAAGCTGTGGCTGAGCGGCGAAGAAGAACTGCCGAAGCTCCCATCTGCGGCTTTCGGAATCAGCTGTGCGCTCGCAGAACTCAACGGCACGCTTCCCATGAAAGCAGACTACCGTACGGTTCCGCTTGGAGGCTGCGAGACAGAAAAGCTGGTTGACAAACTTGCCGGCGCCAAAGGAGAAAAAACCGCGAAAGTCAAAGTCGGTTTCTCTGGCGCCGCCAATGACGGGATCACTGTCGATACAGTACTTCACGCTGTTTCGGACGTACGCCTGAGACTTGACGCCAATCGATCATGGACGCTTAGTCAGGCGCTTGACTTCGCTCAGAACATACGGCCGCATTATCGGGAGCGAATCGCCTTTATAGAAGAGCCTTGTCAGAGCCGGGAAGAATCGCGCATCTTCGCGAGACAGACCGGGATTGCGATTGCCTGGGACGAAAGCCTGCGTGAGTCGGACTTTACATTCGATTCGAGCGATATCGCCAAAGCGGTCGTCATCAAGCCGACTCTGACCGGCAGTTTAGAAAAAATTAAAAGTCAGGCCGAAGCCGCCCGAAGGCTTGGCATGACGGCTGTGATCAGCTCTTCACTCGAATCGAGTCTCGGACTCACTCAACTCGCCCGCATCGCAGCGTGGCTCACGCCAAATACTATCCCCGGGCTCGACACGCTTAACCTTATGCGGTACCAGCAGATTCGTCCGTGGCCGCAAAGCACTCTTGAATTAGTTCCCGCAGAATCGCTGCAGCGGCTGATTTAAAGACAGAAAGCAAAACCGCCGTTCTTCGCATTCAGCGGAGCAAACGGCGGCAGTCAACAGCCGGAAGAAACCCGGCTGTCAAAATTTACGGCGTTATTTACTGATCAGAATCTTTGTAATCTTGTCGTCCATTGTGTCCAGGGAGCCGGTAATCGAGTTGCTGAGATCTTTATTTGCGTTCGAGATTTGATCCTGAGTGTCTTTAAAAGCGCTCAGAATCTTATTCTGGTTCTCTGTCAGACGCTGCTCTGTCTGAGCCAGTACATCTCTCTGCTCCTGAGTCCATTTCTGCCACTTAGCCTCGAAATCCGCTTTAACGTCGGAAAGACGGGAGTCTTCACTGTCGGAAGCGAGTTTGCGCTGAGATTCCAGCTCTTTTGTGAGTCTGCGCATGGTCGCAAAAGCTCCGGTCTGCTGTGCAAACAGACAATAGAGAACGATTAGGAACAAAATCGCAAACCAGAACAGTAGCATCAGCGTCAAAGGAGCCTTCGCTGTAGTGACTATTAAATCGACATCAACCGGTGCGTTCACTGCGGTCCAATTGAGAAAAGTGAATCCGGCACCAAGCAGAAATACAACGAGCAGAACGATATAACGCATGTGAAATCCTTCAGATCAGTTATCTATTTGTAACTAGTCTAATCCATTCCTCAACGGCACATGTAAACGCGATGCCTAAATGAGTGCAATAATTAAAAAAGATTTTTTGGAGAAATATAGATGAAAACTGATTCGCGTTTTCCTAAGCTTCACATCGTCGATCATCCTTTGGTCACCCACAAACTCAGCACGATGCGTGAAAAGAAAACTCCTTCTAATTCTTTCCGCCAGCTTCTGAGAGAACTTACTTATTTAATCGGCTACGAAGTCACACGCAACCTGCCGATGGAAGTCCGTACGATTGATACACCGCTCGGAAAATGCAAGGCGAGTTTCCTTGCCGGGAAAAAGCTGGTCATTGTTCCGATTCTGCGTGCCGGTCTCGGCATGTCTGACGGTCTCCTTGATTTAATGCCTTCCGCACGCGTCGGCCACATCGGCCTCTATCGCGGTCCCGATCATATGCCGGTTGAATACTTGGTTAAGCTGCCGTCCAAACTGGACAAGCGTCAGATTATTCTTTGCGACCCGATGCTCGCGACAGGCAACTCCGCTGTCGCTGCGGTTGACACACTGCTCAAACGCGGTGTCTGCCCGGAAGACATTAAATTTGTCGCCTTAGTTGCCGCACCTGAAGGTGTTGAAACCTTCCAGAAGGCACATCCGGAAATTGAGGTTTTTGTGGCCTCTCTTGATGAAAAATTAAATAAGAACGCCTACATTGTTCCGGGCTTAGGCGATGCAGGCGATAGAATCTTTGGCACCAAATAAGTGCATAAATATTAATTTCTAGGTAAAAACCCTTAATTTAAGAACGAATTAATGGTTTTATTTTGTCTTTTATCAGTTTTAGGCAAAAATTTAGGCGACTTTTAACGTGCTCTGGCGCATGATACGTTCAGTCGTTGAGACAATAATTTCACCCAAATATTAAGGTTTATCATGTCCGATGAATTTAAAGACGTATCTCACCTCTACAAGGTGACACCTTCTGCTAAGACCGTGATTGACGGCGAAGACTTAGTAGAAACAAAACAGAAATCTAAGGCTTATGCCTGGTGCGACGTTCTCCAGTCTGTCACAGGTCTTATCCTTGGTCTGTTCCTGTTCTGCCACATGGCTTTCACCAGCTCCATCCTGCTGGGCAAAGACACCTTCTGGTCTCTGGTTTCTTTCACCGGCGGCTACTTCATTGACGGTGTTGACCACCTCTGGATGCACGTTGTATTCGTAGGATTCATTTTCATCCTCGTTATCATTCACGCCATTCTGGCTCTTCGTAAGTTCCCGAGCAACTACAAAGCCTTCCGCATTATGCGCGGCCACTACAAGCTGCTCCGTCACACTGACACCACAATGTGGTGGGTTCAGTTCATCACCGGTGTGATCCTTACAGCTCTTGTTTTCCCGCATCTGCTTCCGATGCTCATGAACCCGGGCGCTATCGGCCCCTATGGCAGCGGTCTTGAGGTTTATCACTCCTGGCTGTGGGTCATCTTCCTGTTCCTCATCGTTACAGAACTTCACGGCATGATCGGTCTCTATCGTCTGTGCATGAAGTGGTGCGGCCCGTCCAACGCTACACGCAGCTTCCTGCGCAAGCTTCTCTACGTTGTCATCGTTCTCATGATCGCTATGGGCTCCTGCACAATCATGGGCTTCTACAACGCCGGCGAAGAAGCTTCCAAGCTTGATCCGGAAACACACTATGTTCCGGGCTGGCTCCAGACTCCTCAGACTCAGCCGTATCCGAGCTGGTGGCCTGACCGTCTGAAGAAATAATCAGATATAGGTTCATCTCCTATAGGGGCGTCGCAAGACGCCCTTTTCTTATGCCTGCTGTCTATCTTGTCTCACAAGCAACTAACCTACCTTCAAGCTAATGCTACGATCTACATCTCGAGACGACCTCAACCATCTCAAATCTGCTCACTAGTTTTCCTTCAAACAAAATAAAAGTGGACGGCAGTGACGGTACGAATTGAAAGGAGACGATTGCATCAAACAACGTTTTAGAACTTGTAGCTCTATCCATAACACAATCCGCTTTTCAATACTCCTTTACCACAAAAAATAATTTTCAAATGCTTATAAATGCACGCTTAAAAAACGCGTCGTACAGATGTTTGTGATTTCTTGCGATTCTAAGTAGGGCTTTGTTTTTTTAATTTATCCTGCCGTTTATTTTTTATCATTCAATAAGAAGCCAACCTCTTCTTTAGGTATTAATCCGTACTTATAACGATTACACCGGGATCGCATTTCCCCTTATATCCCTTACCCGGACAATTCACTAAAGCACATCCTGAGGGTTGTATTTATTTAAGTCCCTTCGATTCAGAATTTACCCATCGAGGAAAGAGTTAGGAGGCGTCCTATTTAATTTCAATTGCAGCAAGGAAGTTCAGCAGAAACCTTTCACATCAATGGAGTAAATAATGCTTAGAAGAAATTTATTTAAAACAGCAGCAACAGTCGCAGGATCAAGCTTGTTATCTACAGTCCCTGCAGCGCTCGCCATGGAAGCGGGGAAACGGCCTTTACAGGCAATCGCCTTGTGCGCCATCGAGCTTCCTCCGGAGGAGTTCGCTAGTCAGGCTAAAAAAGCCGGCTATGAAATGATGGGACTTAGAATTCATCCCATTGTTCCCGGAGCCCTTGCTCATGAATTTAAAGCCGGTACAAAAGAAATCAAAGCATTCAAACAGTACCTTGCTAATACGGGTATCACATTGCACGGCGTCGATGGGTTTGCCATCAACTCTGATACTAACCCTGCTGAATTCCACTCTGTGATGGACGCCTGTGCGGAGCTGGGTGTTAAAAATTTGACACTCTGCGGAGATGCCCCCAATAAAGAAAAGTTCGCTCGTGTTCTGCAGGATATGGCTGATTATGCTGCACCAAGAGGATTCAATATCGACGTTGAATTCATGATCTGGAGAACTGTAGGTACTTTGGAACAGGCTTATGAACTTGTGAAATTGGCCGACCGTAAAAACTGCACCATCGCTGTTGACGCTCTGCATCTTTATAGGTCAGGTGGTTCACACAACGATCTTGATAAAATTCCGCAGCAGTATTTAGGCGAAATTCATCTTTGCGACGCGGTTATCAATGGTCCGATTGACAAGAAGCTTGTTGCTGCACAGCGCGCCGGACAGCTTAAAGTCGAATCGACATCCGGAACCCCAAAAGGTTTTGAAGGAGTTGTAAGAGAAGCTCGCGAAGGCCGACTCATCCCCGGTGTTGGCGAACTTCCGCTGGTTGAATTCCTGCGCCATATGCCGGAAAGACCGATAGGTGTCGAAGTACCGTTACCTGGTTATCAGACACAAAGAGTATTCGACTTAACCTATAAATACAGTCAGGACCTGCTCCGGCAGCTTTAAAAGTTAGTCCTCATCTGGGATAGGTATTATGGAAAATAAGCCTCGCACAAAAACGGCGAGGCTTATTATTCTGCAAGCGACATAGCTGAAATTCTCTACGTAAAAGTCCTTTTTCTGCCATTGAAAAGAGCTGCCAATCAACCGACGGCAGCTCCCTTTCTTATTAGCTCAGGAAATTAAATTCCGTTCACTTTCTTAGCAATACCAACATACATGCCTAACGCAGTCTTCAAAGCGTTTTCGTCAATGTCGAATGTGCTCTGATGATGACCTGCGGCTCTGTCCGCACCACAAATGAAGAATGCGGCTTTACCGCCGTGCTGCTGGACTCTTCTGCCGAGAATCGAAATGTCTTCAGAGCCGCCAAAGTTTCCGTCGGGAATAATCTTCTCAACACCTTCAGTTTCTTTAGCAACTTCAGCAATAAGCTCGCTCAGCTCAGGATCGTTTGTAAAGTCAACAGCGGCACCCATCTGGGAAATTTCATAAGAAACGCCGAAACCCTTGGAAATGCCTTCCAAAATGTTCATAACCTGCTCGGACATATAGTCGTTGATCGAACTGGTTTCACCGCGAACTTCAAGCGCCATGTGGGCGGAGCTCGGAATCACGTTGCGGCCTTCGCCGGCACGAAGCGTACCGATGTTAATGCGAGTCATGCCGCCGCCGTGACGGGGAATACCAAGCATCTGAACAACGGCATTGCAGGCTGCAGCCAGTGCGTTATGGCCGGCATTCGGCTCTTTGCCTGCGTGAGCGGGCTGACCTTTGAATGTCACGTCATACTTGGAAGTGCAGAGCAGACCATACGGAGCGGCAACAATTTCACCGGAATCGGCCATGAACGAAATATGGCTTCCAAAGAAAAAGTCTGCATCATCAACAATACCGGAGGCGGCAACGGCTGAAGCGCCGCGAACGCCTTCTTCAGCAGGCTGGAAAACGAATTTAAATTTGCCTTTGAGCTGGTCCTTGTGGTCAGCAATCCAGTGAGCAAGCGTCAGGCCGATGGAAGCATGCGTATCGTGGCCGCAGGCATGCATATAACCGTCATGCTGGCTTCTGAAGCCTTCTTTATTCGGTTTGTGTGCGGGATCGTCCGTTTCACGAACGCATACACAGTCAATGTCAAAACGGAAGGCGGTCGTAGGACCTTCGCGGCCTGTGTCAAGCACACCGACGCAGCCGGTATAACCGCCCATTTCTTCAATCAGCTTGGGATCAGCGCCTCTTTCGAGCGCGTTCTTGATACCGAGATCAACCAGCTTCTGATTGCGGCCGAAAACCTGTTCAGGGTTAATTACCTTGGTTCCGACGAGAACTTCATAACCGTAAGCCTGGAGCTTCTTCACAATGTAGGAAGTTGTCCAAAACTCAGTCCAGCCTTCTTCGGGCCACTGGTGAAGTTCTCTGCGCTGCTCGATAAGCTGTGTGTTGTAATCGGTCATGGTGTAGGTATCTCCTCTATTCGTTGATGCGCAGCCGATATGAGTCAGATGCGCAGGTAAAATGCGCTTGCAGACGACTGATTTTTAATGGTTTTATCAAACCAATACGGGATGTCATAATAAATCATCCCTAATCACAGAAACGTCCGTAATTTGAACCCGCTGCGGCTCTTGCCGAAGCGTCGCATTGAAGGTTTATTCTATAAGCGGGATACCTATATTGCAATAAAAAATTAATACCAAAAGGCGCCCCACCCCGCGGGTGGGGGCGGGTTTTTTTAGTTTTAGCGGGGGGGGGTTTAAACAAGAAGAGCGGGGGGGGGGAAAACCCCCCAAAAACCTGTTGGGACCCCCCCCCGGGGGGGGGAAACCAACGGGGG
>NZ_WSRP01000001.1 GCF_009767915.1 Parasutterella muris
CGTTGGCAAATAAAATCCCTTAATTCAGGGCGCTCAGCTAAAAAGTGTTCGTCCCAGCGGATTCGGCCTTCCTTCTGACCGGAGGTAACAGTACCGACCTTCTTGAAGCTAACTCGATAACTTCTCTTTTTCTCGGAATCCCACTTATTTTTATAGGTGTAAACGTAATAAGCCGAAGGGCTCTTTTTAATAATGAGCGGAGGAAGTTTTGGTGTATTCATAATTACAATCGATTATCTAATTAGGTAATCTAGTATAACACAAAAAATCCTTTTATTCCACTGAAATAAATGGATTTTTTGTGATTTTTAAATTTTTAGTTCTCTAGTTCTGCAATTTTTCAGTAAATAAAAAAGCCTTTATCCCTTGTGTTACTTAGGTTGGGGGCAGTTTAAGAATTATTTCTGCGTCATAATAAATCCAACCTCTTTAGAGTCAGCACTGCGCTGTTAGAGTCCTGGAACTTTGTCTTTAGACTTCTAGCGAGCTCTTGCAAGGAACAGAACCTATTTAGCATTGTTAATCCGCAAGCCTCTAAGATCGACGGTGCCTTTGATGTTTTTTAATCATTTCTACGAGCTCAGAAGTCCTTTGCCGCTCAAGACCCTTTCTGAGGTTGCCCCATCGCTCCATAGTTGCAAAGACTGAGCTGTCTTCACTTAGCAGTTGTGGGGCAACGTTTGCCTCTCGAAGACAAGTGGAAATTTCCTCAGCAGTCACATGCACGGGACTTTTTTCGGCACGACCTATATAAACCGAACAGGGATAAGCGCAAGATAGACAAGCGGTAAATCAAAGCGATGCTGTTTTAATGGCCCCCGCATTCTGAAATAGCAATACTTGTCGTCTGTAAGCTTTTAATCAAGCTTATTCTGTTCGTTACCTTCCTTATTGTGCAGAATAAACTCGGTGATTTCCTTGTTCCTTTTATTTTCTTCCTCAAAAACGGTATCATAAGCGATCAGAGATTCTGAGAGCGTTTCAAGACTGCTTCGGCCCGTTCGCAGCCGGTTATCTGTGGGGCGGGTTTGAGATGGAGCAGCGTGAGCCGGCGCGCTGTCTGAGTTGCGGTTGGTAGTCTGAGATATGACGTGTTGTGCGCCCGGAGTCCCGCCTCGCGCTCTCAGAATCTCTTTCTGGATCTTGGCTTACCGTCATAGCCTTTAAATAGGCTGTCGTACAGACAAGAACTGACATATCCTTCCCATGATAGAACCCCCTCCCAACGAACTAATTCCATAGGCTTCGGCTGTTGTATTAGGCAGAAAGGACGGTCCGATCGTTCCGACTCATGCTGCTTCGTTTCTTATTTTGAAATTCACCCAAAATGGTTTTTGTCGACTTGCACACATAAAAAAAGACTGGTATAGTTCGTTCCTCGGTTGCGCCAGTAGCTCAGCTGGATAGAGTACCTGGCTACGAACCAGGTGGTCGTGGGTTCGACTCCTGCCTGGCGCGCCAACCTCTCCTGAGCCTCAAGGCTTTTAGAGAGTAAACAGTGAAAACACCTCACAAAACACCACAGCGTGTCGTGAGGTTTTTTATTTCTCTATTGTCCTTCGGACGTTATTTGTGGTTCTGCTCGCAGAATTTAATTGCTCTTTGAGCCTGGTCGAGTAGTTCCCTACCCTCGACTGCCAGTTGTAGACATCGATTACGCTGTCTATCGGCAGCGGTTTTGGCTCTTCTTTCAAGCTCGGACAACTGGCCGCGCATCCACTCATACTCATCACGAGCACGAGACTCAGCAATCCGCAGATCAGATAAAGCCTGCGCGTCGTTCGCCTGTTTGGCCTTGTGTTCCTCGATCGCTCTCTCGAGCGCTGATATTTGAGTACGGGCATGTTTGAGTTCCTCCGTGTTCTGCCCCTGGTGATATCCGTAGAAGTATGCGGAAACGACCACAAGGAGCGCTCCGATAACCTTTGCTACCACGGCCACCACCCGTAGAAATAAGCTTGGTAGCTATACGACACTGCCAAGGTGGTCAGATCAACGATGTAAAACCACTTCCAGCGGGCGATAGCATTTAACAAGCCCTGCCTAAGTTGCCCCAGGTCGAAGAGATATTTATCCCGCACAAGGAAACAGAGGAAGAGCCATAAAACCAAAGACGAAATTAATCCCCCAGCTAACCACTCCTGCGGGCTTCTGGATATATAGGTCGGATAGAGAGACCCTCCTCCCTGTACGTTAAAAAGCCGCCAAAGGTATATTCCGAGATTAAGAAGCACCACACAAATGAAGCAGAGGCCGTATGTCTTCCGCAGTGTTGTTCTAGTCGGACCCATCTGCCACTCTTCAAGCAGCTTCCAAAAGTTCATACCGAATGTGCCCATCAATGTTGCTAAGAATATTCCAATAACTGATATAATTTCACTCATGGGTAAGCTCCATAAAGATTGTTAAAGACCGCTCTGTGCTACCAACACAGGGCGGTTTTAATTTTTACGAAAAGAAAAGTTCTAATTCCCGCATTCGCCGATCTCTCAGTCCTTTCTCATACTTGGTACCGGGACTGCAATATTTTGGCCACCATGTCCGGACGTTATCCCACTCGCCTCGGTTGATCATCCCGAACAACCGATACGTCCGACACTTGATAAGTCCGAAGTTGTAGACAAAACTCATGAGGGCGACGAACTGATTCTCATTGATATCGATATAAATCAGCGTTGCCAGCTCCTCCTGAGTGCGCTGTAGGTCTCTATCTAAAAGCTTGTAGGCCTCACCCTTGTTAACGACGTCACCCTCGTGAACGTCTCCTGTGTGGCCGAATCCGATCGTCCACCGCCCCGCCGGGCACCGGTAAGCGAGCGCAGAAAAACCCTCCTGCTCGGCAATGAAGCTGGACGCTATCTCAGGCGGGTACAGCATAAGGTTTTGTTTTCTCATCTGCCCTCCTCATGCTTCTTATAAAGCTCGTGAATCAGTTCAGTGTTGTGTTGGATGGCTCGCTCGTTGGCCCAAATGCCCTTTTTGATCTCGTCAAATACAACAGACCTCTCGCAGTAGTAATAACCCAGTAGGAAACCGAAACAGATGGCGATGGCAATGGCCGCTGATCTGCATAAGCGGATAGCCCACTCGTTTAAGAAGATGCTCATGATTTAGCTCCTAATCTGTTATCCAGAAATTTTTTGACGTAATAGGCAATAATCCTTACGCCCAGATATGCGGCCATAAATGAAATCCCGACGGCGGCAAGCTCGTTGACGCCATTCCCCTGAAGAATCCAGAAGACCCCGATAGCAGTAACGCCTCCTGATAGTGCTTCCCACATTGCTTCAAGGACAGAGAACTCGATTGGCTTTTCTTTTCGTTTTTCTCTCCAGTCGTCAACGTAGCGGAGAAGCCCCGCTATTAAGCCGAGACCTCCCACACAGGCGATGAGAGTATTAATTAGATCAGTGTGCTTAATCATGCGGGTCCTCCAGAGGGACGAAACTCTCAAGACTCAGGCCGAAGAGAAGCCAGAAGACCGCCTGAAAAACAGCGAAGTGGTAGCCAAATTCGTTCTTGCATGTAAGCGTTCTCGCAAGCCCCTCGATCTGGGGGCAGGCTCCGCGGCACAGAGTGAGCACCAGGCACTTCTTGCACTTCTCTCTGACACTCCACGGCTTGAAGTGCTTCGAGATATCGACTGCTTCAGGAGCCTCGATCGTGCCAACACATCCCTCCTCTGTGCAGTGATCGTGGCAGGAAAGGAAGTCGCCTTTGAGGTTTATCGCCGCGTTGTCCTCTCGGTTCATCATGCACTTGACCGCATTAGGGCTGAGCTTCGTTCTTTTCACAAGCGCTTTGAGAAGGCGGTCACTCTCGCCTGTAAGCGCGGGGAACTTGTCCCAACCTTCCCGGGTCAGCGCTTTAAAAATATTCTTCTGAAGCGTGAGCATCTGTTCTGCCGTAAACATCAGCTCGGAGTCTTGGACGCCCACGTGCGTCATGATGCCCTCAAAGTTCAGATGGATGCTCCCTAACTTAGCCTTGAAGAAGTCGGCGATGGCGTCCACGTCGGTATTCGCGGGCGACAGCACGCAGTTGATTGAGCAGTGCAGTTTGGAAAACGCTAGTCGCCACATGTCTACCATTGCCGGGTCATCCAGCGGGTCAGCTCCTCTCAGGTGGTAGCCCGGACCGTCATGGGAGAATGTGAGACTGATGCCGTAGGCCTCGCAGAACGCTATCTTCTCCTCATCAATCAAGGTGCCGTTGGTGATGATGGCAAAGCGCACCTCTGGGTACAGCTCCCGCAGTGCAGGTACGAGCTTTTGAAGAGTCTTCCAATAGACGAAGGGCTCGCCGCCCCAAAGCTCGATCACGCCGTGAACCCTAATGCCGGAGGCTTTCAGCCGTTCGATGAATGCAGGAACATCTTTAGGGGACGACACCCAGCGTTCATTTTCCCTATCACTTTGGGCGCAGTACTTACAGCTCATGTTGCACTTGAGACCGAGCTGAATGCGCAGGTCCCAGAGGTCCTTAGACTTTGAGTTTGAGAAACCCGCCTGTCCTTTCTGCTCCCTGAGCATGGCATAGGCCCGGAGTCGTTCATCTTTGGTAAGATCAACAGGATTACCCTGCCCGTCAAAAATTTCATTTGTTACGTTGTCGTAGACCCACGTTTCATTTTTACCGTCGTGGGTTCTACAGTTAAGCGCAAGTTTCATTTGAATAGTTTCTCCATGGTTTGGTAAAGACGGTACCGTTTGCGGGCAAAGTAGCAATCGATCTCATGAGTGTTGGACGTGTAGCAACCCCCTCGACACTCCTCAAGCGCCTCGCACTGCCGGCACTCGTCGCTGTCGAAGAACCGTCTCGGTGAAAGCTGAGCAACGGCTTTGATCGGGATAATCTTTTTGAAGATGTTTCCGGTAATGTTGGATGCGTCGTAATTGTGATGGCAGGCGTAAGTGTTCCCGTGCAGATCAACACTCAGAAGCTCGTCTCTCACGCACATCGGACCGACCCGAGACCTAACTGTGTTGCGGTGGTAGAGAAGCTGAGAGCACTGCCAAAGCGCCCACTGGTCGCCAAGGCGCGCCATCTCGATCACCGTTTCGAGGTGCGAGCAGAAGACATCCACGTCTTCCTGCGTCATGTAGTAGTCCTTAGCGCATCCGTCGTTGGCCCGTAAAAAATGTACAGCTGTATTGGGATATCGCCCGTAGCGCTCGCCCAGTGCATAGTAGAGGTCCCGCGCCGCCCACATGTCCGTCTGATAGTGGTGGACCAACATCGAGATTGAGAACTGATTGAGCTGGAAAATCAAGTCGAGCTGCTCGTCCGTGAATTCCCCGTCGTGCCAGGAAACCACCGTAAAAATGTCAGGATTGGCATTGGCATACTCGACGTAACCATCCGTCAGCGCTCGCCCGTTTGTTGTAATCGTGGACTGCTGAGGCGTGATACCGAGGCCCCTCAGGGTGCTGTGCAGAGCTTTGATTCGCTCCCAGTACAGCATGGGCTCGCCGCCCCAATATGCGATGCGCTCAACACGGCAACCCTCCAAATACTTCACAAGCCTATGCGCAAATGCTACAGGGTCGGCCTTGTGGTCGGCAGGGGACTGCTCGTTCGTCTGTAGGCAGTACCCGCATTTCATGTTGCAGGCGCTCCCAATCAGGAGGTTGACGTGTTTAACCATCGGCGCTCACCCGAACCACCGCCTCAGCCCTAGACGTGAAGAAGCGGTGATTGATTTTCATCCGCATTGACTCACCGTCCTGTAAGCCTAGGGCCTGTGCTCTAAAGCGGCCGACGCCATTAGTGACAGCAAGGCGTTTGTGCGGTGCGTAGCCATCCACGGGTTCTACAATGTAGCCGTCCCACGTGATGTCGGATGCGACTTCGTGAGTTTTCCCATCCTTTAGTGTCAGCGTGAAATCGACCCACCCGTCTGGTGCAACGGTTTCAGAAGACGGGGTAAGCTCGTAAGCCAAATTCAGCCACTTAGATGTAGTGCCTGTCATCACGTCGTCAGCCGTCCAAACGTCGCCTAGGTCATCAACGTTAGTAATTATTGTGGCGTCAGCCGTGGTTGTTATCGATCGGGCACACTCCGTCACTGGCGCTGCCGGGTTTCGAACCCATAAGTCAAACAACCACATACCGCCCATGTACCGGCAGTACTCCGCAGTGTTTCGAAAATCAAAGTATGTAAGACCGCCTTTTAGGTCGCAACGGAACACACGACCGTCAAACCAAGTAACAAAGTGTGCCCCTGGTACCCACACGCGCTGGAACTCCGGCTTAGTTTTATCGATGATTATTTCTGCAAGAATGACATAATCTTGGTCGTTGATCTGATACAGCTCGCTGTGCTTCATCTTGCAATAGCGACTACCCAGCTCCTCTGTCGTTGACAGCTTCTCGATCGGAACATATTCGGCGTCCGGTGCAATGTCAAAACCGTCTGTCGGGGCCAGCAATCGAAAAGCGGCTCGGGTTTCGTCCACGGCAAGAGAGAAGTGGTCGATCGGCAGTTCCTTTGCAATGACATGTCTAAAATGAGGCATTTATATTTCCCTAAAAAAGTTAAACAATCGAACAATCAACAAGCGTTTGTTATGAACTGTCGTCGCCACAGTCCGCAGAACTGCAGTTGCTCATACAGTTGTAATACCCCGTATCCATACAGTCACCGTTGCAACGCTCGCATCTGTTGCAGTCACCCGCACACTGGACCTGACCACAGTGAACTTGGTTGCACTGAACTTGATAACAGTGCACATTGCTGCATCGGGAGCATTGAGAACAGTACGTGCAGTAAGAGCAATAAGAGCAGTGAGCTGTTTTCCAATTCAAATTGTTGGCTAGCTGGCTGACCTTGCTGAGTCCTGTCCAATAGCCCACGTCGTCCGTCAATTGACTGACTTTAGTTAACGAGGTCTTTTTCCAAAGGCCCGCGTTCTCCGTGAGCTGAGACAACTTGGTCGGTATCTCAGACTTTTTCGCTAACGGAATGCCGCCCGCGGTCGAGTCATCATGTACAACTAGGGTTTTCTTCGTTGTGTCTACCGTGATCTCACGGTTGTAACCTTTAAAGTTTGCGTGCTGAGCGGTCGTTCCGCCGCGCAAAAGAATTGTTTTCACCATGTCGAAGCCCTGTTAGTTATCATCGCCACATTGGCATGCGGAGCAGTAGTCGTAGTACGCGCACTTAACCGTCGTGCAGTTAACCGTTGTACAGTTCACCGTCGTGCAGTTCACGGTCGTACAGTTGTGACAATTCGAGCATTGCGAACAGTACGTGCAGTAAGAGCAGTACGAGCAGTGACCCGTTAGATAATTCCTATCGTTTGTTAACTGACTGATCTTCGTGAGGCTCGTCTTTGTCCGGAAGCCCTTATCGTTTGTCAGTTGAGAAAGTTTTGTAAGCTCAGAAGACCGCCACACCCCCACGTCGTCCGTAAGCTGAGAGAGTTTTGTCGGAAGCTCACCAAGTTTTGCGAGGACTGTTCCTCCTGCTGTTGAGCCGTCGTGAACTCGGATTGTGTGGAGATCATCGTCAATCGTGATCTCCTTTGCTCGACCCTTGAACGACGCGTGCTGTGCTGTCGTCCCGTGCTTCCATTGAATGACCTTTGACATTTATTCTCCTAAGAGCAGTGCGTGCAGTAGGCGCAATATGTGCAATGCGAACAATGCCCCGCGATGTACTTTTTATCGTTGGTAAGCTGTGAAACATTCACCAACTCCGATTTCTTCCAATACGCAACGTCTGCCGTCAGCTGGGATAGCTTTGTCAGATTTGAGCTTGAGCGGTAAACATCGTTTGTCAATTGATTTGTCGCTGTCGGAATCTCTGATTCTTTGGCGATTCTGTGACCACCTGCGGTCGAGCCGTCATGCACCCGCACTCGTTTCTCTGTCGTGTCCACGGTCACCTCTCGGTCGTGACCTGTGAACGACGTATGCTCGGCAGAAGTTCCGCCTCGGAATTGAATGATTTTCAATGGCATCAGCTAAGACCTCCTAGATCAACCAATTCAGGGATTTGCCCTGCGGCACCCGTAGCTCCTGTTTGTCCTCTCGGTATTTTCAACACAAAGCTTGGGGCCTCGGCAGTGCCACTCTTAACCACCGAGGGAGACGCACTTGCGTCGAGCATCTCAACTGAAATCGTAATTACGGGGGTGGCACCCGTTGCTCCAGTAGCACCCGTCTCCCCTTTTTCGCCCGTTGCTCCAGTAGCACCCGTCGGGATCCCAAAGGTAAAAAGCAGAGCTTCGTCGGTGCCCGACTTCGTAACGGTCGCTGCACTACCGGCCGGAAGGGTTGTTGATTCAATATCGATAATGGGTGTCGCCCCGGTGTCGCCCTTTTCTCCCGTCTCGCCTTTAAGACCTTGCGCCCCGGTAGCACCCGTCTCCCCTTTCGGGCCAACAAGCTCTCCCGCGTTAACCCAAGACCCAATGGTAGTAGTTACTCCGTCTTCATCCGTAACCTCTTCCGTCGTCCAAACATAGAGGTTAAGTCCTGCTAAATAGACTTTTCCTTCTTCCCCCTCAACTTTGGAAAGCGACTCATAGTCGGGATAGGTTCCGGCCACCTGAAGGCCGTCGCCCTTGTCTCCCTTCTCGCCTTTAAAACTACCGAGCTTGGGCGACAAAGTAGCCGTTCCCGCGGTAGGGTCTACTGCTACAACGGAGAAAAAATCTCCGATTGAGCTGACCACATGGTCGCCGACCTTGGTGTTGACAGCCGGCGTGATGGGGCTAATCTCAACGGTCTGCGAGCCCTCAGCTGTCGCTAAATAACGGAAAGAAAAGCCAGCCGTAGCGTTGGCTTCTAAGACTTCCTGGCGGATTGTCTCCAGCTCTTCCGCAACACCCGCGGCACTCTCAACGATCGCCAAATTGTCAGACACTGCATCGACAGCAGAGAGTTTCTCCTGCACAGCCGTGATCTTTTCCAGGTTCTCTGACACCGCCGTCACATGGTTGATGCCGTCCGAAACCGTCCCGATATCGTCCAGTGATCGATAGACCGTTTCGATCGTCGGCCAGTTCTCGCTGACAGCATTCACATCAGTAATGCTCTCGGCAACGGTAGTGATGGACGCAAGGTTCCGGTTGGTCGTCTCCAGAGTTGTAAGGTTGTTTCTCAGCGTGGTGATGTCGTCTGCCTTCGGGCCCAGAGCGGCGATATCAGACGAGATACCCGATAGCGTTTTGAGGTACCCGCCCTCAATAGTCGGTATGTCTTCAGGCGCTTCTGTGACGAGGCCGAGATCGAGCGTCGGAGAAGAGAACCCCTGCAAATCCGAGGAGACAATCCTAATGTCTTCCATGTTGTTGTTGACGTTCTCGACTTTCTCAATGTTGTCGCCCACGGGGTGGATGCAGTCGTCGATATGGTCCGCAACCTTCTTGATGTAGCCCTCAGTAACCCGAGTCTCACCGTCGATGTTTGTGTCCGTGATCGCGCCCAGGTCAAGCGTATCTGTCTCGAACCCCCTGAGATCGGAGCCGACTCGGTGGATTTCATCAATGTGATGCGCGTTCGTCTGAAGATCTGCAACATGTGGGGCAAGCACGTCTGTTGCTTTACCGATCACCTCAACTCTAGCCAGTACCTCCTCGGCTCGTGCCACTGCTGCATCGATCGCCGCCTTGTGGATATCGATAAGCGCCTTGGTTTCCTGAATCTCCTGCCACGTGGCGGAGACATTCTGGCCGGTGGAGACAACCTCGTTGTAGATTGCCTCCGCCCGCTGAGCGTAATCAGCCGCTCTGTTCGCGACCTCCAGAAGATCAGACATAACCTCCTGTGGTGTTTTCTCGCTGGTGAGAGGAACGATCAGACAGCGGCTCAAGGTCTCCTTGAGCTCCTGGCAGATGATGGTGAGTTTGTCGTAGGCGTCGTTCAGCGACTCAGGAAGGAAACCGTCATGGTTAGTCAGCACCAGCTGTTGGTCAATCGCCGTGTCCGAAGTGATCGCAACCCTCACACCTTTAGCGGGCGCATCCACAAACACTACCGAGCCCCCGGCTCTTTCGTCCTGGTTGCTGTTCAAGGTAACAGTGTAGTCCGTGCCGTAGCGCAGAGTCACCTCTTCATCCGTAACGCTGGTACCGGATGAGGTCTTGACTACCACATCTGTTTCACGAATCGCCTTGAAGGAAAACGGGAATTCCTTGAGAATCCCGTTTCCTATAGTCGGACCCGCTTTGCGGGGAATGTTCTGTACGGCCATTGCAAGAATCCTTGTTTGTTTGAAGGATTCTTGCAGACAGGCCGCCTCTCAATGCAACGATCTTTACTTACCGGTAATCAGGGAGAAGTACGAGTCCCCTTCCTCAATCAGGTTGTAGCCTTTGATCGCCTGGTTGATTGGCGAGACAGGAATACCCGTCCAAGAGCCGAGAGCGGAGATGAAATCCCGCAGCGCTCTTTCCGTGAACTCCTTATCTTCAAAGAGAATACCCTGAGCGTCTTTGAGCGCCTTGGCTGAGTCCGTGTACTTTCTCATCGCAGTCGGGCCGCGATATCCGTAGTCGCTCATTGCCGAAGCGAACTCACGTACACCCCACACCATTCCCGCATCGAACTGCAAGGAGGCAATGGCCGCGCCTTTCAGGTGCTTCACCCAGAATTCGTCCTCGTCATCGTCGTCCTCCTGCCCGAGAAAAGACGCCGCCTCCCGAATTCCGTACTCAAGCACGGGCTGGAGGATACAAATCGTGAGAATCTGAGCGGCCGCTTTCATCGTGCTCTGCGTCTTGCCTGACACGACCGCAAGATTCAGCGCGGTGTTGAAGAACGTATAGAAAACAGTGAATAGTTTCTGCCACGGGTTGCCGCGCTCGACCGCTGATAGGTCTCCAGGTCTTCCCGAGCCCTGAGAGTTCATCACTGCCCAGTCCGCAAGGTCCACAGCTTCAGCGTCAGAGTGCCCCTCATGGAGCGCTTTCTCGTACGCACCAAACCACGTGGGAATATCGACCATCAGCTGAACCATCGTGAGCGGGGCGTAGGCCGCCTCCTGCAACTTAGCCATAACTGTGGAAGCCCCGTTGATTCGGGAGCTGATCTCGCTAACCTCTCTGAACTGAGTGCGTGTGCGATCACGCATCATGGCGGATTTTCCGCACACCCAAGCGTTGGCATTCGTTCCGTGTTTCATCGCTTCAGCCATACCGCGGCTCAGCCAGCGGGGGCCAAGGAGAGCCGCCGACTGCGTAAGACCGACGACCTGAATAGCCGCCACGCCGAAGTTGAACCCGATGCCTGCAATTGACACCCCGTGGCGTAGGAGTGTTGCCACACCGTCAGAGCTCGTCGTCTTCCCTCGCCCGTTCTCTCGAACGTCTTTGAGCCAATCGATGATCGCTTGGTAATACTCGGAGCCGTAGCGCTCGTGAATCGCTTTTGCGATCGGGCTGTCAGGGTTGAGAAGTTTTCGCATGTCGTTCATGAACTCGGCAAAGGCACAGTAGTACGTCTGCTCGTTCAGCCCGTCAAAAAGCGCTCGGGTCGTGAGAAGAACAGGCCTCTTGTATTTCGTCAAGCGACCCTTCAAGTGTCCGTCCGCCACACCTTGGTTAGAGAAGATGGACTGCATGCTGTTGACCCCGTCCACGCTTGCCAAACGGGCTCCTGACAACGAGGCCTTGCGGTCATAAACAATCGGATAGTAACCGCCCTTAAGGGTTCTGTTTCCAATCTGAACAGGCATCGGCTGAACCCAAAGAGGAGTGCGGCCGTTCATCCGTTTGATGACCTTATCCACCTCCTGCCGGCTTTTCTCAAATGTGTCCCACACGGCTTCTGCCGCTTTATAGAAACGCTCATCAGGGAGCATCTCTTGGAAAAACGCATCCATCACTGCGTCAGCTTTTGCCCAAGCCTGGGCGACAGCGGCAGGGTCTTTAGGGTCGTGGTCCTCAAGAATGTGGATGCCATCAACGGCCAGTGTCTCGGCTATTCGCTGGCGATTCCCTTCGTTGCCGTAGTTAAGAAGGATTGTGAAGGCCTCTTCAATGCTGAATTCAGCTCCGTTAAATGTTTTGCTTGCGATGGGCCGTCTATTTCTCAGGTCTTTAAGGATTGGCGAGAGCGCTCGGTCAACTTCTTTTGAGAATTTTGCCTGGAGTTCAGCCTGCTTATTGGCGCAGTGGCCGTACGGGTGGATGATTAGCTTAGTAAGTATTCCGTCGTAAGCCCCGTCCAACACGGCTATGAGCGCGGAGGCTCGGGCCTGAGATAAGCCGAACTTAATAAGCCAATTCTTGAAGCGCTCTGACTTTCCGCTTCGCTCACGAAGACGCTTCGCTCCTCGGCCGTGCTGGTCTGCAACCGCTCGGATGCTGTCTGCTCCGTCCTGCTCGAGTTGATCGAGTTCGATCTTTTTATCTTCAAGCGTGAAGTGCTTCTCGTCTCGCCCGAGTTTTTCAAGCGCGGCCGTGAACTCCTTGAACTGCGTGAACCCCTCAGGCGTCTCCAGAAACGCAGTATCCGCTCGAGTAATCGCATCAGTTATGACTTGGAACTGGTCGAGGTTTGCTCCTGTTTCCGCTTCCAGCTTGTGAAGGGCTCGTTCAAAGCTTTGGCTCTCGGGATTAAGCGACAGCTGTTTTTCCGTGAAAAGCCCCATGTTGGCAAGCGCTCTCTGGATGAGCTCCCAGTGTCTCTGGTCCACGCTCTTTTTGACTTTCGCTTTGAACTTATCGAAAGAGCGACGAGTCTTTGAGCGGTAAGTCAGCGCCTGTTTTGCCGCCTTTGCCATAAGTGCGAACCCAAGCTCCTTACGCTTTGTTCGGATTGCTCCGTCGATGTCTCCTTTCGCCCACAGCTGACGGGCTTCTCTCTTTGCTCGATTAGCCTCGGTGATGTACTTGGACGGTTTGATATCCGAGTACTTCATTTTGGAGACAGCCTCTTCAGCAAGGACCGCCATTTGTTCGTTGTTGATTGCGACGTTTTGCTTTCTTGCCATGCGCAGGAAGGCTTTCAGTTCAGCGGTCAGCACCTTGATCTTGGCGTCATTGAACATGGCGGCCACTGCCGCGTCCTGAACCTGCTGAGGCGTCGCAAGCTCAGGGTTCTCGCGAACGAAGCGATCGGCGGCCCGCTGGTTGATGACATCCTTCGGCTTGAGATTGTTGAGCAAGTCTTCAACCATGGTTTTTGCGTCAGGATAGTTCAGGGCTGCCGCAAGGTCATCAATCGGAAGTCCGCCCTTTCTCGGCTGCTTCACCGCAAGCCCAGCCTTGTGAAGCTCTTCAACCTGCCGCTTGGTAAAACCAAGAGCGAGAAGCTCTCCCATCGAGAGCTTGAAGAAAACTTTCTTGCCGCCAACCGCTGCGCCGTTGTGGATTTTGTCCCAAGCTTTATAGGTGTCGGTTGCTTCAAACGCTTTCTGCTCTTCGTCCCTGATGCGCTTGAGTTCTCCCTTCACCTCGCCTTGGAGTTCTCTGAGCGCTTTGCGGCGCATAGCGTTCACTCTCTCAGAAAGCCGTGTGTTGCGTTCAGTCTGCTCAGCCTCGGCCTCTGCGATCATGTCGTTAACACTCTGGTGGTAGCTCTCGAACTCTTCAGGCGTCATACCCGCTTCCTCAGCAGTAGCAAAAAGTGCCTCCACGTTCTGGCGGATAGTGGCTTCTCTAATCTGAGCTTCAGCTAAGAACATGTTGGAGAACATATTCTGAACTGACTCGTCGAACTGAGCGCCGGGAATTCCCGAGAGACACATGTATAGCTTTTTAAGCCAGGAAGCAAACTGAGCGAACACGCCCTGAAGGTTTTCGCTCGGAGCTTTGCCGAGCATAAGCCAAGCCTCGAAGGAGCGGGCGAACTTCTCGTGCCCCTTTCTCTTTTGGTCCGTTGACATGGACTGCCACTGCTCAGGGCTTTTCACGCCGACAAACTTGAGCACCTTCTGCATGTTTTCCGCAAAGTGCTTCTCTCCTTCCGTCTTTGGGCCTCCCCTCTTGAGCATATCCGCGTACGCCTGCATCCTTGCTTCAAGGAACATGTGCCCAGTCTCGTGCAGAAGCGTCGAGCGGTCCGCACTCTTCCAACGAGCGATAAGTTTCAGCTCGGGATAGAAGTCGCCCCTAGAAGCTTGGGAGAAAGAACCGTTGCGCAAATGAGACAGCGCTTCGATAAGCTCTTGAACATCGGGGGACATCGGGGTTATACTTTGGACATCGTGTAGGGGGTTCGCCCGCCTACGTGTGCCCTCCTCTGTAGCTTCGGTTACAGAGGAGTTTTTCGTCAAGGCCTTGTCTTTCGCGTACGCTTGGTTTACCCAATTTAAACCACTATCGAGACTTTCAATCTCGATAGCATCTACCTCGTAGACTTTCTTTCCTACCTTAGGTTCGGAAATAACACGAACCGTAATTCTTGCAGCGTACGGTTTGCCTCTATGGATAAAGCCGGAAAAGTGTTTCTCCACGTGGTCGATTGCAGGACGGTTCTTTCTGTCGGGAGCTGACCAGCCGTAAAACGAATTAGCAAGAAGCTGCTCAAGATTAGATACCGCAGTTTTAAACACGTTTTCGTCAACTACACGGGTCGGGTCCGGACGGCTGACGATCTCCCTGATTCCCCTACCATTCAAAGTGGCGGTACCGGAAACCCCCAATTTCAGCTCCTTCCCGGATAAGCTCTTCAGATGCTTGGCTAGGTCCTTATAGTTGCCTACAAACTTATCCTTAATATCAATGATGGAAATCTTGAATCTCTCAAGCCTACCCCACGACTGGCTAAACGCATCAGCCTTCCACAGGCTCGGATTCTTTCCTTCTACCTCAACGAGATTACCTTTCGCGTCTCGCTTGACGTCGGGCTCTCCGAGAATGCTTGCTCCGTACTCCTGCCAGAACTGCTTCGGAGACATATCAAGGTCAAGGGCGTTTGCGGCGACGAAGGACTGGACAATCGCTTGAAGAGCCTGCGTTTCCTCCTCGCTTCCTGTCGCCTTGAGAACCTGCTCGCCGACAAGTCTTCCAACATCGGCAACCTCAGCGTTGAAAAGCTCAGCCGTTGCGGAACGTGCGGCCGCAAGCTGTCTGGCCGCAGCCGCTTTAACCTCTTCATCCTGAATAGCCGCCTCATTGACCGACGGCTCTCCGTTGAAGGATAGGTAGCCCGCAACCTCGGGATTCTCGTTCATCAAAGCTAAGGCCTGCGGAAGGGGAAGCTCAACCGAAGTCCCATTCTGCTTAGCCTGTTTGATGCGCTCCTTTACTTCAGGCGACAGGGCCTTGGAGTCGGCCTCAGACAAAACTTCCAGTGCGGTACCGTCGATAGAGACTGAAGTCAAACCTGATCTTTGCGCAACCTCCTCCATGTGGGACTCGACCGTTGACGGGTCGATCTTCACAGCTGACGATGCCTTTAGCGCTTCATTCAGTTTCTGAGCGGCCTGAGCCTTGAGCTCCGCGCGCGCCTTGTTTTGCAGAGTTTCTGAACGGGCTTCCAGTGACGTGGACGCCACCTCAATCGGAGCCATGAAGCCTTCGCCTGCGATCTCGGCGTAGATGTCCGCCCACGAGGTAATCCTCCCCTCAGCGAGAAGCTGGCCGCCTGCTTCGCCCGCACCTCCAAGCGCCCCGCCGAGAGGAACCTGGACGGCCATATTTGCGAAGTGCTTCTTTGCGGGCGCCTCAGCCCAGCGGGCAACAAGCGCCTTCGGAAGAAGAACCTTGGAGGCGACACCCAAGGACAGAGCATCGAACGCACCGACGGAGAGCGCGTGCGCTCCCGCCTTGCGTCTTGCCTCGTCGATAACGTCAGAGGTCAGCGCCTGACCGGCCTTCTTCGGCTCCATGTAGTTCACGCCCGCTTCTTTGACGCCCTCGTCAACCTGAGACTTGTAATCCAGAGCGGCTGAATAGATACCGGCCAAAGCGGCTGAAACGGCAACGGGGGCGCCGACTGCTGTAGCGATAGCCGCGCCCGCAAGCGCTGGCGCATACTGCACGACCGATTCAGGAAAAAGATCGGCCGCGATCTGCACAGGGTCCTCGAAAAAAGCGTCCGCCGCTTTCTTCCAATCGTCTTTGTTTGCGAAGAATTTCTGCGTCGCGTCTGAAACCGGATATTGAGCTTTGCTCCACTCTTGGTAGCGCTTTTTCTCGAGCGCTGTCTCGTACTGCTTTTCCAGTTCGGGAAGGGAGTCGAGCTCATTTTTAAAGCGCGCGGCATTAATAATCGTCTCTTCCTCGTTTTTGCCTGCGAAGACTTCATCAGGAGTTGCCCCGTTGGCAATGAGCGCCTGCTTGGCTTTGATCTCGTCAATCCGCTCTTTCAGATCAATCGCCTCAGTCTCGTTTCTGAATAGGCCCTGAATCGCTCTCGTCCAGGAGTTGGCGGCAGATCGCCCTACCCCTTTCGGCTTAATACCTGCGGCTGTGGAGAGCTTCCAGATTGCGGACTCCATGAGACTCATATTGCCGAGGTCTTCACGTACGACGTTCGCAAAGTTCGGCTCTCTCATCTTTTCAACCAGCACAGGCGCCATGGCCTGAATGCCCGCTATGTTCGCCTTGTTCGTGAGGCGCTCGGCGTCCTCTTCGGGCGTAACGAGCGCGGCCTGCTCCGGCGTCATGCGAAGCTCTTTTGCCTTGTTCAGAAGCATAGCCGACTGCTCGGGTGTCTTCTGGATAAGGTACGACGACATCAGGCCCTGCTCAGCCTTAACCTTGTCTTCCCATTGAAGCTGTTCTTTGAGTCCCATATTAATATCCCTCGTCTCGAATTACGGAGAACCCCTCCTGCCTGTCTGCTGTTTCGCTCGAACAACGAGCCAAGAAATAGGCTCTGAGAAACTCGGCGCCCACGGGGTCTCTCCCCTTGATCTCTCTGAAGTCCTTGCGCACCTTCTGAGCGAACGCCTCATCAAAAACGATTTTGCTTACGTCCACGTTCGGAGAGCGGTTCATCACGATCTCGCGAGCGACGTTCATGATCTCCAGGTCTGAAGGCTCGTGGCCGTACCTGTCCTTAGCGATTGTTTTGCTGATGTCTCTCACGTCAGTAAGCCCTTCGTCAGGGAGCGTGCTTGCCTTGGTACCGAAGAGCATCACGAGTTTCCCCGGGTCTGCGCCCCCCAAGCCGTTCGTCATTCGACCGACTGCCTTCATAACGCCCAGCTCGTCAGTGATGGCCGTGCCTGAAATCTGCCCCTCAATTGCGATTGCGCTCATAAACGTTTGAGCCGCATTGTTGAAAGACGTACCGTCCTTGTCTTTATCCTTGAGTTTTGCCAGGGTGGGAACCGCCAGCATGGCCTGTTTGACCTTGGAAGAAGCCGGCACGAATTCAGGCAGGACCTGCCCCTGGATGCCTGCGCGGCGTGCCAGCTCCTGTTTTTCCTGAGCGGTTCGCCCTTCGGACTGGACCTTGAACCAACGGGTTTGAAGCACTGCGAAATCACGCTCCGAGTAATGCGGGCGCAACATTTTCAGCCCGTCAAGAGAAACGGCTCTGAGCTGGTCGTCGTTCGCATAGAGAGATGCGACCGCGGGGTCTGTCGTGTCCTCGCCTCGTTGCAGTTTTTCAGCGATCGCCAGGGCGTCTGTTTGCTGTTTGCGTGTTAACTGCGCCCACGCTCTCGGGTCAACCGACGACGGGTCGCCGCCGTTCGCATACATTGTGTCGGTCACGTACGCAAGAAGATTTTCTTGGCGCTGCTTAAATTCGGCTTGCTCTCGGTTCTGCTCGGCAACGAGGCGACCAAACACGAAATGCCTGTAGCTTGGGTCCGTACGAGCCCTCGGGTCCTTTTCTAAAAGCCATTGTTCAATCTGATTCGGTGTCATCCACGTGGGCTGAGCCCTGAACGCGGCAGGAGTGAAAGAGTTCACGCTCTTGCCGTCAGCACCCTTAGCACCCGTCGAGGAGTAAGCCTCTAAGGCGTGCATACTTTGTGCGACTTTTTCCTGTACGTTCTTCGGCAGACGGTCAAACCAGCTTGCGCCCTCGGTATCCTCTTCTGCTTCTTTCTGAGCGGCTTTAACTTCTCGAGGGCTGGAATAATACGCCGCAAACGCCGCCTGCTTGTCGCCCGCGAATTGTCTCAGATGGTCCTTGTACACCTTCACGCCCATCCCAATGTTGTAGGCCTTGTCGTCTAGGAGGCGCTTCGGGTCAACGTTTTTGTCGAGCTCATACGCATTCTCGAGCGAAACGTTGGAGGCGCCGTAACGAGACCGGGCAGAGAATTTCTTGCCGTCGTGCGTAACTTCGCTCGTGTCCGTCTGAAGTTTCCCCAAGCCGTGAATGACGCCCACGGTGAAGTCCTCAAGCGCCGCAGCGTCTCCTGTGTTTGCGGGGATGCTGACGCCCTGCTCGCTGAGGATGCGGCGGACCTCTCCTCCGTTTTGCATCAGGGTGTAGCCGCTGTGCTCCGCTTTGAATTTGTCCTCTGTGATCTGCGCCTTAGCCTCTTTCACCGCAACGTCAATGGTTCTTCTCAGACGGTTGACGTCCGAGCCCAGCATTTTGCTCGAGTGTTTTTGCAAAAGGCCAAGCGCCTGAAAACCGACTGACGGGTTTGGCCCCGCATTGGACATCACACCGTCGATCGCATTGGCGTACAGATTCGACGTGTATTTGCGCCTAAAGTTTTCCCTCTGGTCCTGCGGAATACCAAGAAGAGATGCCAACTTGTCCACGTTCTCAGTGAGGCGGCTTTCCCCATCGGCCAGAAGATCGGGCTTATAGCCGTTGACTGAGGCGGCTTCGACCTCGTAGTCGATTGCAGAGGTGTAGACGCCCTTCTGATACTCCATGCCCTGATTTGCGACGTGACTCGAGACGCCGCCGTAGACCGACTGGTAGACGTTCATCGCATGGCGGTTAAAGGCAGCTCTTTGCCGACCCGTGAGCTTCTCTCCGATCTTGTCTCCGTAGGAGCGCATATCTGCGTCCACTCGCTCAACAAGCCCCCTTCCCTGATCGTCAGGCTCCAGAGCGTTCGCCTGCAAAAGCTTTCTCCAGCCGTTCTCGCCTGCTTCAAGGTCTGTAGCGTGACGCCTTAAATCTGTGATCGCCGCGGTGACTCGAGCGTCATCCTGCTCGGCCTGCACCTTTGCTACCATGTGGTCGAACCGAGCGGATGCTTTGTCCAACAGGCCATGAAACTTTGACTCCTCAGCGATCGGAATGTTAAGCGATACGGGGTTGTATCCCCATTGGTTCTCTCTGACGTGGAATCCGTCATATTTGGGAACACTGACCGAACCTCTTCTCGGCGCGTAGCCGCCCGCGGATACATCTGAAATTTCCTTAGCCATTAGGAGCCTCCAAAGTAGCGGCTCCACCTATCGGCAACAACGGAGCCTTTTTCCAACAAACTGCCTGCCGCCTGCGACACCCCTTCGCTCGCTCGGTAGTCACCCATGATGCGGGCGATTGAACCCGCGTTGCTTGCCTGAAGCCCTTGAGCCTTATAGCCCCAAGCAGAGCTGATCGCATTCAGCTTGACCGAATTCATATCGAGTCGCTTCATGACCTCAGTGGAGGCAAGAACTTCAGCAGTTGAGCCCGAGCCGATCTTCACGCCGTTGGCGCCCATAGCGACTCTTTGCTGAGCTTTGACCTGGCCGGCCTTGTAGGTCAGCTGAGCCATCTGGCTCTCGCCCTGACGGTACGCCGACTCGGCTGACATCTGCGCCATCTGTCTGTTGTTCTCGGCAATCTCTTCCTGCTTCTTGCTGACGTACTTCAGAGTTTTCCCTGTCGAGTACGCGGAATAAACCGAGCCGATCATTTGACCGATTGCCAGACCGATGCTGGCGCCCTGCATTCCGTTGCTCAGCCCCTCGGACCAACCGCTCTTCGAAGCCGTATCGGTCTTCGGAGCCGTATCGATCTTCGGAGACTCCGGAACCACGTACGCTTCGCCAATGAAACTGCTTCCTGACGGCCCTACCGGGGCTGTCTCCAACAGACTTGGCATGCCAAATTTCTGCGTCACCTCAGCAAAGGGTTCCGTTCTCGTTGTGAACCCTGTGTGACTGAAGCCTAATTTCGGCCCCGTCCTCAGTGAAAGACTAAGTGCCATGTTATCCTCATTGTGCTAAATCAACTGCGACTGAAACGATCGTCAAGGGGAGCGGGTCCACCTGACGCACACAAATCTGCCCCGCATCGTTCCAGGCGCAGTACGGCATGATTGAAATCTCTTTCTCCATCCAATCGGGAGGAGACCCGTAAGGCTCGCTCGTTCTCTGCTTAGCCTCCACTAAGTTCTCGAAATCGGGGCCGATGAAAACGCCCGAAGATTTGACGACCCGCAGATACACGTCGTTGATGTTTTTAGAGTGCCCGATACCGTAGGAGCCATCCTGAAGCTGGACCGAGGCTGGCAGCGTCTGGAAATCCGCTGTGATCGGAAGGCCCACGAACACCTTTGTTGAGGGCTGGCTCAGCGTGATTGTGCCGTTCACCACGGTCTGCTGTGGAAGAACACAGCCATTGGCGAAGATCGATACTTTCTGTCCTTCAAGCCAGGTAAGGCCCGAGATCGTCTTGGTTGCGGCGCCTTGATAAATGCCGCCGCAGTCCACGTGGAACGCGTCCTCAAGCCGGGCGCAAAAGCGCTCGTGCATGCGCTCGACGTAACGCACAACGGCCCCGTTGATCGTGCGTCTCATGCTCAAATAAACGACGTCCTCTTCGCCCTCTACTACCGTCGTCACCGACTCGACCGCTCCGTTCGTGAAGTCGTGACGGTGCCAGCCGCAGATATTTTGCTCGGGCAGATAAGTACAGCCGATCAGGGAGCCGTCAGACATTGCGCACCAAATGATCGAGTCAGGCGCTTTCGAGAGCGCCATGTCCTTGACGGGGTTGTTCTCGAAGAAATGTTCGGAACGAATGGAGATGTCGCCCGTCGAGAAGCCCGAGGCCTGCCAGTTGTAACCGAGCTCCCGTACGTGGTTGCCTCGAGCCGCCGCGTAAACCATGGTCGAATTCACGATCACGGGCTGAACCATGGAGGAGCCAATGTTTGCCTGAACCTTGGCGTCGATCGAATCAGGAGCCAGGCCAGAACCGCTCCCCGCAGAAATTCGATACTCCGTCGAGTTCGTAAGGGCTACTAGTTGTGAAAGCGGAATCAAGTGGATGATCTTAGACGCCTCCTGAGCCGCGATTGTGAACCGGATGCGATTGTCGGATTGGCTCGGGATGGTGTAGCTGAGGTCAGACTCCGTGCCGCTTCGAGTCATCCACACCGTCTGCGGGTTTTGCGGCGTCCCTGCAAAGCATCTTCTCTGCTCGAAATATGCGACAGCACTAGGGTTGCGTCCGTTGCCGAGAACCTGGTCATATCGGGGCGGTGTAATTCCGCTGTCGGCGTCCAGGTTGTCGTCGTTAAGCGAGAGCTCCTCAGTCTCGCCAATGAAACTGTAAAGACCGCCCTTGTTCTTGTACACGCGGTATCGACTTGCGCCGGCCACCGCCGACCATGTGATCGTCACACCCGAACTATTCAAATAGAGGTTGCCTTTGCAGGAGCCTATCGCGCTCGCTTCGCTCTCCTGAATGCCGTCTCCCGTGTCCTGGACGGCAGTCACTTTGTACTTCAGCGTGTAGCGGGTTTTCTCTCCCTCAGTAAGCGTCACCCCGTCGCTTGGCTCAACGGTGAACACCACCGACGTGATCGTGGGCGGTGTCAGCGGGGCTCTGAACTGAACATCAGTAAGCCGCCAATCCGTCGCGCCGTAGCGCCTCAGCTCCTTCGGTGGGTAGTTCGCATGAACGATCGTCATCACGTCCATGCTTTGGACGTAATGGAGTTCGAACAAGTCCGCCGCTCGGTAAGGGGTTGCTACCTCATAGGGCTGACCGTTAGAGCCCATTAGAGTTTGGCCGATGGTATGAAATCGGATATAGCCGTCGCCGAACTCCAGAACCATCGTCTGATCGACCGTGAACGTGAACGGAATCAGACGGCAGGGCCGATCTGCGAACTTTGCAGCACGCACAAACTGAGTGCCCGGGCGAAGCTCCACGGGGCCCTGCGGTCGGACAATGAAATTCCTGCATCGGGCTAATCCCTGCGCATACTTCGGGTCGTCAAATCTTCCGTACATCGAGGGAGAAAACTCGCCCGACGAAAAACCAACCTGAACCTTTTTAATGCCCATTGCTTACCTCGCCTTTATCCATGAAGGGACAAAGTGGATGCGCTTCTGCTCTTGGCTCGCATCCTTGGTTTTTGCGATCGACAGAGACACTTGGAATTGTTTGAACAACGCCTGAGCAAGCGTCTGACCCTCTTTGCCCTTCACCCGTGCGCCTACAAGCTGATGGGCCAAAAAGTACGCTAAGGCCACGACGAAATCAGGAGTGAAGCGGCTCACGTCTGTGTTCGAAGAAACGTACTGCACGACGGCGTTTTCAACGTTGGAATATATCTTTCCGTCCTTCACCTCGAACTCCGCCTGTGTCGGGTCGTGGTCAGGGAAGACATGTGCAAAAGGGTGCCGGAGCACGCTTTGATAGCGGTACTCCTTCACGCTGATAACCCTTAGCGAGTCAGACGGCAGTTGAAATACTTTCCTCCAGCCAAAGCCCCCTTCGTCAACAAGCTCGGGAACCGCCTTGCGCTTTGTGGCAAAGCTCCAGTCGTGCATGTCAAGCAAAGCGCGTACCGCCATGGGGTACAGCCGTCGGCAGAGTTCAGCCTGCGTGCTTTTTTCAGGCGCATCAATTGAGACGACGTTCGCGGCATCACCCAAGTACGACAGCGCTAAATTGCAGATAGAAACGACATCAGCCATTCAATGCTTCCTAAAAAGAGGGGCGCACAAAAAGCGCCCCAAAGGTCCCAAGGAGTATCTCTGAAAAATTACGAGTTGCGTCCTAGCTCCGGCGCCTGCTCGAAGGCGGGGTTGTCCTGGAAGCCCGAGGTGATGAACGCCTTAACCTTCCCTGCACTCGCCCCGCTGAAGTGAGCCTGCATGTAACGCTTGTGTCTCAGAGGAAGCGGGATGGCGACTTGCGCACCCGCCTCTCCGTCAACCAACGTCACCGCTCCCGAGCAGTCCGTGAAAGGACCGTCCAGTGTGTCGGAGTCCTGGAGTTTGAATGTGACATCAGCTCCGGCGGCTTCAAGAAGCGCCGCAACCGCAACCGGTCTGCCTTCGTCATAGCCTGTTGTCGGAGACTCCTGCTCGAAATCGATTGCGAACTTGGAGGCCTGATCGCCTGTGAGCTCATCTCCGTCCTTGTCTGTGAACAGTTCAAGAAAATCAATAATCATCGCTCTCTCCTCAATTTGTGACCTGAGCCTCGCCGAATTCCAAGGCGTCCACTCTGCGGAACGGGATACCGTCAAATTTGGTAACGGTGCGGCCGCCGACCTCTTCCTGCGTAAGCTGGACGTTGTGAATGTTCGTGCGCTGAAGTCTGAGGTATGTCTCGACCGTTCGGTTGCAGTAGAACGCGAAGCGAGCTCCGGAGAGAGACGGGACCTGAACCACGGCTTTAACTAAAAGCTCGTAGAGGTTATGGCCCGGCACTTCCTTACCGCCTACTGTTACGGAGTCGCCGTTGTTGATCGGCGGCTGAGACAGAAGCATCGACTTGCTGATATTTGCGATACGGACGACGTAACGCCAGTCGCGCAATGTGAAACCCACGTCCCACGAGAAGTGAGTCTTGAACACACGGTACTCGCCGCCGGCTTCGTCGTATGCGGCTTCCTCACCGATGTCATTCTTCTGAAGCCCCGCGGGGGAGCCTTCTGGATAGATGCAGTGCGCAGTGTCAGGACCCCAGCCGATCAGCCAGATGGAGGTCAGATCGTCACCCGTTCCGCCCGCATCAATCACGTTCACGGCGTTGGCGGCCTTCTTCGGGTTCAGTGTGGAGTAACGCGGAGCCAGACCGAGGAACCGTTCAGGATTCTTGGATGTGTCGCCGTACAGTAAAGTGCGCTGGAACTCGCGGCTCATGGATTCAATGAAGGGGTGCTCTTCGCTAACGCGCCACGACTCCTTCATGCCATTCATCTCGGCAAGCTTCTTGTCCACCACGGCGAACGCTTCAAGCATGCCGCATGTATCGAACACAGACTTAACTTGAGACTTGGACGGCTGAACACCGTAGTTCAGCATTCTCCAGGCGACTGTCGGCAAACCGGAACGGACTGTCGTCTTGTGAGAAAACTTGTTGTTGCACTCCACCCATGTGGCGTCCGGAATCATTTCATTTGTGAGGTCCAGAACCTCTTTGATCTCGATCAGATCGCCGTTTTTATCCTGGCGGTCAAGCAGATCGGTAAGGTTCGGATTGCGAGGCATCGGCTTAATTTCAGCCATCATCGTTCTCCTTTAAATTAATCGTCAACGACCATGTTCGAGTTCGGGTAGCGACGGCGCTTCGGCGGGTTTGCCGAGGCGTTTCCGTGAACACCCGAGTCCTGCTGCAAGGTCTTCCCGAGTCTGAAAAAGTGTCGAACGACTTCAGGGTGGTTGCCCAGCCCGGAAGCGTTCAGGATGGTGCGAAGCTCAGGGGTCGCGAATTCTCGATAGCCCGAGATTGCAACCGCCTTGTTCGCCCCGAAATTCGCACCGCCGATCTCGGGGTCCTTTTCACAATCCAACGCCCATTGCTCGGCCTTGGACCGTAAATCGTTCATCATGTGCGCTCTTGCTGTCGGCACCATCGCCTCAAAAAGCTTTTGGGCGTTCTCCTGAGAAAGGCCTACAGACTTAGCGGCGTCTGCAAACTGCTGTACGGACTCAGGTGTGTACTCGTTGCCGTTCACATCTCTGAAAGCCTCGTAGGTCTCAGGAGCACTCTGAGCTGTCTCCTGCTCCTGCGTCTGAGGCTCGGCCTCTTCAGCGGCCTGATCTCCGCTTCCAAGCAGGGTGTCCCCCATCAGGCTCTCAGCTGTCTGCTCGCTTCCAGAAGGTGCGGCCTGAGTCTCAGCCTGAGCCTGGTTCTCTGTTGCCTGCGCGGCCTGTTCTGCCGCATCTGGAGCCGCAGTCTGCGCGGTTTCTTGGTTCTGAACTTCCTGACTCTCGTCAGCCATGCTCGTTCTCCTTCATCATCAGTGTGTAGTTTTCGGGACAAATCTCGCTGATCTTTGCCATGAGCCTGTAGCCCATGTCCTTTTTCCCTTCAGCGTGCGCCATCGCAAGCGCCATGTAGTGCTCACGCTCCTTAACCTCCACGAAGGTCGTGCGCAGAACACCTGAGTTTGCGAGAAGCCAATGGACGATACGTCTGCCTGAGGGTGCACTCATGAGCTTTCTGAAGTCGTCCTTGAAGAGCTCGTCCCTTCCGGCTTGAGCTTTGATTCGCTCGTCTCGTGTACTCATCGAATCAGACTCCAGACAAATGCAGCTTCGATAACAACCACCATCCAAAGTGCGCATCTCGTCCACATGCGCATTTGTCCTTTCTCGTTGAACAGTAGTTTTTCCATAATGCTTAGCACTCGCTCTGGTATATGTTGAGAATTTCCTAAAGTCTTTTCTCGACACCGCCGCTGAGGTCCAATCAGCGGCGTTTTTATTTCCTGAAGAAACTCTACCTAAGCGGTTTCCTCTCAATGCAACACTTAGTAGCCGCTGAACGCTGAGTAGATTTCTCCCGAATCCGCAGACCTCAGACTGTCATCCAGTGGTTGGCCTGCTTGCGCCCCTCCTAAGTTCTTCATGATTGCCGAAGCCTGCTCGGCGTTTGCGAGCTGTTGCGCCTGCGCCTGAGCCTCTGCCCTCTGCTGACGGATAAGCGCAACTCGTTCACCTGGAAGAATCAGTTTCGGGTCGATACCCAGAACGTCCGAGTAATAGTCAACCCAATAGTCGCCGTCGAATTTGTCCAGCATCTCGGGCTTCATGTTCGCCAACACGCCTAGGTTCTGAGTGAATCGGTCCACCGAGTTCGTTGTCACGGCCTTTTGCGCCTGAGCAAGAACCGACACAAACTCAACGTTCAGGTCAACACCTTCCAGCTCCTGCGGAACGGGTGGGATGAGACCCACTCGAAGCAGTCGGTCAAACGTCATTGAGATCAGACGATCGTTCAGCTCAGCGTTCAGGCGCTCAAGAACAGGCCCCAGCATCAGCATCTTCTCCTCGTGGCGCTCGGCAATCTCTGTTGCGGTCGCTCTCTGAGAAGCGGGCATCCCCGTAATCATTAAAAAGATGTCCTTGTAGAAAGCCTCGTCGATTCGGCGCCGAGTGTCCTGAATGTCCTGAACCAAGTAGTCAAGCCGCAGGTTCACCTCGTAGGCAGAGCGTATAGCTTGGACCTGAGCGATGTTGTCCGCGTACACGACGCCGCCCGGTACCAGATTCGCTTCCTGGTTGCGCATGTCGGCGCTCGCAACTACTGCGGGGTCAGCCTGCAACGCGATTGCCTTGGACTTATAAAACTGCTCCTGCTGAAGCTGACGCAAGTCTCCTAACGCCTCCATGCCCGGGCCTGTCCCGTATATGTCGCCTCCTGTGACGTTCCAGCGAGCCGCAAGAACAGGGAACTGATAGAAGCCTGTCTCACGAAGCACACCGCCGTAGGTCCTATCGGCTTTGGAGCTCTCGAAATACACCGAGCGGTACGGCATGTTTTTTGCGTCTCTGCGCGAAGGGTCTCGATAGTCTCTTGGCTCAATGGCGTTAACCACGTCAACCCATTTGTCGTAGTCACCTCGGTCGTACAGCTTGCGCACTTCAGGCGAGACGTTCGCATAGCCGAACTCCGCAACAAGCGCAGAGACTGTCAGTCGGAACTCTCGGTACAAAGTGTTGACGTTTCCACGAGCGTCTGTTGCGAGCGCGAACTCCCCGATCGTCAGCGGCATGCAGTGAATCACGGACTCAAAGTCATCAAGCAGAACAACTGCTGTGGTGCCGAAAGCTCCGAGCTCCTCGTAGGCCATCTGTAATGCGCGGTAGGTGTTCGACTGATTGAACACCATCTGCATTAGCGTTGTGACTTTGCTCGACCATTCCTTAACGGCGTAGCTCTCGTCCAGCTTCGGGTCCTTGGTCGTCAGTCGAAACCACGGGCGGGCAGGACTTGTCATCCCTGCCATCATGCCGCCCGATAGCGTGCGAAGCGCTCGGGTGCCCGAGTTGTCGAGAATGGCTCTGTGGCGCTTGTCGCCCTTGTTATTGTCTGAGACAAGGAAGCGCCCCGCTCGAGGAATGAGAACCTCTGATATCTCCTGCCAATGCGGCATCCAGGTTGAGCGCTCCTCTTTCAGAGCTTCCCAGCGGCGAGCGCATTGCTTGCGCAGACTCGTTTCCATCATCAGCCTCCTAAGAGGGAGCTAACCCCGCCAAGGCTGAGCTTGTCCCGTTCAATGCCGCCGGCGCCGGTCAGCATTGTCGCTGAGGAGTCTCCTTCCTGAGCCGAGTCAAGAATGGAGCTCACGTCCACCTCGTTCTGGTTGGCTCGGTTGAACTCCTGCTGTTGCTGGTTCAACTGCTGAGCGCTGGACTTCGCCTGCTGGTCAGCCGCCCGCTTTGTCGCTTTACTCTGTTTTTTGCTGGAGTAAATGGACGCTCCCGCGGCCACCGCCGCAGTTACAGCTCCAACGATAGCTGCTCCTGACATTTCTTCTCCTTCCTTGTTAAAAGCCTTTCGGGCTCGTCTGTAAATTCAGCCTCCGCCTCCTCAACGGTTTTCGCCTTTGTGGGAAAACACATTGAGAACGCCGAATCGGTTATGGCGTATGCGGCGGCCCTTCGCCCCGCGAGTCCTTCGAGCACGTGATACCCCTTGAACTCGCGGGTGGTTGTTCCGTCGGTGATCTGAAAATGGCCCGCACAAATCAGCTGAGTCTCAATCTTCAGCTTGAGCCCGACAGCCACGCATCCTGCGGGCACGTATAAGGTTCTCGTGTACACGCCCGCGTGCAGGTGGTGCTCGGTTCGCACCTGAGGGGGCGCCGGGTACTTAGCGACCTCCTCGCAGAGCGTCTCGAAGTACTCGTTCACAGCAGGCGTCACCGGCCCCATGGGTTCAATCGACGTCATCACACTTGCACCAAAAAGCGTTGTGGGTGTGCACCATCCCGAGGTGCTCGCACAGCTTGTCAAGCGAGGAGCCCGGAGGCGCCATGAAGGAGCACCCGGGAGCGCCAAGCGTCCAAGCTGTCTTCTTGATTTCTTTTAAAAGCCGAAGACCCGTCACGCCTTTGCGCCAGGCCTTGCGCAGGTAGAACGACTCCACCGCAACGATTGGGAACGGATAGTGCTGAGACTCCGCAAGCAAGAGCCCGACAACCCCTACAACCTTTCCTTCGTCGTAAGCCGCTATGCAAAAGAGATTCCCTGTGTACTCGAGCTTGCGATAGCGCTCATACTGAACCATCGGGTCCCCGATCGCCTTGTTCGCTGTCTCCTGCGTGTACTCGTTAACCAAATCAGAAAAGCCTTCCGCATGAAAAAGCTCCTCAAAGGTTGTGTGCTGAATTTGTACCATTACCGTCTCCTCAGACAATCGAACGGGTCAAAGCCCCGCCGACCGTTGGCCTGCGAGCGCATCTTGAGTTCACCCAATGGGGTGTACTCCTCGACCTTAAAGGCGAATGTGAGCGCCAAAGCGTCCGCCGCGTCAGGTGATCGAAGACCCCGCTTTTTCATTTCCTTCTTAGTTTCAAGCTTTACCTGACCGCCCGGAAGAATGTCGTACTCGGGTGCGATCAAATCCTCAACCAACTCGCGATCGTCCGGTATCGTCCCTCCGTCAGAGAGCCACTGCTTCATGCGACCCCACATTTCCTCTCGTTTACGGGAGTACGTCTGAGGGTCGTCCGCCTTCTCGCCGAACTGCACGCCCCTGACGGGGTAGCCATCATCGCGCAGCATGTCTTTCGGGCCGCCGCCCACGCCGCCCTCATCCACGAAGATGAAGATGCGGTCAGCGGGAAAACCGAGCTTTTTAACGGAGTCAAAATGCGCCTTCACCTTTGCCACGAGCTGAGTTGTGGAGAGTCCGTGATAGCGCTTGATCGGAAGATAGCCTCGGCCAATGCGGGTGTAGATCACGGAGTCGTCGTCGCCAAAACGAGCAACGTCCACTCCGATAATTGCTGAAGTCGCAGTGTTGTGACTGATGCTGGTTTTTGCCGCCTGCTCTGCAACATCCGTAGGAATAAACTGCATTGAGGAAACGGACGGGAACTCTCCTCGGACACGCACTCGGAAGAAGTCCGAGTCCTCCCCGTACTCGTCGGCCCATTTAGCGATCTGCTCTTTGTTTGTAATCTCAACTGTTCGAGAATCGATATTTCTCAGGTTCCAGTACTGCTGCTTCTTGTAGTTATTGAAGCAGGCGTGAAAGGTCCCTGAAGATCGGGTCGGGTTCCCGAAAAGAAACATCATGGGTTCTCCGTCGGTGAGGCCGCCTTCAGCCACCTCGTAGACCGCCTCAGGGATAGCGGATGCTTCGTCGAAAATGTAGAACGGTGTAGAGGATGCGGCATGCAGACCTGCGAAGGACTCGGCGTTCTCTTCTTTGCAGGTGAGCGCGTCCACGCGCCAAGACTCAGGTGACTCTTTGGATTCAATTGAGCCCGCCTTAACTTCGAACATGTCAGCAACTAGTGAACGCTTCAGCCACTTTTTGATTTCCGCCCATGTCTTGGTCTCAAGCTGGCTTGCCGTGTTTGCGGTCACGACGCCCTTACAACCGGGACGCGTTGCAAGAATCCAGCACACGAGCCAAGCCGTGACACAGCTCTTTCCGATGCCGTGTCCGGATGCGATCGCGTAGCGCAGAGGCTCCACGGCATGCGAGCCGTCGAAGTTTCTTTGCTTAACCTCTTGGCCGATATCCTCTAAGAGCTGACAGGCCCATGCGTCGGGACCGTACTGAAACTTCGGATACTTAGAGAGCCACGGCTCTTTCAACCGAACCACCGACGTCTCAGGCGTCTCGCCCCAAGGAAAGGCCCAAAGGACAAAACGGAGCGGGTCCGCATAGCAGCGGGCGAGCTCCTCATTGAAAATTTCTTCAATCCTTTTGTTCATGCCTTCTCCGACTTTTGCGAAGAAGTATGTCGGATTGGCTTTCTCTCAATGCAACAAAGCCCCGAGAGCGGGGCGGATCGTCATAGCACTTAGCTAGTTCGAGATACACATCATCTTGGATTACGGACGTAGAAAAGCCCACCGATTACGATGGGCATATCTTGATGTAAAAAACAGCGTTATGTAGACAGCGATCGCTCCTGGCCTCACCCAAAGCTAAGCTCTGAACGGTGGCTCAACAATAGGGAAACTTGTCACTAACCCCGAAGACAGGATGTTGTGCTGCAAGTAGAAACTAAGCATATGGTAGACCGGTTTAATAAAATTGCCGTAAACAAAGTCCTCTGCTTTTTCCTTTTCTGTTAGAGGCTCCATAAACCAGAAAGCAGCCCGTCCAGTGCAGGAAGCTGAGTAAATTTCCTTATCGTCAGAACTCACACCTCTAACCATTAAGGTCCCTTCAACTACCAGCTGTTTTCCATCTTCTCGAAATTTTGTAGTAACAGGAAACGAGATCAGAGAGCGCCCTTCCACTCCATCGAAATTCGTAAAGGTCGGATTAATGTTAAACGACAGCGAAGTGATAACCAAAGGGTCTTCTTTAAGAATACGCATAGCAACCTACACTCCCATAAACTCTCGGAATCTTTCTTACCTTAGCCGGCATACAAAGAAGACATTCAGCCTCCTCGTTTCTCTCTTTCCGATACCGCCTCTCCGAATTTTCCCAAAAAATCTGGGTGCCTCCGATAGATTCAGCTAATCTTTTAGCAAGAGAATCAGACAGCGCAAGCTCTCCCGACAGGAAAGAAGTAAAGTCCACCTCGCCGAGGCCTAACGCATCACGAAGCTCTTCGCGCTTTACAATCCCATCTTCTATCGCGTCTCTGGCAACATCACCAGGGGATGTAATCCATTTGCCGGTTGCCATATTAATCATGGTAGTTCCCAATGTATTCAACACAAATAATAGTGACTAATTTTTCGCGCTCTTTTAGTCCACAAACGCCCGTTTCCGGTAGGCGAACAGAAAAAACCAATCTCATTTTCTTATCCAATTTAAACGCCATTTGTCCAGCTCTGTCTCCTGTTAGTACGTGTAGATGACCGAGAGGCGGAACATCTTCCATACTTGGGGCGTCCTTTAGAGAATCCAAATACGTATAGAGTTTCCTGGCACAGTGCTGACCAAGTTCAGCTTGAGCTCTTCTTTGGTCGGTACACAATTGTTCAAGATAAACGGTTGCGTACTCAACTTGCATTACTTGTCTCTAAAAATCAATTCGCTTGCATAAATTATATTTTATTTTTGTCCCTCCATTGGATACTTAGAGGCCCCGAGGTCGGGGCTTCATGCTACTGCTCGTTGGTGAGTTCTAGGAAGGCATCCTCGGAGTCTTTGAGGAAATCCGCAAGACACATGAGCAAAAGTCTCACCCCTTCGATTCTGAGCCAGACATCCTCCTCTGTAGCCTCTGAAGCGAGCGCCTCCTTCATCAGCTTACGCACCGCCTCCTTGCGGGACGCGGCAGTTCCGTCAACCCAATTGGCTGCATCGTAGTCACCTATGAACGAGTAACCGAGCGTGCCTGTAATTTTCTTCCTGAGTGCGAGCGGCTGGGACGCCATCAGCTCGACAAGATCTTCTGTTGAAATAACTACCATAAATCCTCCTTATCTTCTATCAACTTGGCTCCATACAAATAGCTATACCGATGCGCCCCAGCTTTTATCGTGTACCCTCGTTCTTTCAGTCTTCTCGTTAACCATTGAGAACTTTGCTTTGTCTGCCCGCTTTCCGCCGCCCAAATCTTGAACGAGGCATAAACCTCACGCATAGGCACCTTGTAGTCTTTTTCCGCAGATTCCAGGCAATCTTCAATCCAAGTACCGACAACATCCTCCTCGCCGCGCCACTTATTAACGGCTTGTTTCAGGGCTGCCGGAGTGGCCAAGCCATACTTCTTGTACTTTCGCACACCCTCCAAAATCCAATTCAAAATCCCAGGGGCCTCCTTGAGGAGCTTATCCTTGAGATTCTCATCCTTCGTATAGTTTGGGTCCTTGTCGAAGCTTCGAGGGAATTCAATCAGAACAATGCGCCTCCAGGCCCCGTCGCTGTCATCGGCAATCTCGGGCAGGTGGTTCGTACAGACAATGACGGTGTGCGTAGGATTAAACTCAATCGGCGATTGGTACATCTCACGAGCGGCAATTCGCTCAGTCCCCGCAAGGCGCTTCAGCATCTCGCTTTTAACCTTGGCGCCTTCGGTCAGCTCCTCGGCTAGGGCGAGGCGGGCGCCCTTAAGCTTCACCACCTCAGGCGAAAGACCTGTTGAAGAGGATGATCTTTTGTCTCCAAGAGACACCAACGTTTCAGGCTGCATGGCAACACCGTACGGCCCGAAAACTTCAAGCAGAACCGACGTGAGGGTTGATTTCCCGTTACTGCCGTACCCGTGGAAAAAAGCAAGCTTGTTTTCTTTCGGGTCCCCTAACGCTATGTACCCCATAAACCTCTGGAGATAGTCAACGACATTTTCATCTACAAGGCATTCAAGCAGTGTCTTCTCCCATAGGGGGCACTTGGCTTTTTGGTCAAACACTACAGGGGAGAATTTGGAGACCATTCGGGATGCGTCGGGAGCAAGGAGCTCGCCAGTCTCAAGGTCAATGTCTCCGTTTGCCACGCCAAAGTAGCGGGTGTTTGTGTCAAAATCCTCGTCCCTTACAAAGGCGCCCTCGCCTCCAAAAAGGAAGAACGACTGCGTGATCTCTCTCACATAACGCACAGGGTTCTTTTCAAATGCCGCGTAAAACTTAGCTCTTGACTTCAGCTGTTCGGGGGTCGGGGCGTCTTGAACAAAGCGCTTATACTCGTCCTCAATCCTTTCCGAGAGTACCGACTCGGCAACATCAATGGGGGCCTTAACCCAGTGGGGGCTCTCAAAAAAGTAGCAGACTGCTTTGTCTCCTCGGCGTCTTTTAAGGTACGAGCCGAGAGAGCGTATCAGCCGCTTGGCAATGTTGAGGACGTACATCTGCCTCTCGTTGCCCTTGTTGTTCTTCTGATACGCAGCAATGATCGAGCCGATAGTAACCGGTTTACTCTTGTCGTCGTGAAAAGAGTTCCAGGTCTTCGCGCAGTCATCGAGTCCCTTATAGTTCGGGGCGCTGGCGCTCCACTTATCCCACAGTCTGAGTGCTTCGTCCGAACCTTCAAAGTGGTGGTGCAGTGCCATGCCTGCTTTGTACCAGCTGTCGCGGTCGACATTACTGAGGCCTGAACCCATCAAGTACTCTTCAGCCTCTTCAATCGTAAGTTTTCTCAGTACAAGCGGGGCGGGTTCCCAATCGTCTGCATCGAACGTGTTTATGTCAAAGCTCTTCTCTTTCGTATCAATTTCAAAGCCTCGTCGCTCAACGATTTCCACGAAGGCGGTCAGGGCCTGTTGTATTTGCTCGCTTGTTAAAAGCGGAAGCTCCTCAGCTTGCGTCTCGATAAGCGGTATCTCCGGCCAAATGTACGGCTTGTGAGTGTCGCGGTGGATGTGGTATGCACATAACTGCCCCCCGGCACCGATAACCTCAAGCTGAGCCTTGACGCCGTCTTTTATAAACCTAGGAGTAGTCTCTTTTTTCGCACCCGCTTCTTCCATTCGGAAGAGAAGCGCGTACTTTGGCGCCTCGCCGATGCGCTTATAGAGCGTGTACTCGAAACCGAAGTGCTCCTCAACCCACGATTCAAACTCTTTACTTACCTCTTCGTCGTAGGAGTCCACGTCTAAAGCATGGACCGGCACCGAGCCGACGCCGCACAAAATACCGACTCCAAAACTGGCTGGTGCCGCCCTGCACTCCTCCTTGGTACGGGAGCGTTTGTTCCAATCCTTTTTACGTGGACCTTTACTTCCGAGAGGTATAGCACAGATGTGATAGCCGAGATCGATCAGCTGAGGGCCAATTTCTCTGATATTAGAAGTTGTCATGTCTAGCCCTCTAGTTTTCTCTCCATCTCGGCAAGACTGACCGCGCGTTTCAACTCGCTTTCATAGTACGACTGAAGTTTCCCTATGGTCCTAAAACTGAAGGCACTGTCGCGCCGCATAACGTTGTACACCTGCTGAGGAGAAACTCCTGCCGCCTCAGCAATCTCTGCCGGAGACCGTCCTAGTTTTGACAACTTCTCAACTAAGATGACCGACCTTTCGTTTCTTGTCTCGATACCTGCATCCGCTCGTCTCACTCCTTTACTCCTTTACTCCGACGGCATTACTTGAATATTAAAAATAACAGTACTTAACTTTTACTTACTTAGTATATCTGAAATTTAAAAATTGATTTTCCAAGTTTGCAATATATTTATGGAGAAATTAGTGCAATTTTAGTTATACTTTACTTATACTTATAAAAAATCCCTCTAACTCAATTAACTAAAAGGTCGTCAAAATGGAATTCAACGGCGCAAAAATTAAAGAGTTCGCCGACAAGAAAGGCATCTCTATGTACGCGTTAGCCAAAGGAACAGGCCTTACGCAAGCAACACTCAGCAGAATCGTTAACTGCAAGATCGAAAAACCGAGAGATAAAACCTTAATCGCGATTGCAGATTTTCTTGGAGTTTCTCCACGCGAACTCGGCTTAGATACCAACCTTGAAGGCACTAAAGTCGAAAGAGGTCCGGTTGTGCCCGTCTACTCTCCCCGAGAACTTGCTCGCTTCGTCCGAGGCGACAAACAGCAGGAACCTACAAGACTGATAACCTACCCGTTTACAGACACCGAAGACGCCGACGACGTTCTTCTTTCCGACTTTGCGGGAATTGTGAACTCAGAACTGCTTTGCCTTCGGGTGTGCGGGCTGTCCGCTTCCCCGCTTTATGAAGACGGAGACTTAGTTTTCATAAAGTACAGCGAACTGGATGACATCCCGGTAAACGGGGAGGAAAGGGTCGCAGTGTGTCTATTAGGAGACAAAGAGAACGAGTACGCAGCCATCCGAAGAATCTCCGCTGACGAGAGCAGTCTGAACGACTTTTGGGCAAGACCTATAAACCCTGACTATCCAGATCAGACGGTTTATCAGAATCCCTTAACCATAGGTACTATCGTAGGTTTTATCGGTAAGCCTCGGTCCATTCGATAACGCTTTCATTCGGAGGCATCCGTGATTACAAGAACAACAGCTCAAGAGTCTGTGGCCGAGCGCATCAAAGCAGAAATGGAAAGGAAAAATCTAACCGCTTACGCTTTAGCTAAGGCCTGCAACATGCCGCCGTCCACAATCTCTCGCATCCTTTCCGGCCAGGCTCACCCGAGACCTTCTACTCTGGCCTTGATTGCGGCCACACTCGAGACAAGGATTGTCAACCTTATCGGCGAGAAAAAGGCAAAAGCTCTTATGTCTCAGAACCCCGTACTAAAAGCGATCCCGAACAAGCGTATTCCGCTTATCACCGCAGAGACGGCGTACTGGATTGACGACTCTCGAGACGACGAAGCCGAGAAGCAGTCCGGCGCAAACGTTGTGTGGCTCCCCGGGCTTCCCGATCCGGAGGTGAGCGGTTTAGTTGACTTCTGCATTGTCGCCCCCGACGACGCTCTTAGCCCGAAAATCCGCAAGGGAGACTATCTGTACTTCAGAAAAACCTCTTCAAAAGATCATGTGAGAAGCGAAGATATTGTCGCCGCTTTGAAGCGCAATATCGACGGGGGCTATTCGCTCAGCATAAGAAAGTTATTTTTCCTGCAAGGCGATGAAGAACTTCTTCTACCGTCCGAACAGATGAGGCCCTACTACAAAGAAATAATCCTTTCTTCCTCAGAGAACGGCAAGCAGGACGTCAAAGTAGTAGGAGCTCTAGTCGCAAGACTCTCCGTTCAACGATAAAGGCTAATCCAGTCCTTGCAGCCGTCTGCGAGCCGCCAAAATACCGGCGGCTCTTTTGTCTGTGACGTCAACGGAAATCTTGTCCCCGTAGCGCTCGGGAGCCCACTTCTTCAGAAGCTCCACGCGAGCGTAAAACGCCAGTTTGCGGGCGTAAGTGTTGTCGCCTCTTTTGCGGACAACCACTCGCTTTCCATCGGCAAGCTCCGTCTCCGCAACCTCTTCACACGTTATCGGACTCGAAGCGATCAGAAGTGCTTCATCGGCCAACGCGTCCATTCCTACAGCTCTGGCCTCGTCGTATCTTGCGGCAAAGCTCGGGTCCTTTTTCCTGCGATGGTAGATGTCGTTATAGCTGAGGCCTGCCATGTTCAGCCAGACGCGGATGATTCCACCCTGCATGAGAAAGGCAAAAAGATGCTCCTCACGCTCGGGCGACCACTTCTCTCCGACAATGGCGGGCGGCACCTCTGTGATCGGTTTTGTGTATAAGGGGGCGATTGCTTCGCTCATATGGACTTTCTGCTCCCAGGTTGCGCGTTTTGCTTTGGGCGGCTTCTTGGCGCCGGCAATGTGGTTTACCGCCTGCTTCACCGTCTTCGGCGTGTACCTCGGGTCGGGCTTCTTTGGGTAAAGCCTCTCAAGCGTTTCCTGCGCAGTTTTTCGTGCCATATTCCCCTCGCATCCATCGGGCCACTGCCTGACCCCTGCTTTCTCCGCTTAACCAGCGGCAAATAGTTGATTTCGGTATCTCGAGTTTACGAGAAATTTCTGATAGAGAAAAACCCTCGTAACTGAGCTGGATTGCCATCTCAACATCCCGATCGGTGAATTTTGCACGCGGATGCTCCTGACCGATTCGTCGGCCCGCAGAGTTGAACGCTATCCAGCGGTGCAGCTTCATGATCTTGGTCTCCGAGAGGTTTTTTATCCTTTTACAGAAGTCTAGCACGATTGACTTCTAAAATCGACAGGAAAGCATCAAATCGTCGATTTAAGAGACTTTTATTCTTTGGTCGATAAATTCCTTATCTGAAAATTTAAATGCAGTGATGAGCTTAAAAAGCGTCTCAAAATCGATTTTTGAAATTTTTCAATTTTTTTTTGAAAATGGTTTTTCTAAGCCCGCGGAGTTCACAGGAGGTTCCCCGCGGACTGGCAGCCAAATTGGGCCCCACCCCTACCTGACGGAAAGCGCGGCCGATCACCCATCCAAGCGGGAATCGCGAATCACCCCGCCAAAAACCCGTGCTATTCAATATAACCGCTATTATGTTGAGTAAATTCAATTAGTTAATTACGATCACCCGCGGGGGTTTAGGGTTCACAGGCGCGCTACTTTTCTCGTTTTCTCGGCTGGAGTTAGGGAGCCTGAAACGCTTGCAACCTATCAACCTGTGCAACCTGCCAACCTGTGCAACCTATCAACCTATCAACCTGTGCAACCTATCAACCTGTGCAGCCTGTCAACCTACCGACCTACCAATCTACTGGCGCCGCCCTATCTCCCAGGTGTGTATTTTTGCAGCCGGTGAAAATACGAAAAATAACGGCGGTTTTTAAAAACTTTTCCTATATATGTATGTTTCTTTATCCTCTGTTCTATTTATTTTTCTACATACGCGAACTTTAGAGAAAATATAAAAATAATTCGTATATTCACCTGAGCGAACCCGCATAAATTTACACACTCGCAAGAATTAACGTATTCAGGCCTGAACCTGCATAAATTTACGGATATCCAACCCGCAAAAATTAACGGGTATCCAACCCGCAAAAATCAACGCCTATATAAATAGACCCACTACCGAGGCCACCGCCTAACAAAACGTCTAAGTATTTTCCCTAAAAAATCAAAGATACTTGATTTTTCATACTTACATCTATTGCATTAAAACTAAGTAAGTGTTATATTTGCAATCGTGATAGTTAATCACGATACTTACATTTAGTTTATAAAGGTTTAAATATGACACTTTCTAAATCAATCTCCCGCGCGATCATCTTCGCTCTGGTGGTCCCGTTCTCTGCTCTGGCATTGATCGCCGCCCCGATCACAATCGCCGCCCCGTTCGTTATCACAGTGGCAGCGCTCGCGGTCATCCTGTCAACAATCATCTAAGGGGGGCCGAAAATGACAAACAAATTAAACCCCTCCGCTCTCGCAACCGCTATCATTGCCGCCGCTGAAAATAACGGCGATGCTACTGTTTTGGACCTGACCCACGCCCTCGAGGTGGTGGCTAATCTCCAGCCGCGCAGTGTTGAAACATCTCTGTCCGATTTCGCGGCTGAATTAGGCGACGCAACCCCCGATACGTATATCAGCGACGCAATTAGTCAGTTTGCAGATAACGCGGTTGATATCTATAACTACAATCTCACCACTTGGCTGTATAAATCCAACAGCGCCCCCAGATGGATGGAACGCGTTGTTAATGAGGGTTTATATCCTGTTGACGCTTATAGTTTCTATGACCACATCCGCGCGGCTCAATACTGCCAGTGTGACACTGAAATTAGAGACAACCGACCGGCCGCGCTGTTCCACTATGCACTGTTGAGACTAGCGCCCCTGTATAAGGGTTTAACTCGTGAAACGATTGAGGCGCTCGGTGATATCGACTATGACAGTTTCGAAACTATCGAGGAGCTCAATCGCGCGATAGATTCAGTGATTGACCCCTATTGGTTGGAGCTGGCACTAATTAAATGCGTCTGCTTCTGCCAGTGCTGGACATATTCCGAGATTGCCGCTCTGCTGCGCTCCTACGGACTTCCGGGGAGGAATGTTTTAGATCAATTGACCCCGTGGGAGGAATCGCGTGCAGCTAGCACCGTTTTAGCTGAGATTATGAACATTACGGCCGCCGCCCGTAACACTGAGAAGGAGGAATAATCATGACTGCTAAATTCTCATTCCTCGCCGCGCTTGCAGCTATGGACGCCGCCGCGCTTGCTGAAACTGTAGCTATACCGATTCCGTTTTGCGGTTTCTACGAGAGTGCTTTATCTGGTTTTATCGACGATGAAATCGACTCAGCTATCGAGTATGAAAATACCGAAACGGGCGCTAATCTCGATTCAGATGATTTCAACCTCAGGCCCTCTATCCGTATCAATCTCGCAAATAAATACGCTGGTTTTTATCCCGATTGGCTGAAGGAACACACCTCGGAAATTGACGACGGCGCCAGCGTTGATATCGCCGTATCGTTCGATCATCTCGACTCACCGGCCTATTACAACTATCGCACTGATTATCTGTATTGCAAGATCAGCCGCCGCGATGTTCTGCGCTGTGGCGCCTGGCTGGAATCACGCGATAAAAACTATTTTGCTGACTATGTTTATGGAGTGCTAAAACCTCGCTCCGGTTTCATCCCGCGCTATGACAACGATATCGATCGTTGGGAGGATTGCAGCGCCTGGAGTGGTGTCCAGTTGAGTTTAGTTTTAGACGCGCTGCAATCTTATTTAGAACGTACCGAGGACGTTTATCCGGCTGATCTGAGTTTTACGGAATACCTGAATGAATCCAGCCAGATAGCGATCTGGGATTATATGGAACGGAGGGCCGCGAAATGATTACTAGTTTCAGAATTCAGACGCCCGCGGGCGGCCGTGAGGTTTATTCACCTGGTTTAATCGTTGGCAACCGTGTTTATTGGACACGTGAAACCGACCGACCCGGCGCCCCGATCGATACGCGTTTATTACCGGTCACGGCCCGCCGCCGCGACGTTGTGGCAGCGTTCAGAAAATAACGCACCTGGAGGACTCCGGCCGCCTCCTTAAATCCGGGCCGGGGGTTCTATAAGCCGATTTATTAGAGTCGGTTTATAAAACTAAAAGCGGCGTTAACCCGCCGCCCGCTCTTTAAAAACTTGTGAATACTTTACGGCTTATCTGTTTTGTTTTTATCTCGTCTTTCTTTTAAAACAGGTATAACGAAAGTGCTATATAGAAGTTCGTCACTGTTAAGAAGGTTATTGAGAAAACTATTAGACTCACAGTAAACCCCTTTAGTGGATTTACAAAAATAAATCAACGTTTTTTTAAAATCCTCTTTACAGTTCACTCTAGCAGCTTTCGCGATGGTCTGGACATCAGATATACCGTCGTCAGTGGTGGCTACAAAGGTATGAATACAATAATTTAGTAGGGTTCGATTTATTTGATATTCTGTCTCATAGTCAATTGAAGATTTATCAGGAGTCACCTTTGGAGCAGCCGCGCTAATTAAAGGGATAAGACAGGCTAAAACGAGAAATATATTTTTCATAACGAGGGATATAGTTGCATAGACTTATTAATGCAAGTATACAGCCCTCAAGAGTGCACATATTGACAGCGTAAAACGGCGGTTGTATTCTGCGATCAGGTTCTAAACAAACCTGGTACACAGCGGAAAACACCGCCCCGACAGATAAGCGGCTATTTTTATGCCCGGGCGTGCAGAGAATAAAAGACCCGTAAGGGAAATAATCTCGCCTAACTGTGTATAGGTGTTTAGCACCCGGGCGCCCTCTAAACAGGGGCGATAAATAAACATATTTACACAGGATTATTTATCATGAATATCAACTTAAACGCGTCAATCAACGGCGTTAACGCCGCCCGCTTATCCTCTCCAGTCGCTCCGGTAACACCGGTTAAATTCAACACTGCTAAGGCGATGCCCGGCGATGTTGTTACAGCCGGTTGGTATCGCAACCCGGGCGCGGCCTCTATTGTCCAAAACACACCGGAGGAAAGAAAGGCGCTGCGGGATGCAATCGCTGCGCATCTTCCGCGGTTTCATTTCTGGACTGGTTATATTGGAGAGGTTAATAACGCTATGGGAGTTAATCACTATTGGGAGATTCCCAGTAGTCAGATCAGCCAGGCAATAGCCTACGTTGATTCAATGTTTCAGCCGCAGCCGGTTTATCCCTCCTACTCTCAAGCCCCGACGCCCGCTCCTGTTATCTCTGAAGACTGGATTAACGCGCGCTATGAGCTGGAGGCTGCGTTAAACCAATTTGAGACATACCGGAGGTGGTTTAAGGAACAGGCGGATTTAATGGACTATGCAATTAAATCAGTTAAATCTACGCTAGCAGCCCTCCAATAAAAGTATTCACAAGTTTTTAAAGATCAGGCGCCGGATTAAACCCCGGCGCTTTTAGTTAGACAAATCGAATTGTTAGATCTCTGGCACGCTCGCCAGACAGAAATAAGGACGCCCCGGAACGAACTCCGGAGCGTCCTTTTTTGCGTTTTTAGGACCTGTGAACATGCATAAAACGAGGATAGAAATAAGGGCCGTTAAAGCGGCTGAAATCGACGGCGCCGCCCCGCCCGCTCGGTATGTCGCTCGCCTCTCTATTGAGGCGCTGCCGGCGCCTGTGGTCACGTTCATTTATTTCGAGACTGGATATCAAGGGGCGCCCCTGACAGCGCAGGAAACCGACAGCGCCCGCGGTCTCGTTTTCCGTGCATTGGTAGCCGGTTCAATTCGCGAGATGTTGAGAGTGGCAGCCAGGCGCCTGGATAGCGGAGCGACCGAAAAAATTAAATTCTCCGGGCTTATCGATCTCGATAGGAGACGACCGCCCCGCGCTATTGATGCTCTTCCGGCGCCGGCCGTATAGGTTTTAAGCCCTCCGGCGCCGGGGCTGATCGGTGCTCAAATAATGGAGTGAATGAATGCAGAAAAAACTGAATTTAGGTATAGCTCATAACTCGATCAGGGCCGCCCGCGTGGCTCTGGAGGAGACAATTAAACAGTTGTTTAACAACAATGCTTACGCGGAGCCCGCCCCCTGCTCGCTCTCCTGGCTGAATCGCGATATCGCAGAAGCGTATAGCCAAATCGTTTCTATCGAGTGCAGGATAGAGGGCCTCGAAAACCCCGAAACAGAAGGGGTTATTAAATTGAAAAAGCAGGTTGAAACTTGTGACCAAGGCGGGGAAACCGGAGCTGCGGTCGAGTCGGCCGGCACCGAGGCTGGACTAGGCGAAAAATCTGAACCTGTCGCGCCCGCGCCTGCGAGCGAGGAAAAACCCGCTAAGACTGCGCCCAAGAAAAAGGCACCTGAAGTAAAACAGGCACCTGAGGTTGTGGACGAGGACGCTGAAAAAGCCGAGAGAACTCGCATTTGCGGAACCCTATTCCGGGTGCTTAAGGGTCAGATGGATGGTAAAGCCGCCCGCTCGAAGACTGAAGAGGTCCGTGACGCATTCCTGGGCAAACCCACAACCGTGGACGACATCACGCACGATCAGCACGCCGCTTTCATAGCTCATATGCAGAAGGCGATCGACGATGCAAATGGTGAGAAAAATGCCTGAGACCCCTATCATTCCCGTCGCTGACGAGTCCGCAAGCCGCGGCCACTCGCTTTTCCCTCCGTCAGCCGCCTCCCGTTGGATGGTCTGCACGGCCTCTCCCCTGATGGTCCGCGACTATGGTGTATTCACCACAAACCCTGATGCGGAGGAAGGCACACGAGCCCATTCCGTGATGGAGCAGTGCGCGATCGCCATGCTCCGTGACGGTGAGGAGATCGAAACCATCCTCAAGCGGGTCGAGGACCAAGAGCTCAGAGAATGCGCCCGCATATATTTAGAGGAGATTCGTGACTCGTATTTTGACACGCCCGACTCATGGATTGTCGAAGGCCGCATCCCTCTAAGCCCGATTTACGGGGTGCCCGATCAGTACGGGTACGCAGATTGCATCCTCTCAAGCGGCAACGAGCTTCACGTCTTTGACTACAAGCACGGCGTTGGCATCCCCGTTCCGGCTGAAAGGAACAAACAGCTCATGATTTACGCATGGGCCGCATTACAGGCCGACGGTGCTCAGGACATTGACACTATCACGCTTCACATCGTGCAGCCGAGAGCGCCCGGCCAGAACCCCGTCAACACATGGACATGCTCACGAGAGGACTTAAGGGCCTTTGGCGTGGATGTCGCTTTAGCAGTCGGCGCGGCAAACGAGATCATGGCAAGAGGCGCCGTGGAGGGCGACTTCACACCGACAGAGCAAGCCTGCCGCTACTGCCCCGCAAGAAGCTCCTGCCCCGCGTTCGTAACGGTTGTCTCAAAGGCACTCAGCATCCCGAAGCGTCTTCCGACACCGAAGGACGCCACAGACGATCAGCTTGGAGCCCTCCTGCAATTTAAAAAACAGGTGAACGATTGGTTCTCCGACGTTGAGGCCGAAGTTTTCAACCGCATCAGCCTCGGAAACGAGGTACCGGGCTTCAAGATCGTGGAAGGCAACAAAGGCATTCGCCGCTGGAAGAACAAGGCTGAAGCCGAGGAGGTGCTCAAGTCCATGCGCATCCCCAAGGACTTCGCCTACAAGAAAGAGGTCATCGGGCCGACACGAGCAGAGGAGCTTCACAAGAAGGTCAAGCGTGAGGACGGCAAGCCCGTCATCGGTGAGCGCCAGTGGGCAACTCTTCAGGAGCTCATCACTCGCAACCCGGGCAAACCTCAGCTCGTGCCTGCGAGCGACAAACGTCCGAGCATCTCACTTGCTCTCGTGACTGAGGACGACCTCGAGGAAATTGCAGATGGAACAAAAGAGACGACATCTGAAGCAAATCCCGGCAGCGTACCTATTTGAGAACCCCCTGCCGCGGGTGGCGCAGGAGGTGCTCAAAACCGCCGCGTCTATTGAGCCCTGGCTCCCTAGAGGAGAGTCAGCGGCCCGACGGAAAGCGCTGGACGACGCGCGGGACATTATCAGAAGACGCTTTCCTCAATATTTTAGGAACTGAAAAATGAATCAACAAAGTTATGGGTTTACAAAGCACGGAGTCATTGTTCTCCGACACGTAAGAGTTCGATTCTTCGCGCTCTACCGACCGGCGCCTGACTTCTCTGGAAAAGATAAATACAGTATTACTTGTGAAATCAACGAAGATCAGCTCAAGTTCCTCGAAGGCGAGATGAAGAAAGTCGCCGAAGAGAAATGGAAGGACCGAGCCAAAGCCCTATGGCCGACACTGAACAAAGCGGCCAAGGAACACACCCCGAAAAACGGTGGCCCCTCGTATTTGCGTGTCACTGCATCGAACAACACTGAAGATCGTCGCGGCAACCCCATTCCACCCCCTCAGCTGTTTACGCACGACAAGAAGCCGTCAAAACTCGGCGGACCTGACGAAATTTATGCCGGCTGTTACGTGAACCTCTACCTCGCTCCCGCGGCGTACGACCAAGGCAGCACCGGAATCAAGTTTTACATCCGAGCTGTCCAGTTCGTGGAAGAAGGGCCGCGCCTCGGTGGAAGCTCTGTAGAAACAGATGACCTTGATGATCTGACCGCCACAGAAGAGTTAGACCAGGACTCTGACGAAGACGTTTCTTGGTAAGCACTACTCCTCCTCTTTATGAGGAGGTGCCTTAAACTTGAGCTTGTTTTCAAACGAGCTCAGTTTTAAGGCAAAGGCGCGTCAAAACCGAAATGTTCGGCCCCGTCTGAGGCTGTCATGGCCTTAACCGCGGGATACCAAAGGCCTTCCGTAGAAGGACCTGCGCGCCAAGCCTCCAAATTTTGGAGCTCATATGAAAATCAAAACCTATTTTATGGACCTCGAGACCTACTCCGAGGTTCCTATCCAATACGGTACGCATGCCTATGCGGCCGACAAATCCGCCCGCATTCTCCTGTGGGCATACGCCCTCAACGACGGGCCCGTGAAAGTTTGGGACGTTGACCAGGAACCTAACATGCCTGACGATCTCAGGGCCGCCATTCACGACATCCAGTCGTACGGCGCTCGGCACGTGTGGGTAAACGGCGTGATGTTCGACACGGTCTTCCTCCAGTATCGGGACATCGACCTGCCGCTTATCCAGTGCGACGACGTGAGGGTCATCGCCTATCAGCATGCGCTGCCGGGCGGCCTCGGAGAGCTGTGCAAAATCTTCAAACTGCCGACCGACATCGCTAAGGATAAGGACGGCTCACGACTGATTCAGAAATTCTGCGTCCCTAAATTTAAGAACGGGATTAAGAACTACCGCATGAAGCGAGAGGACACCCCCGCAGATTGGGAGCGATTCGTCGAGTACTGCCGCCGTGACGTCTCCTCCATGCGTGAAATCTACAAGCGCTTTCCAGGGTTCAACAACACGGTTCAGGAAAAAGAATTCCAACTCCTGGACGTCACAATCAACCGCCGAGGCATGTGTGTCGATCTCGACCTCGTGCGTGCAGCGATTAAGCTGGCTGATAAAAGTAAGGACGAGATGGACGATGCGATCGCCGAGAAAACAGGCGGCGCTGTCTCCTCCGTCAACCAAAGACAGGCCATTCTCGATCATATCCGTGAGGCCTATGGTATCGAGCTTGAGTCCCTCAGATCAACAGACATTGAGCGGTATCTCGACGACCCTGAGATACCTGAGCCGGTCAAGGACATACTGCGCGATCGACTCAGAGGCGCAAAGACCAGTAAAGCTAAATACAAGGTGGTTGAAAACTGCAATGTTGAAGGCCGCCTCAAAGGGTGCCTCCAATTCCGAGGCGCCTCCAGAACAGGGCGAGTTTCAGGGGTTAAGTTCCAGCCGCAAAACCTACCCCGTCCTACCAAAGGAGCTCAGGAGATCGAGGCCGCTATCGAGCTGATGAAAGCCGACGCGCTTGACCTTGCGTACGAGCACCCGTCCGAGTTCCTGTCTGAGTGCCTGAGGGGTGTTATCGTCGCATCACCCGGCAAGCGCCTCTGCGTGGCTGACTACTCCAATGTGGAGGGCCGAGTGCTCGCATGGCTCGCAGGCGAAGAGTGGAAACTGCAAGCCTTCCGAGAGTTCGATGCGGGCCAAGGTCACGACCTCTACAAGCTGACGTACGGCCGCACGTTCGGCGTGGACCCTGAGAAGGTGACGAAAGAGCTCCGTCAGATCGGCAAAGTTGAGGAGCTTGCCCTCGGTTACGGCGGAGGAGCTGGCGCCTTTGCTCAGTTCGCAGACAAATTCGGCATCGACTTCACCCACATGTCAGAGCTCGTCAGAAAAACGGCAGACCCTGAGGTCTATGCGGACTCAGAAAACATGTGGGAATGGGCGCTCGAGAAGAAGATCACCGCAAAATTGCCACATGACGTATGGGTCGCATGCAACGCAGTGAAACAATCGTGGCGCAACGCCAACGCTCAGATCGTTGCGTTCTGGTCAGCGTGCGAGACCGCCGTCCGCTCAGCTATTGAGATTCCGAACAAGTCTTTTCCGATTCGCCCCGGCCTATACGCTCGACGTTATGGAAACTGGCTTCTGCTGCATCTCCCGTCAGGTCGCTTCCTTGTTTACCCGGCGCCGAGAGCGTCCGACGGAGGCGACGCCACCTACATGGGAAACAACCAGCGGACCAGAAAATTCGAGCGCCTCAAGACGTGGGGCGGAAAGATTGTCGAGAACATTACTCAGGCTGTCGCATGCGACTTGTTGTTTGAAGCAGGCTTGAGACTTGAGAAGGCGGGCTACGAGATCGTCCTGTCTGTACACGACGAGTACATATGCGAAATACCTGATGACAAAACCCGAAATCATCGACACATGGAGGAACTCATGTCGTCACTGCCCTCATGGGCTGAAGGCCTGCCGCTTGTAGCGGCGGGGTTTGAAACTTACAGATATAGAAAGGAGTAATTATGTACAGCACATTCAAAAACTACACCACGGAAGAACTGGAACAGAAAGCAGAGGACGCCGCGAAAGAGGCCGCGGAAACCCTCCGCGAGGTTGAACCCCTCTGTGACGGGCAAGGCAGAGGCAGGCTCATCCTTCCTCTCGGCCTCGGTCGATTCAATGGCGACGCAGAAGCCCCGTTCTTGAAGTTTGTTGACTCCGACGGCAAGAGGTACTGCTGCCTGCTCCCGATTCATGGGCTGAAGGAATTGCATGCGTCAATCCAAGAATATCTGGACGCGTTTGATAACGAGACCCGCCACTGATTGGAGGACCGATGAAAGCATCTGAGGTTATCAAACACGAGCTCCCCAAGCTCACTGCGGAGCTCGAAGCAAAAGGCTACCTCGTTAAGACCTTCGAGAAGTCCGGACAGATCAACGTCTATCTGAGCGGGCAGGTTTTTATCTACTACGTCACAACGGGACGGATTGTTATGCACAAAGAGCGAGGGTTTTCCGCCTTCCTGAAGCTACTTGAGGAGAACAAATGAGTCTACTTACCCAACAATTCTTTGGCACGCTGAGCATCCAGATAGGGCTTCACCCAAATCTCAACGAGTTGGTTTATCAACCTGGAAAGAATCTGAGCCATTTCAAGGTTATCCGATCCTTCCATGTTAATAACACCCGGATGCGCATATTCATTGCCAATCACTCTACAAACGTGAAGAAGTTCTTTGATGTGGGCGCTGGCACCAAGGGACTCAATGCGATCAATAAGACGAGCCTTTTCTTTGAACCCTTCCGGATTTTCAAGTCTCCCCGCGTAATTAACAAGGAGCTCCAGAGAGATTCTAAGAAGGGCGCAAGCAGCGCGAGGAGAAAGGCTGAGGATGCTTTGAGCCTCTTGGAATATTTCTTTTGCATCCTCCGGCATTTCTTCGACCGGAAGTATTCCTTGTTTAAGCGGCCAAACAATCGCTTCTTTGTACCAAAGCACAGGCTTCTTACAGCTCAGACACTCTGTAATACAGAGATAGTCGTCCCCGTAAAAATGGGTCTCATAGGTTTCTTGACTTTTAACTGGATGGATATCACTAAATGTTTTAGTCCCGCAATGCGGGCACACGTATGATGAAGGAATAAACATGAAAGACTCCAAAAGGGATTTATTTGAAATTCTAAAGGAACGTTCTTTAAACCTCTCCTCGCTTTTTAACGCGATCGAATGCGCTGAAGGCGACTTGAACAAGATCAAAAAACTAGCAATTAGAAGAGGCTCCGGCGATTCGGTGGATATCAAGGAGATCACGACCCTAGTTATTTCTGCCAAAAAGCATCTGGATGAAGCTCTTGTTTTCACCATCGAGTCTCTGCTGGAGAAGAACCAATGACCACACCTGAAGGACAGAACACACTGTTTCTAAAACAAGCCTGCAAGAAGCTCGGCATCACGGCATTCAAGCTCGGCTTCGAGGGCACTGTTGGAGCCCCCGACTGGTTGCTGATGCGTGACGGGCGTCACATCCTTATCGAACTCAAGGCCAAAAAGGGGCGCCTGTCTCCTCAGCAGCAGAGGATGATTCGCACCCTCGAGGACGAAGGAGCGTTTGAGGTTTTCGTCTGCCACGATACCGATAGCATCAAGACAGCCATCTGCTGGGGCCTCTTCGGCGGCGTGAACGTGACGAGGGATTTATGAAATTCACACCGAGACCCTATCAAGAGCGGATGATTCAGGCGATTCTTCAGCGCAAGCGCATTGCGCTGTTCGCAGGGATGGGTATGGGGAAAACATCCTCCACGCTCGAGGCAATTCGCCGCATCAGGGAAAAGAGACCCAAGCTCAAAGCGCTTATCGTTGCGCCGCTCCGTGTTGCGCAAAGCACGTGGCCCGATGAGCTCCTCAAGTGGGACGATTTCAAGCACCTCAAGGTCTCTGTCGTTTGCGGCAATCAGCGTGAGCGCATCCAGACTCTCGAGACAGACGCGGACATTTACACCATCAACTATGAGAACATCCCCTGGCTCGTCAACTGGTGCGGAGACGATTGGAAGTTCGACCTCATTGTTGCCGACGAGAGCACGCGGCTCAAAGGCCTGCGCTCTAAGCAAGGCACGCAGAGGGCCAAGTTCCTAGCTCGAGTCGCCCATCAGTCAGAGGGGTTCATAGAGCTGACAGGAACACCGGCGCCGAACGGGCTCCTTGACTTGTGGGGGCAGATGTGGTTTCTCGACAAAGGCGCGCGCCTCGGCAAGTCCTTCACTGCCTACCAAAAGCAGTACTTCTACCCCGTCACACACGGCGGGGCCGCTCAGCATTGGTGCGAGTGGAGGCCGTTTGAAGGGTCGGACGAGAAGATCAAGGAGAAGCTGAAGGACATCACAGTTACTGTCAACCCCGAGGACTACTTCGATGTCGCACAGAACATCTCTAATGACGTGGTGGTTGAGCTCCCTCCTCTTGTTATGAAGCAGTACCGCCGCTTCGCTCGCGAGCTGTACCTTGAGCTTGAGAACGGAGAGGAGATCACAGCAGCGAACGCCGCAGTTAAAACGGGGCGCTTGCTTCAGATGGCAAGTGGGGCCGTGTACTCCGAAGAAGGTGAAGGCTTCGAGTTATTCCACTCCGCGAAGATCGACGCTCTGAGGTCCGTCATCGAGGAGGCAAACGGCATGCCTGTGCTGTGCTCCTATAGTTTCAGGCACGAGGTGGAGCGCATCAAGCAAGCGTTCCCTCAGGCAAAGCTTCTTGACAAGGACCCACAGACCATCCGCAACTGGAACGCAGGACGCATCCCGCTACTGCTTGCGCACCCCGCATCATGCGGCCACGGGCTCAACCTTCAGGACGGAGGAAACATTCTGGTGTTCTTCTCCTGCGGCTGGTCCCTTGAGCTTCACGATCAGATCATCGAGCGCATAGGCGCGGTCCGTCAGGCTCAGGCAGGACACGCGCGCCCCTCCTTCGTGCACTACATCGTGGCCAAGGGGACACTGGACGAGGTGGTGAAAGAGCGCCTTGCCTCCAAGCGTGAAGTACTGGATGTTCTGCTCGATAAAAAGACTGCGATTTTAGGGGACGAATGATGCCGTCGAACAAGAAGCCAAGAAAGGCATACAAGCCGCGCACCGTCAAAAACCCGGGCGTGTTCTATTCCCGCAAGAACATCGACCGTGTGAAAGAAATCATCACCGACATCATGCTCGTGGTCGAGATCACTCTGCCAAGAGGACTCGCAACGGACGATCACATGCACCAAATCCAAGATTTGCTGAATTGGGGCGGCCTCATGCTGGTCGATCGCCGTTGGCCTGGTCAGGAGTCCGAGGTGAGAGAGTTCCAAGCCGACCACTACTGCGCCCTCCACGCCTATAGCCGTATCGTAAAGCGCAAGCGCGAGGGAAAGACGCACGGCTATACGGGCACCGCTGAGGAGCTCAACGTCCTGCGTGATGTCTGTTGGCAGATCGCTGAGCTACTGCGAGAGGGCATGGAGCACAGCCCGCTGCGCACCCTGAAGGAGTTCCTTGCCGCTAAGCAGATCGTGGAAGAAGACCACGCAAGACGCGAGGCCCTAGGAATTCCGCACGGCGTCCAAGAAACAGACAAAGACCGAGTCGGAAGACTCATGAGACAGAAGCATTTCAATAAAAAGGAGAAACGAAATGACAACTGACCTTATCAACCACCCCGAGCACTATGAGGGGCAGGCAATCAAGCTGGAGCCGATCGATTTCTGCGAGCGCCTGCCGTTCTGCGAGGGGAACGCTCTCAAATATTGTTTCCGTGCGGGCCACAAGGAGGGCTCCTCTGAATTGCAGGACCTGAAAAAGGCTCAGTGGTATCTGAACCGCAGAAAGTCGCCCGGCGCCGCGACAGTGAGCGAGCGATTTTTCGAGCTTCTCGTGTGGCTCCGTCGAGCCGAGGGAGTCATCGGTGAATCGGCAATGGCAACAACCCGCGGCGACTATGCGGCGTTTTGGGTCAAGCTCGCCGCGCACGTGAACAACCGAATCAAGGAATTGGAGGATGAGAAATGAACAAGCAAATTTTACAGAAGAGCGATATTGCCGAACTTACAGGCCGCCACGTTAAGACAATCGAGCGCTGGATTCGTGAAGGGTTCTTCCCCGGCGGCCGGTACATGAAGGGGCGCCAGGTATGGACGGAAAAAGAGTTTTCCGATTGGTTTTCAAAACTTCCGGAAAGGCTGCAAAGCAAAAACAGTGTCAGCCCACGCCTGCATGACGGGGCGTCTCAACTCTAATAAGTCGCTCCGCTGGTATGCCTGAAAGACAGCGTTGCCCACAGAGTGCATCAGACACTTCTCTGCAACGCTGTCGTTTATCTCATTCTCCGCCGCCCAGTCGCGGAACGTTGATCTGAACCCGTGCATTGTGGCAGTTGTCCCCGTCATTCGTTTAAGAAGTACGCTCAAAGAGTACTTGCTGCCTAGCGTATCCCGCACCGCAAACACGTACTCACCCTTGCGCTCAATAGAATTTAAAAGCTCGACCACCTGATCACTCAAAGGAACTCTATGAGGGTACGGCTTGCTATCCTTACGGCGCTCAGGCGGAATACTCCACACTCTCTCTTCAAAATTAAACTCCGACCACTTTGCGCCTGCCGTCTCTCCTACCCTACATGCCGTCAGAATCGTGAAGAGAATAAGCTGACGCGTCCGATTGTTGGCAGGAAGAAAGCACTTGAGCTTTTCCTGTAGTTCCTCCAAAGGCATAGATATGTGGTGCTTAACCGTTCTGACTTTTGACGGCGGCGGAAGATACTGGTCAAGGTTCCCTTTCCACAACGCGCAATTAAATTCTAGATACCCCTCGTTTACCGCGTAGGCCAGAATGCTTTCAAGCCTAGTTCTGATTTTCAAAGCCGTCTGATTTTTGGCAGACCATATCGGCTCGAGAACCGCCACGACATCTGCTCGTTTGATTTCATCTATTCGTTTATTTCCGATGACGGGGTACACGTAGCTATTAAAGTACTGGACCGTGTTGGCGTACGTCTTATTGCTTCTCCAGCGTTTCACCTCTTTGATCTTCTCTATCGTTTGTTCTGCAAAACTCTTGAAGCTCGGAACCTCTGCCCTTGAGTACTCCTCAGCGAGTCTCTCCTTCGTACTTTGGGTGAGCGGCAGACCGCTAGCTAGTCGCCCAAGAAACTCTTTGGCGGTACTCTTTGCCTGTGTGAGATCGACCTTGCTTACAGGTCCGATGGATTTATCCCGCCTCTTACCGTCCACCATGTAGCGGAACACGAAGCGTCGCGTGTTGCCCCTGACAACGTAAAGCAGATTAGGCGCCGCCGTGTAGAAACCGTCTGGAAGAGTCAGATAATTTTTCAGTGTGACTTTCGCTTTCATAAAAACACCTCAAAAACACCACATAAAGCATAGCAAAAATCTTCCTTCTGCGTTCCTTAACGCTCCGAATCAGAAAATTTTTACGCACTTATTTTGTAAATTTCTATTTGTTTTTAAAGTATTTTTATTAAAATAAATCCAAAACGCTCTATCTTTGAACTGGGCTTATTCCTGCATATGTTCGACTCCTGCCTGGCGCGCCAACCTCTCCTGAAGTTAATTGCTTCAGTGAAGTTAAAACAGAAACACCTCATCGGACATTCGGTCTTGCATGAGGTTTTTTGTCATATGTGGATAAAATTCTGGTCTTAGGTATCGGCATGGTTTTAGCCAAAGAAAAAGCCGCTCAAAGGCGGCTTTAGATACTTAAACAAGGAGTTATTGGTTCTTGTCCTTCAATTCAGGAAGCCTCCAAAGATGCTTCCTGAACCAATTGATATAGGTTGTTTTGACAACAAATACGATCACGCAACTTTCGAAAATCAAGGCATAAGTTAAATCGCGCCACAGAGGATCTTCAATTTCTTGTATAAGCTCGTAGCCAATCAAAATAGTTCCATACCCGACCAGTCCGAGAAGGGGTACGCCGACAATGAGCATCCCGGCACACCAAATCTTCCCGATAATCGAATTCATAAAATCATCAATAAGTGACATTTCGGGAACTCCCTTTCTTTAATTATAGGGGTTAACAAGTTTTCTTGAAAGGCTTTTCCTGAGTTTTACTATCTACATTTGTAGGGCGATTGGTTTCTTTCATAGGTAATAAGTTATCGTCTATGAAGTTAAAAAAGTCTATCCTTACATTACCAAAAATAGTCATAAAATCAATTAGTTAAATTAAAGATGAGACTATTTGTGAAAATAACTCCTAGAATTTTGGGTATTCAGGATGCACTCTAACTCTTCCCGCGAATAACGAAGAAGTAAGGAAGATAAGACTCTAAAACCTCACTTTGGCCTTTAACTAGAGATATTCGTTACAAAATCATGAAACTTTCTTCTATGTGTTGTCCCAATTTCGGACCTTAAAAGTCCCAAAGCTTGAGAGATTCCTATAATCGGAAAATCAATTAATTTTCAGGCTCTAATGATGCAGAGACGAAATCTATTAACGGTAATTGCAGCAGGCGCAGTGGCTAGCCCGGTCTTTGCGGCGGAAAATAAAGGTGCGCTAGCCCCTGCAGAGGAACCTCCGAAAAGAGATAAGAAAATCCTTTTCGTGATTACAAGTCATTCGGATTTGGGTAAAACCGGTAAGAAAACAGGATATTGGCTTTCAGAAGTAACGCACCCTTGGAAAATTCTTAAAGATGTCGGCTATGAAATCGACTTTGTCAGTCCGAAGGGCGGCGCTTGCGCTTTTGAGGGCGACGACCCGTCCGATCCGGTGAACAAGGAGTTTTCTCAGGATATGGTCTATCAAAAGAAGATTAATTTCACTTTGAAGCCTTCTGATATTAAACCCGATGAATATGCTGCGATTTATTACGCCGGCGGGCACGGCGCAATGTGGGACTTCCTGGACAATAAAGAACTTGCGGCTATCGCTTCAAAAATTTATACCAACGGCGGCGTGGTTGCTTCCGTTTGCCACGGAGCGGCCGGACTGATCAATATCAAACTTCCAAACGGTACCTATTTAATTAATGGCAAAAAGATTAATAGCTTCACCGATTCCGAAGAGGAAGCTGTTAACCTGAAAAATGTCGTGCCTTTCTCTTTGGAAACAAAACTGAAAGCTCAACATGCGCATTTTGAAAAATCCGATAATTTCCAAACCCACTGCGTCGTCAATGACAGAGTCATTACAGGTCAGAATCCGATGTCTGCAGCCGCTGTCGGTTCTGCTATCAAAAACGCTTTAGACAGCTAAAAGAGGAAAACTCATTTATGAACAACAGATTCATCCCCTCAATTATTTTGGCCGCCGGCTTCATCGGCGGTGTCGCACTCCTCGGGAACCAGCTCGGAGACGCAGCGACCGCCTTCCTGAATAAAGATCGAATCGTTACAGTCAAAGGCCTGAGCGAAAAAGAAGTGAAGGCCACGCATGTTATTTGGCCCCTCAGTTTCACAGAAATGGGAAATGAACTCGCCGCCGCTTATGATGCGCTTGAAGAAAAACAAAATCTGGTTCTAAAGTTTCTTAAGGACAACGGTATCGACGAAAGCGAAATCACACTCGCGTCTCCTAAAGTTCAGGACACCCTGGCAAACTCTTACGACGGCAGAACACGCCCTTACCGCTATATCCTGACTCAGGTCGTCACGGTTTCTACCGATAAGGTAGATACCATCCGCAAACTTTCCGTGACGCAGCGCGAACTGCTGAAAAAAGGCGTCGCCCTCAGCAGTGATTACAGCTACATGACCGCCTATAGTTTTACCGGTCTGAATGAAATTAAACCGGAAATGATCGAATCAGCGACGAAGAACGCTAAGGCGGCAGCCCAAAAGTTTGCAGACGATTCGGGCTCTAAACTCGGAAAAATCCGCAGGGCGAATCAGGGCGTCTTCACCATCACGGACAGAGACGAAAACACGCCCTTTATCAAAAATGTCCGCGTAGTCACAACCGTCGAATATTTCTTAAACGATTAATCCGGCAGTTCTAAGAGAATAACCGGGACCGTTTATATGGTCTCAAAAACGGAAAAAGCCCGAAAACAGTACTATTCCGGGCTTTTTTCTTTCAGAAATTACTTCTGACGGCCTGAAAAAAATCCTTTTTTCGGTTTCAGTGTACGGACACCCTCAGGTGTACCGATGAGCAGCACATCCGCACCGCGTTTTCCGAAAATACCGCAGGTCACAACGCCCGGAATCTGGTTAATCGCAGCCTCCAAACGAGTCGGCTCCTTAATCTGCAGACCGTGAACATCAACAATATTATTGCCGTTGTCGGTAACCATATCGCGAACCGTCGGATGACCGCCAAGCTCTTCCATCGCACGGCAGACAGAAGACACTGCCATCGGAATGACTTCCAGCGGAAGCGGGAACTTGCCAAGCTGTTTAACCTCTTTCGAAGCGTCTGCAATGCAGACATACATATCGGAGGCCTCCGCCAAAATCTTTTCGCGGGTAAGCGCTCCGCCGCCGCCCTTGATCATGCAGAAATTACCGTCAATTTCATCACAGCCGTCAACATAGACAGGAATTGTTCCGACAATGTCATTTAAATCACAAACCGGAATTCCATAAGCTAAAAGCTGTCGGGTAGTTGCTTCCGAACTCGAAACACAGCCTTTGACTCGTTTACCGGAAGTCGCCAGCTCGGTAATGAAAAAGCTAACCGTTGATCCCGTGCCCACTCCGAGGTATTCGCCCTCTTTCACATATTCCAAGGCAGCTGCGGCCGCTTTTTGCTTTAATTCGTTCTGCAGGTCCATATCCTTATCCTAAAAAACCTAACAATCATCTCGACTTGATTATTGTATCGGTCCAAACTCAACTTATTCTGTACTCAGATTATTTTTGTTTGAGTACGCAAATTCACCGGACAATCTTTGCGCACATCGAACAGTGTCATAATAGACATTGATAATTTGTCTGTTTTCTTTTCCCAACGGTTCGTTTTAACTAACTATGGCTCAGCAAAAAAACTTGTCTCAGAACAATGATCTATTAGAGCGTTTTACCGCTTCCTTTGCAGGGTTGCGCAGCCATTCAAACTTACCGAACGGAACTACCCCTTTTATTTGGGCGATCGCGGTTCTTCTGATCGTTATCTTCGCGGCTTTTTATCTCAATGTCCGCTCCAATAACGAAGCCATCCTCAGAACCAATCTGATGAAAAGCACCGCAAAGGTCGCAGACAATATCGAAATGCGTCTTCGCGCCAGCTCCGCCTCCATGGCGCGCCTTATCGAGCGGCTGGAACTGGACGGAAATACTGCGGCGGTTCTGAACAAATTCTCTCGGGAGCTGCTCAACAGCAACCCGGAAATCACTTTGATCCGACTGATCGAACCAAGCGGCAAAGGCATCGAATCCATGGTGAACCCCCGTTTGGGAAAAAGAGAACTGCGTCAGTACAACTATTTGGATTACCCGCAGGTTGTACGGGACGCGATCGCGGACGCGTTTCTCTCAAACCGAGTTTCCATCTCTTCCTTCTGGTTCACGCCGGGAGATTCAACGTCGCCCTCCGTGGTAATCGTCTACCCGTTCACGCTTGAAGATAAAAGCTATGCGCTCCTGAGCCGAATCTCTCTGAATAAGCTGCTTGAAGAATCAACGCCCTCCTCTCTCAGAGCCGATTATGAATTCTCCTTGCTGCACGGAACCGAGGAAATTGCCGGTCGGGCGGCCTACAACCCGCCGGATGACTACACCATTCCGAGCTATGTCCGCGCAGCGGACCCCCTGCCGCCCTCGATCCAGCTCTACGGCTGCAATATCGTTGAAAGTCCCCTGATCTTTGCCAGTCCGCTGATCTATTGGCTCGGCGCGCTGATGCTCTTTCTTCTGATCTCGCTCTTTTTCCTGAATAAAGAGATGCGTAAAAACCAGGCGGATCTGGATCGAGCCAACCGCGAACTCGAATTGCGGCGCTCCATCGAAGATTCGATCAGCTCGGCGATCGTGATTACGGATCTGGAGAATAAGATCGTTTACACCAACCCGGCCGCTCAGGTGATTACCGGCTACTCTGAAGATGAGCTGCAGGGTAAAACGCCGCCCTATCCTTTCTGGGCGGATACTTCAGTCCTGCCTGCGACTCTGCTGGGCGATCCTTCTAAACTCGATCCGGCAGCTTTTCCCTACCGCTTTGATCTGCTCGTTCGCCGCAAAGACGATGAACAGCTCAATGTGCTGCTGCTTGCCACGCCTTTTTATTCGTCTTACAACGAACACATCGGCTGGATCTATATGATGCGGGACAATACGATTGAGTCTCAGTCGATGAACCTCACCAACGACGCGATCGCTTCCTACCAGAGACTTTTGAATTCCGTAATGTCCTGTATTTCAGTTGTGAGCCACAAGCCGACCGGAACCATGCTCGGGATTCATAACGATCACTACACCGAGCAGCTCGGCAACACCGCTGACGGCCACCTGGCGATCTCCCGCGCCTGCAAAATTCCGTTTAATCCGCAGGGAAGCCGAGAGGCCGAAGTTTGGGTTGATTCCCTTGAGCGCTGGTTCAGCATTACAGAGGCCAGAGTCACTCTGCCCGGCGGCTCTCACGTGATGCTGCAGTCTGCTCAGGACATCACGCAGAGAAAAATCAACGAAAAAGAATTGGAAGATCAAACCAACCGAATGGAAAATTCTTCTCGTCTGATTACTCTCGGTGAAATGGCCTCTACGATTACGCATGAAATTAATCAGCCGCTCACGGCGATTACAGCCTATGCCAACACCGCTATTGAAGTTATCGGGAACGCTCCTGAGGTCAACCGCGGACAAGTCCTCGAGATCTATAAAAAGATTGCGAATCAGGCCGGACGCATCGACAAGATTATTAAAAACATCCGCGCATTCGCCAAACGCAGACCGACGACACTCGAAAATGTGCCGCTCGCCAATGTCATCAATGACACTCAGGAGCTCGGCAAGCTGATCGAGAAAAAGTACGCCGGTATTCGCATTGTCTATGAACTGCCGAAGGTTCTCCCCAATGTTCTTTGCGACCCGGTACAGATCATGCAGATTCTCATGAACCTGATCCGCAACGCGGCCGAAGCGATTCTGGAAGCGGGCTGCACAGACCGAACCATCGCGGTTATCGCCAAAGTCGGCGCCAACGAAGTGGAACTTCAGGTCGCCGACCACGGTCCCGGCATCAGCGACACGATGAAAGCCAGCCTCTTTACACCGTTCTTCTCAACCAAAAAGAACGGGCTGGGTCTCGGTTTGTCCACCTGCCAAACCATCGCCGAATCGCACAACACACGGCTTAGAGTCAGAGATAATGAGGGCGGCGGTACTGTCTTCGTTTTTGATCTAAAAATCTGCAGCTGACAGCCCGGTAAGAAAACTTAGAAAAGAATTGCTTCTTAATATTTAATCACCCCCGCTTTCTTTGGAAACGGAGGTGATTTTTTTAGGAAATCCGTTAAAATAGTCGAATTCGGGTTATCACCTGTAAAAATATGTAATAATCCTTACTTAGTTTTAGCTAAGGTATAGTTCCCGGGTTAATTTGTAAAGAATAGCTTCACCCCCGATATAAATACTTCTCAGGGGTGTGATTTGCGCATATAATTACTATATGTGGTGTGTGATTGAATTTGATTCAATCGGTTAACAGATTTAACGCAAAATAATTTATTGTGGAAGGTACATGATGATTCAAATGACCTCGAAATCCTTTACTCCGGATTCACCGGACACTGCCGGCGTCGTTTACATTGTTGAAGACGACGAGGCCGTCCGTGATTCGCTGAAGTGGCTGCTCGAAGCGTCCAGCTATCGAGTTGAGCTCTTCGAAAGCGGAGAAATGTTCTTGGCCAAATTCGATCCGAATGCCATCGCTGTTCTCGTACTAGACGTCAGAATGCCGGGCATGAGCGGACTAGAAGTACAAGAACATCTGATCGCCCGCAAATGCGATATTCCGATTATCTTCATCTCGGGTCACGGCGACGTATCCATGGCAGTCTCCACTCTCAAAAAGGGTGCAGTGGACTTCATTGAAAAACCGTTCGATCAGGCAGCGCTTCGCTCCTTAATCGAAAGAATGCTTCAGGAAGCCCGTCAGCGCAAACTTAAAGCTGAAAAGCGCTCGCTCAACGACGCACTTCTCAGCAAGCTGACACCGCGTGAACTGCACGTTCTTGAACGTATTGTCAGCGGCCGCCTGAACAAACAGATCGCTGCCGACCTCGGCATTTCCATCAAGACCGTTGAAGCGCATCGCGCCTCAATTATGGATAAGACAAATTCCGGTACGGTTGCCGATCTGATGCGTGTGGTGATGAATGCAAACCGCACCCCGCTGAAAGACAACAACATGAACTAATGTTCTGTCGCTAAAGGAACTCAAAAGGGAAGGCTTCGGCCTTCCTTTCTTCTTTTTATTGATATATTTCTAAGTTTCAAATCAAATTATTCGGGGAACTTATGTCTGCCAACATCATTGACGGAAAAGCGCTCGCTGCCGGTATTCGACAGGAAATCCGCAGTAAAATCCAAAACTTCACTGACGCGCCGAGACCGCCCTGCCTTGCCGTAATTCTTGTCGGAGACAACCCCGCAAGCCAAATTTACGTACGCAATAAAATCAAAGCCTGCCTCGACACCGGCATCACCTCTTTGGAAAAACGCCTGCTCGCAGACGCTTCAGAGGCCGAACTGCTCTCTCTCATCAAAGAACTGAACGAAGACGACTCAGTCGACGGCATCTTGGTACAGCTTCCGCTGCCTAAAGGCTTTGACGAACAGAAAGTCATCCGATCCATCGCCGCGGAAAAGGATGTGGACGGCTTCCATGTCGAAAATATGGGCGCGCTAGTGACAGGGCTGAAGGGCTTTCGTTGCTGCACGCCGCACGGCGTCATGAAAATGCTTGAGTCCGTCGGATGCCCGCTCGAGGGCGCAAACGCATTGGTGATCGGACGCAGCAACATTGTCGGAAAACCAATGGCCCTCATGCTCCTTGAGAAGAACGCCACCGTCACTGTTGCGCACAGCAGAACCAAAAACCTTAAGGAACTCGCGAAAAATGCCGACATTATCGTATCCGCCGTGGGCAAAGCCGGTTTGGTGACCGATGACATGGTCAAGCCCGGCGCCGTCGTGATTGATGTCGGCATGAACAGAAATCAGGAAGGAAAACTCTGCGGTGACGTCGATATCGAAGCTGTTGCTCGTGTCGCGGGCTTTATTACGCCGGTTCCGGGCGGTGTCGGTCCGATGACCATCGCAATGCTCTTAGACAATACCATGCGCGCCTTCGAGAACCGTTTTAACCTGTAAGGAAGAATTTAATGTCAGATCGTATTGATATTCTCTCGATTATTGAGGATAAAAGTAAATTTATCGACTTCCCGAATTTAAATCAGGAAAGCTTTAAGCCGGCCGTTCTGTCGCTCATCAATACATTAAAAGAGACCGTCAGCGCCGTCACGCAAAATACTGAACCCGCGACTTGGGACAATGTCGTCAAACCGCTGGACGACGCATCGGAAAACCTAAGCTTTGTCTGGTCCGCCATTTCTCACCTCAACAGCGTGGAAGACACGCCTCAGCTGCGCGCGATCGTCAATGAGCTTCTCGCTCCGATCTCCGCTGTCTTTTCGGAAATCGGCCAAAATGAAGAGCTCTACGCCAAATATAAAGCGCTGAAGGCTGAAGACGCATTCAAATCCTTCAGCGCCGCTCGCCGCAGAATCATTGATCAGGAAATCGAAGGGTTTGTGCTTTCGGGCGCCGAACTCGATGAGGCCGGCAAGAAGGAAATGACAAAGATCAGCGCTGAAGAAGCTGAACTCAGCCAAAAGTTCTCTGAAAATCTTTTGGACTGCACCAACGACTTCGCAATCTATCTGCCTAAAGATACAGATCGGCTGCGCGGCATCCCCGAAGGCGAAAAAGCGCTTTTTGCGCAGCAGGCGGCTTCCGAAGGAACCGAAGGCTATAAGATCACGCTGCACATGCCGAACTATCTGCCAATCATGCAGTACGCAGATGACTCCTCACTTCGTGAAGAGCTTTATCACGCTTATACGACCCGCGCCTCTGAGTTTTCTCCCGCAGGAAAAGACAATGCGCCTGTCATGACGCGTCTGCTTGAGCTCAGAGTCAGAGAAGCTCATCTGCTCGGTTATAAAAACTACGCTCAGGTGTCCCTTGTCAGAAAAATGGCGGACACACCCGAACAGGTTGTTAAATTCCTGAGAGAGCTTGCCGCAAAAGCGAAACCCGCCGCGCTCAAGGACATGGAAGAGCTGATCCGCTTTGGTACACAGACACTGAACATGGACCAAATCAATCCTTGGGATTACAGCTACGTCAGTGAAAAGCTTCGCGAAGCCAAGTACTCTTACTCGGAACAGGAAGTCAAGCAGTACTTCCCTGAACCCGCGGTCCTCTCCGGAATGTTCTCCTTAGTAGAGAAAATGTTCTCCATCAAGATCGCGCAAAAGAATGTTCCGGTTTGGAATCCTGCCGTGAAATACTATGCAATCTCGGATAAGAACGGCAATGAAATCGCCGGCTTCTATACCGACCTGTATGCGCGCAGCGGCAAACGCGGAGGCGCCTGGATGAATGATCTCAGAAGCCGCCGTCTGCTTGATAACGGAGCCATCCAAACGCCGGTCGCTTATTTGGTCTGCAACTTCTCCGCGCCGGTTGGCGCTCAGCCTTCACTGCTGACGCTCAACGATGTGGAAACCATCTTCCATGAATTCGGTCACGGCCTGCATCACATGCTCACCCGTCAGACGGAACTCGCGGTTTCCGGTATCAGCGGAGTTGAATGGGACGCGGTTGAGCTTCCGAGCCAATTCATGGAAAACTTTGTGCTGAACTGGGACGTGATGCAGACCATCTCCTCGCATGTCAAAACCCATGCGAAAATGCCGCGCGCGCTCTTTGACAAGCTTGTCGCATCCAAGAACTTCGAAGCGGGCATGGCGAACGTCCGTCAAATTGAATTCGCCCTTTTTGACATGCTGCTCCACATGGATGAGCATCCGCATAAAGACACGGTAGAAAAGCTGATTCGTGAGGTCCGCAAGGAAGTTTCCGTTGTCTTCCCGCCGCAGTACAACCGCTTTGCCAACTCCTTCTCTCATATCTTCGCGGGCGGCTATGCCGCAGGCTACTACAGCTACAAATGGGCTGAAGTCCTCTCCGCGGACGCCTTCTCTTTATTCGAAGAAAAAGGCATCTTTAATCCGGAAGTGGGAACAAAGTGGCTCGATGAAGTTCTCTCGCGCGGCGGAAGCCGTCCAGCAATCGAAAGCTTTGTCGCTTTCCGCGGCCGTGAACCTTCCGTTGACGCGCTGCTGCGTCAGTACGGTCTGCTGGAGGAAAAATGAGTTTCTCCGTCACGACTTGGAATGTCAACTCTCTAAAAGTGCGTCTGCCTCAGGTGCTGGACTATTTAGCGGACCGCAAAGACGATGTGCTCTGCCTTCAGGAGCTGAAGATGCAGGAATCAGCCATTGACCGCGCCGCAATAAACGAGGCGGGCTATGAGATCGACGCGTTCGGTCAGAAGACTTACAACGGCGTTGCCGCTCTGCTTCGCAAGCCCTATGAATTTATTGCCGCGGAAGAGATCCGCAATATCCCCGGCTTTGAAGATGAACAAAGCCGCCTTATTGCGGTCAGCGTCATGGTCAACGGCTCTAAGCTGAGAATCGTCAACGGATACTTTCCCAACGGCGAGTCACTTGAAAGTGAAAAGTTCCCTTATAAGCTCAGCTGGCTTAAAGCGCTTGCCGACTGGCTGCCCTCTGAACTGGAACGTTACCCGAACCTCGTTCTGCTCGGCGACTTCAACATCGCGCCTGAAGATCGGGACGTTTGGGATCCGGAGTCCTGGGCTGACAGCGTTCTCTGCGCGCCGCAGAGCCGTGAAGCCTTCCAAAAGCTCCTCGACTGCGGCCTCACCGACGCGTTCCGCGCTTTTGAGCAGCCCGAGAAGTCGTACTCCTGGTGGGATTACCGAATGATGGCCTTTCGGCGCAACCGAGGTCTTCGCATCGACCATATCCTGATTTCGAATACGCTTCGGGATAAAAATCTCGGCGTTGTCATCCACAAGGATGTCCGCGCCAACGAGCGGCCGAGCGATCATGCGCCCGTTACGCTTACTTTAGATCTTTAATCTGAATCACAGCGGTCCCGTCGCGGACCGCTTTCTGTTTTTCGCGCATTGCGCGAGCTCTGAGCTGTCCGCAGCCGCCGTCCACGTCCTGAGCAGCGGAATCCCGGAACTTCAGCAGAATATGAAAGGATCTGCAGACGGCTTTAAGCGCCTCAATCCGATCGGGATCAGGCCGATCATAGGGACTGTCGTCAATCTTATTGACCGGAATCATGTTGAGAACCGCAAACTGACCGTCCCAGAGTGAAGCCAGCTGATCGATTTCATCAGTACCGTCGTTAAGATCTCGGATCAGCGTCCACTGATATTGAATCGGATATTTGCTCAGTCGCGCATACTCTTTGCCAAAGTCAAGAATCTCTTTAACCGTCAGATCTGCCGCATTCGGAAGCAGCATACGGCGCTTTTCATCAAATGCGGAATGCAGAGATATCGCAAGAGCGGGTTTAATCTCCCTATGCGAGAGTTCCTCAAAAAGCCGTCTGTCCCCAACAGTGGAAATGACCAGCTCCTTGTAACCGATTCCGGCGTAGCGAGTAATATGGTCAAGCGCGGACAGAACATTTCTGCGATTATGCGAAGGCTCGCCCATCCCCATAAACACGACTTTAGAGATTTTTTGCCGGCTCTTGGCGTAGACCACCTGCGCTGCGATTTCAATATCGGAAAGCTGACGAACGAGACCGGAGCGCCCGGTCATACAAAAGCGGCAGCCGACCGCGCAGCCGACCTGCGTTGAAATGCAGACTCCGTCTCTCGGAAGCAGCACTGATTCGATCCGCTGACCGTCAGAGGCTCTCAGCACGGCTCTCGCGCCATTTGCTCCGAGATAATCGTCGCTGTCGGGCATGAGAACCTGAGCCAAACGGGTTCCCAGGGTTGCAGCCGCTTCAGCGGCCGCCTTCGGAAAAGTAAATTTCGCCTGTGTCAGCGGACGACCGAGATACCAATTGCGCCAGAATGCATCAATATGGCTCTGTTTGCAGCCTAGTGCGGCTAATTCGTTATTTACGCTCTCAAAATTCATGGCGCAATGATAGCAGGCGTCTTAATCCTCAGTTTTAAGATTTAATTCCGCAATCTTGCGTGTAATGGTATTGCGCCCAATACCAAGTCTGGAGGCGGCCTCCACTCGGCGACCGTGTGTGAATTCAAGCGCGGTTTCAATAACCGCCGTTTCGAAGGCGTCAGTGAGTTCTTTCATCAGGTCCGGCGTTTCTTCCTTCAATTTCGCCTCAACTGCCGCCCTCAAACCGTCCTGCCAGGTTCCGCCGACAAGAGGAGCCGCTGAGACCGCTTTAGCGGGAGCCGACTGAAGAATCTCCGCAGGAAGATCGCTCAGCTGAATATGCTGGGACGGCGCCATCACAACGAGCCAATTGCAAAGGTTTTCCAACTGGCGCACATTGCCCGGGAAAGGGAATTCCTTCAGAAAGTCCATCGCTTCGGTCGTCATAATTTTCTGTTCAACATCCAGACTTTCAGAGGACTTTTTCAAAAAATGCGCGATCAAAAGCGGAATATCCTCTTTGCGTTCCCGAAGCGGAGGAAGACGAATACGGATGACGTTGAGACGATGGTACAAGTCTTCTCTGAAGCGTCCCTCATGCACCATGTTCTCTAAATTCTGATGCGTCGCCGCAATGATGCGGACGTTGGCTTTAAGCGCCTGATGGCCGCCGACTCGATAATAGTATCCGTCAGAAAGCACCCTAAGCAGGCGTGTCTGAAGCTCTGCCGGCATATCGCCGATTTCGTCAAGAAACAGTGTGCCGCCTTCGGCCTGTTCGAACCGTCCGTGGCGAACACTGTTGGCGCCGGTGAAGGCTCCTTTTTCGTGACCGAAAAGTTCGCTCTCCATCAGATCTCTTGGAATCGCCGCCATATTGAGCGCGATAAACGCCTCTTTGGCTCGTGGACTATGCTTGTGAAGCGCTCTGGCAACCACTTCCTTACCGGCACCGGATTCTCCAGTCAGAAGGACGGTGGCTTTACTGTGCGAAAGGCGTCCGATAGCGCGAAAAACATCCTGTATCGCGCTCGCTTTACCGATTATTTCGGACACCTGCTGCTCGGGCGCGGCTTCTTCGGAAGCGTTTTCTTCAGAAGCGCGGCGGACAAGCTCAACCGCTTTATCAATATCAAAGGGCTTCGGAAGATATTCAAAAGCGCCGCTCTGAAAACTTGATACCGCGCTGTCAAGATCCGAGAACGCGGTCATGATAATGACCGGAAGCTTCGGATAATCGCGCTTGATCTCGGTCAGCATTTCCAGACCGCTCTTTCCCGGCATGCGGATATCGCTCAGAATGACGGAGGGCTGTTCTGTTTTAAGTGCCAGCAGAAGTGAGTCCGCTTCAGAAAAAGTCCTGCACGGCAGGCCGGCTTTTTTCAGCGCTTTTTCTAAAACCCATCGAATAGATCGATCGTCGTCCGCAATCCAAATATCTTTCATTCTGGTTCTCCGAGTGACTCGTTTTTCTTGTTATTGGGCGTTCAGCGGAAAGAGAATGCTGAAATCCGTCTTCCCGTTCTCGCTGCTGACGGATATAGTTCCGCCGTGCCGCTCTACGAACGATTGGACCAATGAGAGCCCGAGTCCGCTCCCCTTCTCTTTGCCGCTCACGAGCGGATAGAAAATGCTGTCCAAAAGCTCCTGCGGAATCCCCTCACCGTTATCGATAACATGAATATTCAGCGCAGCTTTTTTAATTTCTTCGCCGATCGAAACATGGTGCACCACACGCGTTTTCAGTCGAATCTCAGCCGTTCCCTCCCACATCCGTACCGAAAGCGCTTCTGCCGCATTACGCATCAGATTCAGAAAAATCTGCGTGAGCTGACCTCGGTCAGCGGTAATTTCCGGAGCACTGATGTCGTAATCCCTGACAATCTGCAGTCTGTCCTGAAATTCCGCTTCCACCAGCAGGCGTACCCGCTCAAGTACTTCATGAACATTGGTCGGCGCGGGATTATATGACTGCCGATACGGCGCAAGCAGCTTATCGACGAGCGACTGCAGACGATCCGCTTCGCTAATCACGACTTCCGTATATTCTTTCTGTTCCGGATCCGACAATTCGGTCTCTAAGAGCTGAGCGGCACCTCTGATGCCTCCGAGCGGATTTTTGATTTCATGCGCTAGATTGCGCAGCAGCCGGCGTGTATTTTCCGACAGTTCGTTCATGTGGCGCTCGTGGGAAATCAGAAGCGCTTTTGCTGCCGGAGAAATCTCAAAAAAAAGATAGCGCGGATCGTCGGCCATCGGATGGCAAGTCACAAAAACCTGCTTCGGCTCTTTAGGCGGCCGAAGCATCTCGCAGAGTTCCGACTGCACCAGATACGAAACATCCGGACGCTTGTAATAGTTTTGAATCCACGGTTCCGCACACGGCAGTACGGTATATATCGACCGATCCTTGAGAAGTTTCGCGCTCTGGCCAAGATAAAACTGAACGGTGGTATTGGCGTAAAGAATCCGCGCGTTTTCACCGCAAACAATTAGACCGAGCCGAAGCAGATCAAAACTTTCAAAATCCAATTTATCTAAGCTCATCTCAACCTCGCTCGGTCTTCGTTTTGTCCGTCTTCACGACGGAGAGCCCCTATTACAGGGAGTAATACATATCGTATTCTTCAGGTGTAACAGCCATCTGAACACGAGTGACTTCCTGACGCTTCATATCGATGTAAGCAGCAATCATGTCCTCGCTGAACACTCCGCCGGCAGTAAGGAAAGCGTGATCATCAGCAAGCGCGTCAAGCGCCTGTTCCAAAGAAGAGCAGACGGTCGGGATCTTCGCGTTTTCTTCAGGCGGAAGATCATAAAGATTCTTGTCTGCGGCTTCGCCTGGATGGATCTTGTTCTGGATACCGTCGATACCGGCCATCAGCAGAGCGGCAAAGGCAAGATAGGGGTTAGCCATCGGATCCGGGAAGCGAACTTCAACACGGCGGGCCTTTTCGCTGGCCACATACGGGATACGCAAAGAGGCGGAACGGTTGCGTGCGGAATAAGCGAGCTTAACCGGAGCTTCAAAACCCGGAACCAAACGACGATAGCTGTTGGTGGTCGGATTGGTAATCGCGTTCAGAGCCCGGGCATGTTTGATCACGCCGCCGATGTAATAAAGGGCGAGATCAGAGAGACCTGCATAACCGTTGCCTGCGAAGAGGTTCTTGCCGTCCTTCCAAATGGACTGATGAACATGCATGCCGGAGCCGTTATCGCCAACGACGGGTTTGGGCATGAAGGTTGCTGTCATACCGTAGGCGGCCGCGACGTTCCAAACGGTGTACTTGAGAATCTGAGTCCAGTCGGCTCTTTCGGTAAGTGTGCTGAACAGGGTGCCGATTTCGCACTGACCGCATCCGCCGACTTCATGGTGGTGGACCTCAACGGGAACACCCTGCTGTTCAAGAAGCAGGCACATACTGGCGCGGACACTGTTTAAAGAATCCACCGGAGCAACCGGGAAATAGCCGCCTTTGACTCTGGGACGATGGCCGCCGTTTGCGCCGTCCATTGAGTCGGCATTCGACCAGAAGCCCTCATCGGACTCGATCTTGAAGAAGCTGCGGTTCATATCACAGCCCCAGCTGACGCCGTTGAAAATAAAGAATTCGGGTTCGGGGCCGAAGAACGCGGTATCGCCGATGCCGGTGCTCTTCAGATAGGCTTCAGCGCGATTGGCGATGCTGCGCGGGTCTCTGTCATAGCCTTTGCCGGTCGCAGGTTCGACAACACTGCAGGTCAGGATCAGGGTTTCCTGCCCTTCGTCGGCAAAAGGATCCATGCGTGCGCTTGAGGGCTGCGGCATCAGCAGCATGTCGCTCGCTTCGATGCCCTTCCAGCCGGTAATGGAAGAGCCGTCAAAAGCATGGCCTTCCTCAAATTTGTCTTCATCAAAAGCGGACACCGGAACGGAAACGTGCTGCTCTTTGCCTATAAAATCTGTAAATCGAAGGTCAACGAACTTAACGTCGTTTTCTGTCAGCATCTGCATGACATCTTCTATGGACTTAGCCATGATATCTCCTTTAGATCGGTAGAACTAAGAATAAATTGGTTTTCACCGGTGAATAAGCAAGAAGCGTGCCAAAAAAGACGCGCTAAAAATCACGCCCGCTCCCCTGTGTCTATTCCTGTTTTTGGAAAATCTCCACCATAATGCACTTTTTTGGTGCTTTATGCGGATTTTTCTGCACTTTTTTGATGCGCAGTTATTTAGTGCATCACAAAAAAGCTTCCAGCACCTCATTCAGGTACCGCCACCCTTTTTCGGTACAGAAAATACGCTTTTTAGGATCTTCAACAAGTCCGTCCTTTTCAAGGACTCGCCAAACGGGTTCGACTTCAGACCAGCTGACAAACGCCCGCTGCTCCCAATAATCTCTCGGCACCCCATCCCGAAGTCTGAGTACGTTCAGCATGAATTCAAACGGAATCGCCTCAGAAGGAACTTTTTCAGTATGCGAGACAAATGATTCTCCGCGGTTCTGACAGAGGAGCCAGCGCGCCGGATCCCTGTAGTTATAAAAGCGATGAATCTCTTTATCGTGGCTGTACTTGCCGTGCGCTCCCGGACCGACCGCAAGATAGTCTCCGAAACCCCAGTAATTCAGGTTATGCCGGCACCGATGACCGCTTTTGGCATATGCGGATACCTCGTAATGCTCAAGCGCGAGATCGGTCGTGTACTGCGCGATAAGTTCGGTCATATCCTCGAGTGTGTCTTCATTAGGAATTCCTTCGGGCGGATATTTAGCAAAATAAGTATTCGGCTCCAGAGTCAGCTGGTAATAGGACAGATGCGGCGGATCAATCTGCGCGATAAAGGCCAGTTCCTGTTTGAGATCTTCCAAGCTTTGATTCGGCAGACCGAACATCAGGTCGAGATTAAAGTTGTCAAAAATTTCACGCACTCCGAGCGCCGCTTCCTTGGCTTCCCGAGCATTGTGCACGCGGCCGAGCGAGCGAAGCTTTTGATCTTCAAAGCTCTGCACGCCAAGAGAAAGCCGATTGACGCCGGCTGATTTAAAGTCTTTGAATTTAGCGAGTTCAAATGTTCCCGGATTGGATTCAAGCGTAATCTCCGCGCCGCTCACCAGTCCGAAGGTCTCATCAGCGCAGGCCAGAATTTTCTCCAGAGACTCTGCCAACATCAGAGAGGGCGTGCCGCCTCCGAAGAAGACGGTTTCCAGAGGTCTGTCTGCAGCAAACTGCACTTGTTCGCGCATGGAACGACAGATCGCCTCGGTGTAGCGCTGCTCCGGTATTTCGCCTTTGACCCCGTGTGAATTAAAGTCACAGTACGGACATTTTTTCAGGCACCAGGGCCAATGGATGTACAGAGAAAGAGGGATCGGCTTCAAAACTTCCAACCCCAGCGGCGCTGCAGAAGCTCGCTCATCTTGCGCATCGCTTTGCCGCGATGGCTCACCGAGTTCTTTTCCTCAGCGCTCATCTCGGCAGCCCGTCTGCCGTCAGGACCCACGATGAAATAAGGATCATATCCAAAGCCGCCCTCGCCTTTGGGCTCTTCAGCGATCTCTCCTTCCCAGAAATCAATCGCGATCAGCGGTTCCGGATCATCCGCAGAACGTACCGCGCAGAGCACGCATACGTAGTGCGCGCTTCGATCAGTGTGTCCCTTGAGCGCGTTCACGAGTTTGGCGTTGTTTGACGCATCATTCGAAGGCTCTCCCGCATATCGCGCGCTGTAAACACCCGGCATGCCGCCTAATGCGTCCGCACAGATACCGGAATCATCCGCGATCGCAGGCAGACCGCTGTGCTTTGCGGCGTGGCGTGCCTTGGCGAGCGCGTTCTCCATAAATGTGCAGAAGGGTTCTTCCGCAGCCGGGATGCCTAGCGATCCCTGAGCGATCACTTCGGCACCCATCGGAGCAAGCAGCTCCTGCATTTCTTTCATTTTTTTCTTGTTATTGCTTGCAAGTACGATCTTTCTATTCATTGGCGGCTTTTCCTTCTTCAATAGCGCTTCTCTGGTATTCAAAAAGCTGAGAGAAACCGTTCTCGGCCAGATCGAGCAGCTGATTCAGCTCCTGACGGGTAAAGACTCGACCTTCGGCGGTCCCCTGCAGTTCTACAAATCCGCCCTGGTTTGTCATGACGACATTCATATCCGTTCCGCAGTGAGAATCCTCGATATAGTCAAGGTCGCAGACCGGAGTACCGTTGTAGATGCCCACGGAGAGCGCCGCCACCTGAGCGGAAAGCGGATTTTCTTCAAAGCGCCCCTCTTTCTGCAGTTTTGCGACAGCGAGCGCTAGCGCGACATAGGCGCCGGTGATAGAGGCGCATCTTGTTCCTCCGTCAGCCTGGATCACATCACAGTCGATTTTCAGCGTCATGGGGCCGAGTTTTGAGAGATCAACCGCCGCCCTCAGAGAGCGGCCGATGAGTCTCTGAATCTCCTGAGTTCTGCCGCTCTGTTTTCCTTTAGCGGCCTCGCGGTCGTTTCTCGTGCCGGTCGCTCTCGGCAGCATGCCGTACTCAGCGGTAACCCACCCTTTTCCGCTTTCGGTCATCCAGGACGGAATGCGAAAGTCCGCGCTTGCCGTGCAGATGACTTTCGTATCCCCCATCTCGATCAGACAGGATCCTTCCGCGTATTTATTACAGTTTGGCGTGATTCGAACGGAACGGAGTTCGGATGGGGTCCTTCCGCTCGGTCTCAGCTGAAGCTCTTCGGTCATTGTTTTCTCCGGATAATGTATCGCGTGCAAACGCCGCTTATCTGCTGCGGACATTATAGGCCTCGCGCGTCATCGACTGACGGCTCCCTAAAGCTGGTACAAAAGGTCCTTTAACCGCTCCGCGAGATTACAATGCATACCTAATGTTAGGAAGCGACTTTTTTCAGCGCTTCCGTTTGGGAGAATTTCATGGGTACAGTTTCCAGCATGACAGGATACGGAAACGTCAAGATTCAGACCGAACTTGGCGAATTAAATATTGATGTCCGCTCTGTCAATTCACGTTTTTTAGATTTCAGCTTCAGATGCCTGGAAGAGTTTCGGCCGTTTGAGCCTAAAATTCGCGAATTAGTCGCCTCGACCGTCGCCAGAGGCAAAGTTGAAGTTCGCTTTAATCTTACGGCTTCCTCCGCGATCAGCGCTTCTCATATCAACGAACAGGCGCTTTCTAAACTTCTTTCCATGCAGGAGCAGGTACTTGCGCTGGCGCCTAACGCGGCCAAATTATCCGTAACGGCCATTCTGCAGTTTGAAGGAATTCTGGAAACTCCCGAAACGGATAAAGAAAAATTTGAAGAATCGATTTTGGCCGGTGTTCGCGACTGTCTGCAGCTCTTTAAGGAGAGCCGCCTGCGCGAAGGCGAAGCCCTGAAGAACGTTCTTTTGAAGTACTGCGGACAGATCGACGCGCTGGTCGATGAGCTTGAACCGAAAATTCCTCTGATTCTTCACACCATGAAAGAGAAGCTTGTCGAGCGGCTTGATGAGGCGCTCACGCAAACACTTTCGGAAAACAGCCAGATCTCCAAAGAGGAAATCAACGACCGCATTCGTCAGGAGGTGACGCTTTACGGCATCAAGATTGACGTTAATGAAGAGATGGAGCGGCTTCGCACCCATGTGCGCGAAGTTCGCCGTGTTTTAGACAAAGGCGGCGCAGTCGGACGCAGACTCGACTTTTTAATGCAGGAATTAAATCGTGAGGCCAACACGCTTGGAAGCAAAGCCGCTTCCATTGATATGACGCAGACCTCCGTCAATCTGAAACTGGTGATTGAATCGATGCGTGAGCAAATTCAGAATTTGGAATAACGCTCAATTCATTCCAAAAAAATCAGCGGCCTCGTTGGGCCGCTGATTTTTTATTTAAGCAAGACGCCTTTGATTAGTTCTTGCTGCGGTCGATATGACGATGAGCAGAGATGAAGGGCATCATGCCGCGCAGGCGAGCGCCGACGACTTCAATCGGATGAGCCGCAGTCTGAGCACGGATAGAACGAAGCATCGGAGCGCCGACCTTGTTTTCAAGGAGGAATTCCTTAGCGTAGGAACCGTTCTGAATGTTCTTCAGAGCCTGACGCATAGCGGCGCGGGCTTCATCGGCAACAACACGCGGGCCAGTGACATAGCCGCCGAATTCAGCGTTGTTGGAAATCGAGTAGTTCATGTCGGCAAGACCGCCTTCATAAATCAGATCAACGATCAGCTTCATTTCATGGCAGCATTCGAAGTAAGCCATTTCGGGAGCGTAGCCGGCTTCAACCAAAGTTTCAAAGCCCATCTTGATGAGTTCAGCGATACCGCCGCAGAGAACGCACTGTTCGCCGAAGAGGTCGGTTTCGGTCTCTTCTTTGAATGTGGTTTCGATGATGCCTGCTTTGCCGGCGCCGTTGGCGGCAGCGTAAGACATGGCGACTTCGCGGGCCTTGCCGGATTTATCCTGATAAACAGCGATCAGCTGAGGAACGCCGGATCCTTCGGTGTATGTACGGCGAACTGTGTGTCCCGGAGCTTTCGGAGCAACCATCCAAACGTCAAGATCGTCTCTCGGAGTGACCTGGCCGTAATGGATGTTAAAGCCGTGAGCGAAAGCCAGAGCAGCGCCTTCCTTCAGGTTCGGTTCAACCTGTTTTTTGTAGACATCGGCGATAAATTCGTCCGGAAGAAGGATCATGACGACATCGGCGTCTTTTGTTGCATCTTCGATGCTTGCAACTTTCAGGCCGGCAGCCTGAGCTTTCTTCCAGGAAGCGCCGTTCGGACGAACGCCGACGACAACATCAACGCCGGAATCGTGAAGATTCAGAGCGTGGGCGTGGCCCTGAGAGCCGTAGCCGATGATTGCGACTTTCTTGCCTTTGATAAGAGAAAGATCTGCGTCTTTATCGTAATAAACTTTCATTTTTTTCCTCTTTAATAAGTGACTTAATCCTTGGGTAAGTCAATTCGTTACAGTTTCAGTATTCTATCGCCACGGCCGATTCCGCAGGAGCCGGTGCGAACCATTTCCAAGACGGATTCGGGGTCGACCGCCTTAATGAAGGCGTCGAGCTTTTCAGAATTTCCCGTGAGCTCAATTGTATAAGTCTTATCGGTCACATCGATAATTCTGCCTCTGAAAATATCATTCAGACGCTTCATCTCTTCGCGGTCCTTGCCCAGCGCTCTGACCTTAATCAGCATAAGCTCGCGCTCGGCGTATTCCCCTTCGGTTAAATCCACCACCTTAATAACTTCGATCAGACGATTCAGATGCTTCGTGATCTGCTCAATCAGTTCGTCGTTGCCGATACTGGCGATGGTCATGCGTGAAACGCTTTTATCCTCCGTCGGGGCGACGGTCAAAGAATCGATGTTGTAGCCGCGGGCTGAAAAGAGCCCGACGACCCGGGAAAGTGCGCCCGGTTCGTTTTCCAAAAGAATAGATAAGACGTGACGATTCATTAGATTTTCTCCGAGCCTAGGATCATTTCCGTAAGACCGTGACCGGCCTTAACCATCGGCCAAACATTTTCGGTCGGATCGACATGAATATCGATAAACACTAGCTGATCCTTATATTTTCCGAACGCATCCTTCAGGGCGGTCTCTACTTCCGAAGGCTTATCAACAACGATGCCGACATGTCCGTAAGCTTCGGCAAGCGCCTTAAAGTCCGGTGTGACCTCCATATGCGAGTGTGAATAGCGGCCGTCGTACTCGAGTTCCTGCCACTGACGCACCATACCGAGGTAGTTGTTGTTCAGAAGAATAATTTTCGGAGCAAGGCCGAGCTGCTTAGCGGTCGCTAATTCCTGAATATTCATTTGAATAGAGCCGTCTCCTGTCACGCACACAACGCGTTTGTCAGGAGCCGCGACACAAGCGCCGATCGCATACGGCAGTCCCACACCCATCGTTCCGAGGCCGCCTGAACTCAGCCAGTGACGGGGTTTACGGAATTTCAGGAACTGAGCGCACCACATCTGATGCTGGCCCACGTCGCTTGCCACGATCATGTCGTCGCCGCCGATTTCCTGAAGCTTTTCAAGCACGAACTGGGGCTTGATGACCTTATCGCTATTTTCGTAACTTAAGCAGTTGACGTCGCGCCACTGTTTAATCCGATTCTGCCACGCCGCCATTTTTTCAGGATCGGGCCGCTCCGGTTTCTGATCAAGCAGCGTCAGCATATCGGCGAGAACTTCCTTGACATCGCCGACAATGGGGATATCAACCTTCACTCGTTTGGAAATTGTCGAAGGATCCACGTCAATATGAATAATCGTGCGCTTATCCTGCGAGAAATTAGACGGCAGTCCGACCACTCGGTCATCGAAGCGAGCGCCGATAACGACCAGACAGTCGCAGTTCTGCATCGCCATATTCGCTTCGTAAGTGCCGTGCATGCCGACCATGCCGAGGAACTTCTTATCATTGGAAGGCATTGCGCCGAGTCCCATTAAAGTGGAGTTCACCGGTACGCCGAGCTCGTAGGCAAATCTCTGCAGCATTTCGCTCGCATTTGCCGAAACGACACCGCCGCCGATATGAAGAAGCGGTCTTTCGGATTTAAGAATGATCTGAAGCGCTTTTTTGATCTGACCGAGGTGTCCCTTCAGCACCGGCTTATAGGAGCGCAGTTCGACGTTTTCCGGATAGTTGTATTCGGTGATCGCTGCAGAGACATCTTTCGGGATATCAATAAGGACAGGGCCCGGTCGTCCTGTCTTAGCAATATAAAAGGCTTTTTTAATAATCGGAGCAAGATCGCGTACGTCTTTAACAAGGAAATTGTGTTTTACGCACGGTCTTGTGATGCCGACAATATCGACTTCCTGGAACGCGTCCTGTCCAATCGCGGCCGTATTGACCTGACCGGTAAAGACAACCATCGGGATACTGTCAGAATGTGCCGTCGCGATGCCGGTTACGGCGTTGGTCGCTCCGGGTCCGCTCGTCACCAGTGCGACGCCGACTTTATTGGAAGCTCTGGCGTATGCGTCAGCCGCATGAACCGCGCCCTGCTCGTGACGAACCAAAATGTGTTTGAATTTATTCTGTTTGTAAATAGCATCGAAGATATTCAGTACGCTGCCGCCCGGATATCCGAACACGTATTCAACACCTTCTTCTGCCAAAGCGCGGACAAAGATGTCCGAGCCGTTGAGTTTTTCGGCGGTCCTTCCCGCCTCTTCTTTTTTCATTTGGAAAAGTCCTTTCAAAGTCCGTGGGAAATTGATTGGAGTCCGAACACCGGATTTGTGATCGAGTCTCGGGATATCAGCAGACTGTCAGCCTTCTTTTGTTGTGGAAATTCGGCTGAGAGTTTTTTATCTTCTGTTGGAAGAAAATTCAATATAACTCAAATATTCTTCTCTGCGAGAGATATGTTTACTTTTTATCAAGCAGACGATGAATCGCCCGATTAATCTCGTGCGGGGAGATCGGTTTCTGAAGCAGCAGCGGCATTTCCATCAGGTCGACGGCGGAGTCGGAGAAATTCAGTCCTTCCGTTTCCTCCTCATACTGAGAGATTACCGCGTCACGCGGCGCGGCCGTGCTCACAATCGCGGGAATTCGCCGACCAAGCGCCGAGCGAATCCTAAAGATCGACTGCAGACCGGTCATATGTTCCGGGCCCAGATTGAAGTCTGAAAATATCAGATCAATCGGAGACTCGTGAACCAGTTTTGCCGCCAATTCGGCATCATAAAATTCTGCGGTCCTTACGACACATCCCCAGCCTTCCAAAAGTGTCTTAAGGCTTTCTCGAATCAATCGGTCGTCTTCAATAACAAGGATCCGAGTGCCGTCGAGCGGACGCAGGTTCAGCGTCTGAGGTTTAGCCGGAGAGCTTTCTTTTGATGTCTGTGCTCTCAAAGGAAGTTCCAAGCGGAAAATCGATCCCTTCCCGACCTTAGATATCACTTTAATGTCAATGCTCAAAAGCTCACAGATTTTCTTAACCACGGACAGACCGAGGCCAAAGCCCTCTTTAGCCTTAAAACCGCCCGCGCCTCGATAATAAGCCTGGAACAGTTTTTCTCTCTCTTCGGGGCTGATACCACATCCGGTATCGGAAACCGTAATGATGAGCGTGTTCTTTCGGCTGATCTTGCTACGAAGCAGAATCATTCCGCTGCTGGTATACCGGACCGCGTTTCCGAGCAGATTACGAATCACTCGTTCCAGAAGCTGCTCATCCGTGACAATATCGGCGGGAACGCTCTGCACTTCCAAAGAAAGTCCCTTGTTTCGGCACTGCGGTTCAAATTCGGCTTCGAGTTCGGCGAACAGTTCCTGAAGCGAAAAGCGAATCGGATTGATTTTGATGGTTTTTGAATCCAACTTTGAGATCATCAAAATCTGATCCACCAGAGTCGATACTGAATGGCACGCCTTAGAAAGACCTTCCACGATCGGTCGGGTCTGATCATCGGCCTGACTTTCTAGGACGGAAATAAAGATCCCCATTGCCTGAAGCGGCTGACGCAGGTCGTGATTAGCTCCGGCAAAAAATTTCGTTCTGGAATTGATTTCCATTTCCGCCGCTTCTCGGACATAATCCGCGCGCTGCCGCTGATAGATCAGCTGCTCCATCAGGTATTCGCGCTCAAAGGCTCGATAAATACCCTGCGTGTAAATGGAATTCAGACGTGCTCCGAAATAGAAGATGATTAAAAGCAGAACGGCAGACCAGAAGACCGCGACGAACCAGGGCGTCTCGTAAATAATAAAAAGCTTGACGAAGGTCGGAAGCAGTGTACAGGGTACATAAGCCCACAGCGCGGGCGGCCAGATCGCATAGAGCGGGATGCTTCCGAAAGTGACGCCCACAACCAAGGCAAGAAGGACCATTTCCACAATGACGTTGTCGGGAATCATGAAATAGAACCCGGCAAACCCCACGGACAGTCCCGATACGATAATCATCTGAAGAGAGCGGTTCCTCCAATATCTGAACTTCTTTTCCGGCTCGATCTCATTAAAAAAATCATCCGCAGACTTCATGCTGGCCAGTGTATGCATCAGCGCAAACCCGAGCCAGAGCCCCATAACCCAGCCGCCGACGTACTTCCAGCAGACACCCGAGAAAATAAGGATCAGCAGCATTCGAATCGCGACTACTGCCGTTGTTCTGTGTTTCAGGATTGCGAGCTGACGGAATTCGACTTTTTTTCTCAGCTGCTCAGAGCTGTAATTGAGATGAATATGATTATTCTCCGGAGGGTCCGGCTCAAATACGTGTCGAAATCTTCTTAGCAGTCCGTTCTTCACAAACGAATCCTTTCTCTGAACGCGGGGCAGCCCTTCATGGTCAGAAGCGCCTTATGGCTGCGTATTGAAAGCACTGACTGCGCCCCAACGACGAGCGTTGCCATTTTCATCTTATGTCCAAACGGCAGGCCTGAAATAAAAGGCGTCGAAGTATGCATAGAAGCAAAACTCAGCGCTTCGTCCAAACCATATCCGAAATCATGCGCTGATCGCCTGACTTGAGAGAAATCCCCGAGAAGGACCGCTTTCTGATTTTCAATAACGCCTGACTGAATCAGCTGATTTAAGTTACGTTCGATTTTATAAGCCGGCTCATCCACATCTTCAACGAATAGGATCCCGCCCTTGATTCTGGGGAAATACGGCGTGCCTAAAGCAGCGCAAAGGATAGAAAGGTTGCCGCCCCAGAGTTTTCCTTCGGTTTCGAAATCATGGAACGGAGTATGAAAATCCAGTGTATAGTCCGTCGCGCCGAGCACATTAAAGAACGTCTCGATGGTATAAGGATCGCATTCAAGGTTGCCGAGCACGGAAGCCGTCGGGGCCTGCAGGCTTTTTCCGCCGGTGAGCGCAAGGTATGCCAGAGAGAAGAAAGTGATATCGGAGAATCCGGCCACCCAAGTGCCTTTTTGCGCGATCACTGAAAAGTCGACGCCCGGCAGAATTCTTGAAAAGCCGTAACCGCCTCTGGCGCAGAGAACGAGCTCCTCCTTCATGCACATATGGTTAAAGTCTGAAGTCCGCGCCGATTCACTGCTGCCGCCAAATCTCATAGAACTTGAATAGACCGATTCCCCGACTGCTACATCCCAACCTCTCCCTTCGAACAATGCCCTCGCACGTTCTACGGCCTCTATATCCAGGACATTACCGGACGGTGCTGTAATCCCAACTCTATTCACTCTTTCTCCCACGAATCTGTCTTAATCTGGCAAAAAAATCACGGAGCAGCTGAAGGCTCTGATCCTGAAGTACGCCGCCGGTCACTCTCGTATGGTGGTTAAGCTGATCTATCTTAAACAGTTTTACCACACTATCGACCGCTCCGGCCTTATCGTCTTTAGCGCCGTAGACCAATCTGCTGAGGCGCGCGCCGATTATGGCGCCCGAGCACATCGGACAGGGTTCTAGCGTGACGTAGAGCGAGCAGTCTTCCAAACGGTAGTTCTCGGTTGTTCGCGCGGCGTCTCTGAGCGCAAGGATTTCCGCATGCGCCGAAGGATCTTTATCTGAAATGACGCGGTTATGTCCGCGGCCGACAATTTTTCCCTGCGGATCGACAACCACCGCACCGACGGGCACCTCTCCTTCCAGCATAGCCTTATGAGCCTCAGCGAGCGCTTCGCTCATAAATTCTACATCCCGGCTTGTATCCACTCGAGATGCTCTCTTTACTTCTTCCATTTCCAGAGCACGGCGTCGGCGTTCTTCGCGAATTTCGCGGCGTCGCTCATCAACGCGTCTTGTCAAATTGACCAAACTGATTTTTGCCTGCAGAGGTGCAGTTAATTTCAAGCTGTCCTGTGCGAGTTTGTCGGCTGTCACGCTTAGCCAGCTGCCTGCTGCGGAAAGGAAGGCTTCCGCTTCTGCCTTTGTGGGTTTTGTGCTGCAGTCGCAGCAAGCCCTGAACACTGAAAGCACACAGTTAAGATTTTCCGGCTGCTTTGCCAAATCATCCAAAGACGAACCAGTGCGAATAGACAGGTTCACGAACCTCTCAATAACGTCCACTGCATCCTCCCAACTAGAAACAAATACAAGAACAGTCTGGACTTTTATCGGACTATCCAGACAGTATTTGACATTTTGTAAGAAATCTCAAGTATTTTATTTCCCGAAAAAGTTATAGATTTTGCTCTCAGGCTCAGTTCTTTTGGGTTTAGAGGGGCATTGCCCAACTGAAAATATTGTTGACCGCGGTTTTTTAAGATGTTGGTTTGTCTTTTATGGGTATCTTATGCTACTCCATTGTGTGCAAATTCTGTTTGACAAAACACGCACTCAATACGACGACTATTTCCTTATATGCGTGTATACCACTTTTTAAGGAAATCCTAGGTGAAGAGAAGCGTTTCAGAAACAATAAGTTTTAGCAATAAAAACAAAGTCCCGATATTCGGACTTTCTTGATTTGATTCAGGTCATAAGCGCATTCTGCCCGTTTAACCCAGCGTGTGTAACAAGAGGCAAACGCTTAGCAGCCGCCGGCTGCACAAGTTTTTTACTCGCCTAGGCCTCTGATTTTGCCATAACTGCCTATGTTCAGTGGCTCCTGGCGATTGTTATAGCGATAGTTAAATTTTACAGGTCGGATAGACGAGCAAATAAAGGCCCTCGCGATCGGCGAACTTGTATTGCATCTCTTTCGGTGTCAATTGGTTGATCTTTTTATCAGTCAGCATGTCGGAATTCCAAACCATCAAGAAAACACTGTTTTCAGTGAAACCATCATCATTTTACGATGGTTCGATGATTTTTTCGTCCTTAAACCATCAAATTAACCATGAAAATTTATTTGTAATACTGAGGAAAATAGACGAACAAAAGGAAAAATAGCAAAACCGAAAGGACGGATAATTTATTGATTTTAGAAATAAAAAAGGGTGCTTTTTTGAAACACCCTGAAATACTAGAAAACGACTAAAAACCCGATTTAGTTATTCCCATTCAATGGTTGCAGGGGGTTTTCCGGATACGTCGTATACGACGCGATTAATACCCTTCACTTCATTAATAATTCTGTTGGATACCTTCCCTAAGAGTTCATAGGGGAGATGGGCCCATTTCGCAGTCATAAAGTCGCTTGTCTGAACAGCACGCAGGCTGACCACCCAGTCATAGGTACGGCCGTCGCCCATAACGCCGACACTCTTGACCGGCAGGAAAACAACGAACGCCTGGCTGACCTTGTCATACCAGTCCGCCGCACGCAGCTCTTCAATGAAAATCGCATCGGCTTCACGCAGCAGATCTGCATACTCGCGCTTAATAGCACCTAAAATTCGAACGCCAAGGCCGGGACCGGGGAACGGATGACGATATACCATCTCAGCCGGAAGACCAAGCTCAATACCAAGCTCGCGAACTTCATCCTTAAACAGCTCTCTAAGCGGCTCAAGCAGCTTCAGATGAAGCGTGTCCGGCAAACCGCCGACATTATGATGAGACTTAATCGTCTGGGCTTTCTTAGTCTTCGCGCCGTTGGATTCAATCACGTCCGGATAAATCGTGCCCTGAGCAAGCCATTTGGCGCGAGGAAGCTTCGCCGCCTCCTCCTGGAAAACTTCAACAAACAGCCGGCCGATAATCTTGCGCTTGGCTTCCGGATCCGTCACACCGTCAAGCGCCGCCATGAAGCGATCGGATGCATCGACAACAACAAGCTTCATACCCATATTCTCACGGAAAGTCTGAGCAACCTGCTCTCTTTCATGCAGACGCAGAAGACCGTTGTCAACAAAGACACAAGTCAGCTGTTCACCGATCGCTTTGTGAATCAAAGCTGCAGTGACGGAGGAATCAACGCCGCCGGACAAACCTAAAATAACTTCATCTTCGCCAACCTGGGCGCGAATCTTCTCAACCGCCTCAACCGCAAAATTGCCCATTACCCAGTCAGGATTGGCTTTGCAGATACGAAGCACAAAATTTTCGAGAATCTGACGGCCCTTTTCCGTATGCGTCACTTCCGGGTGGAACTGAACCGCATAAAAACCTCTCTTCTCGTCAGCCATGCCGGCAATCGGACAAGTCGGTGTGGAACACATCAGTTTGAATCCTTCCGGCATCTGCGTCACTTTGTCGCCGTGGCTCATCCAAACCTTGAGATAGTTGTGACCGTCGTCATCAATGAAGTCATACAGGTTCTCAAGAAGCTTTGTGTGACCGTGCTCACGGACTTCGGCATAGCCAAATTCCCTCTGAGCACCGCTCTCAACTTTGCCGCCAAGCTGCATCGCCATCGTCTGCATGCCGTAGCAAATGCCAAGGACAGGTACACCCATCTCAAAAACCGCTTTCGGCGCTTCATCGGTGGATTCTTCGTACGCACTCATGTGAGAGCCGGAAAGAATAATGCCGGTCGGCTTGAATTCACGAATGAATTCGTCCGTAACCTCACAGGAATGGACTTCACAGTAAACGTGAGCCTCACGGACCCGGCGCGCGATAAGCTGCGTCACCTGGCTTCCAAAGTCAAGAATAAGTATGCGATCGTGATTCATGTCGGTTTAAAACCCTTGTTAAAAAGTCGGTTCAGTTTAAATCCTCTGAACCGACTTTTGTTAGCTCTTCATGTTATGAAAGAAATTAATGTTCCAATCTGTAGTTCGGAGCTTCCTTCGTAATCTTCACGTCATGAACGTGAGACTCTCTCCAGCCCGCGGAAGTAATTTCAACGAAGGCCGCTTTCGTGCGCATTTCATCAATAGTTCTGCAGCCGCAGTAGCCCATGGAGGAACGAAGACCGCCGGCAAGCTGATAAATGATCGCAAGAACAGATCCTTTATACGGAACCATACCTTCAATACCTTCAGGAACGAACTTATCAACATTGCCGTTGTTGTTGTCCTGGAAGTAGCGGTCGGCAGAACCTTTGCCCATGGCGCCGAGAGAACCCATGCCGCGGTAGCTCTTATAAGAGCGGCCCTGATACAGAATAATTTCACCGGGAGCTTCGTCAGTACCGGCAAACATGCCGCCCATCATGACGGAGTTGGCGCCGGCCGCGATCGCTTTGGCTACGTCACCGGAGAAGCGAACACCGCCGTCAGCAATCAGAGGAACGCCGGAATCCTTAAGGGCTTCGGCAACGTTGGAAATAGCGGTAATCTGAGGAACACCGACACCGGCGACCACACGTGTTGTGCAGATGGAGCCCGGTCCGATACCGACTTTGACCGCGTCAGCACCGTGTTCAACCAGCGCGAGCGCAGCGGCAGCTGTCGCAATATTGCCGCCGATAACCTGAATCTGCGGATAATGTTTCTTAACCCACTGAACGCGATCAAGAACACCCTGAGAATGACCGTGGGCAGTGTCAACAACGAGAACGTCAACACCGGCATCCACCAGCAGCTCGACACGCTCCTCTGTGCCGGCGCCTACGCCGACAGCAGCACCGGCAAGCAGCTTGCCGTGTTTGTCTTTGGCTGCATAGGGATGTTCGGTCGCTTTGGTGATGTCTTTAACAGTCATCAGGCCTTTCAGGTTGAAGTCATCGTCGACAACCAGAACTCGTTCCAGACGGTGATGATGCATCAGCTTCTTAGCGTCTTCCAAAGTGCCGCCCTCTTTCATCGTGATCAGGCGGTCTGCCGGAGTCATGATTTCGCTGATCTTGGCTTCCATACGGTCTTCAAAACGAAGGTCGCGGTTGGTCACCATACCGAGAACTTTGGTGCCGTCTACGACAGGCAGACCGGAAATGTGATGTTCGCGTGTCAGTCTGAGAACGTCCGCAACAATCATATCCGGGCCGATCGTAATCGGATCGGAAACCATGCCGGCTTCATGACGTTTAACTTTGGCAACTTCAGCGGCCTGAGCCTTTGAAGTCATATTTTTATGAATAATGCCGATTCCGCCTTCCTGAGCTAAAGCAATCGCAAGATTGGCTTCCGTAACCGTATCCATGGCTGCGGAACAAAGCGGAAGATTAAGTTTGATGTCTCTGGTGAACTGTGTGGTAAGGACGGTCTCGCGGGGAAGTACATTGGAATATGCAGGTACGAGAAGAACGTCGTCAAAGGTTAAAGCCTTTTGAAGGAGTCTCATTTGGAACCTCTAAGCACAAAAATGAATTATAAAGAAATTTGGATACCGCTTTTACGTTATTTATAAAAAAATCTATAGTGATTTTTACTTACGAAGCCTGTTATTTATCTGAAGCGTGTTTCCTCCCGCGCTGAATGGAAGCGCTCTTCTGCTCGGCTCTGAGCCGTCTGGCTTCTTTGGGATCGATAATAAGCGCAAGGGCGACTTCAATACGGTCGCCCTCGGAAAGCAGGGTATCGGCTTTGCACCTCAAACCGAAAATACTCAGACCATTTTCGTCACTGATCTGAACATTTCCCAACGCAAGTGCCTGAGAAACTGACGCACCTGCAGGGACTTCCAGTTCTGACTTCTTCAGTCCCTGTTTTGTTTGAACAGCCAGAGATACTTTCAACGATAAGTCCCCCATTTCCGTTTCAGATAAGTTTCGGAAATTCTACACGGGTTAAAATTCGTTTTCTAATATTGATTCTATTGTTTTTAGGAGATGCCGCCGTGGCTATCATTCAAAACAAAAAAGCTCGATTCGATTACACCATCGAAGACAAATTTGAAGCCGGTCTTGTCCTTCGCGGCTGGGAAGTTAAATCCATCCGCGCCGGAGGCGCTTCAATCAAGGAATCACATATCTTCGTCCGAGACGGAGAACTCTTCCTTTTGAACGCGAATATCACTCCGCTGAAAACAGCAAGCACACACGAAAAAGCGGATCCGACACGCACCCGCAAGCTGCTGATGCATAAGCATGAGATCATGCGTCTTATCGGAAGAGTTGAACAGGCCGGCTATACGCTTATACCTTTAGATATGCACTTCAAGGACGGCCGCGTCAAACTTGAAATCGGACTCGGAAAGGGTAAAAAACTCTACGAAAAACGCCAGGATGCGAGTAAAAAGGAATGGAAACGTCAGCAGGAGCGTCTGCTAAAAACTCGTAACCGTTAGTAGAGATATTAAATGAACAAACTTTGCATCAGTATTTTGGCGGCTGTCCTTTCGACGGCAGCCATTCAGCCTGCCCTGGCCGCTGAGTCCTATCCGGCCGACGTGCAGGTCTTTTTCTCTCCCCAAGGAGGAGCTCAGAAAGCCGTTGTTGAGGCGGTCGATCATGCGCAGAAGCAAGTGCTGATGCAGGCCTACCTGTTCTCTAATAAAGCGATCACTGAAGCCCTGATCCGCGCCTACAAGAGAGGCGTTGATGTCAGGATCATCATCGATCAGAAGATGCTTGCAAAGAAGAGAACGACTGTGCCGATGCTGTACGAGAACTCGGTGCCGACTTATATTGACACGACCCATCGAACCGCGCATGACAAAATTATTATCATCGACTCCGACATCGTCATTACCGGAAGTTTTAACTTTGTCGAGGTGGCTGAACAGTCCAACGGAGAAAACCTTCTCGTACTGCGTTCTGCAGGATTAAATCAAGCCTATCGAAAGAACTGGGAAAAACATTTCGGCCACAGTCAGACGAAAACGCTTGAGCTAAAAACAAAACCGTAAAAATTGAGAGCCCGGAACCCGGGCTCTTCTCTTTAGCGCATCATGTCGTAAATCTTTGCGATATCTTCAGCGTAAAGTTTCTTGAACCCGCCGAGCTTACCGGGGATACGCACCGCTTTTTCAGCAAGTTCGCGGGAATCTGCCTTATCTGCGCCCAAATCGGAGAGCGTCGCGGGCGCGCCCACTTCACGATAGAAGCGCTTGAGCGCCTCAATGCCTTTGAGCGCGGTCTCGTTGTCATCAGCGCCCGCTTCCTCGCCCATCACATTGATCGCGAACTGAGCGAACCTTGAAGGCTTGACATCATACACATAGCGCATCCAGGCCGGAATCACAACGGCCAGTCCGTCACCATGCGTAATGGAGGTATCCCAGGCGCTGAGTTCATGCTCCATCCCGTGCGAAGCCCAGTCTTCCGTCTGGCCGAGTGCATAGTAGCCGTTATGCGCAAAAGAACCCGCTACACTTACTTGACACCATGCGTCATAGTCTTCATGGTTTTTCATCAGCTTCAAACCGTTGCGCATGATCGTTCTCATCGCCGCTTCGGCCTGCCCGTCAACAAAGTCGGTACCTTCCGTCAGCGTGAAATAGCGCTCCATGATGTGGCTCATCATGTCAATAACGCCCGCGCGAATCTGTTTTTGCGGAAGCGTAAAGAAAATTTCCGGATTAATGACGCTGGCAAAAGGTCTCACAACGGGAGAGCCGGCGCCAAGCTTGCGCCCTTCTCCGGAAATCACAATACGAATACTCTGCTCGGAACCTGCCGCAGGCAGTGTCAGCACACAGGCGACCGGAAGCGCTTCTTTAGGGCTTACGCCTGCGGCAAAGAAGTCCCATACGTCTCCCTCATACGGCACGCCGATCGCGATGGCTTTGGAAGCATCAATGACACTGCCGCCGCCAACCGCAAGAACCGCACGAGCGCCGCACTCGCGCGCCGCTTCAATACCGTCGCGGACTAAGTCCAGCTGCGGATTCGGAGTGACGCCGCCTTTAAAGACCGCAGACAGCCCGGCAGCTTCAAGCGAGCGACGAACGCGGTCAATCAGTCCGCTTTTTTCTGCGGATTTACCGCCGTAAACAACAAGTACTGTGTCACCGGCTTGAAGCTTTCCCAGAAGAATCGCACCGATATCGTTCTCTCTGCCTTTGCCGAAAATCAGATGAGTGGGATTGCAGTATTCAAAATTATTCATATTGTCATTCCATTAGATTTGAGATTTATTCAAAATCATCGCCGACCGCACCGACAAAAAGCATGGTCCAGGTTTCAACCCACTCCTGAAGCATCGGCGGCAGGTTATTCGCGTCTTCGATCTCCCAGCCCGCCTGGAACGTGTCACGCAGCACTAAATAAGATTTCGCACAGAAGTAGGCGGCCGTCTCATAAATGGTTTCTTCAGGAGTGTCTTCTTCGGTCTTTTCCGCGATCTCCTGCACCGTCATACGGATAAACTGAGCTAAACCGTCCGGATTCCAGTCATCCGGTCCGATTTCAAAATGGGGATTTTTACCGCAGAAAGTATCTCCCAGCCACTCCACAAGCTTCTGATCTTTTTCTGCCCGTTCGTCCTCGGTAATCTCGCCCTGAACACACGCAATGGAGCGCTTAAACATGTTAACGAGCGCCTGAGACAAAATTCGGCGAACTACTTCAATATCCACAATGGAAGGCGGTTGCTCCGCTTTTGAGCTGTGATCGTGACCGCAGCCGCGGTTACAGTTAAGAGAGCACTTAGGCATCAAGATGTTCCTTGGTTATCAGCTGACCCCATTTACCAAGAAGCGCATTGAGTTTGATCGGACCTTCTTCGACGATCGTGTCCGGATTCTTCTCAATCTCCTGAATGAGTTCATGGACCTCGTTGGTAAACATGAACATGGCAACCTGCATAAAATCGCGTGAATCAACAACATCATGCTCGGTTAAACCGACCTGAGAGAGTCGATTTGACAGAGCGCTGCGAAGTCTCCGCTCGATCGTCTCGGGAGTGTTCACCTTTGCCGGCGCATAAGCCGGATTCTTTCCAAGAAGCGCAGAGGCTAAAAAGGCAGACGCCTTTTTATCCACATCAATCACTTCCTGACGGGATACATGCTTGCGCGCCGCCTCTGAAAGTCGATTGGCCACAGCAAGCGCATGCGAGTAAAGCAAATAGTTGACCTCCTGCGGATCATCTAAGCTCGGGAGATCAGCACCCTCCGGAATAGCTGCGTTCATTTGATCAGCACCAGACGATTGGGAAGAATTTTCCATATCCTGTATTTTCCTGCTCTAAGCGAATCTCCGTTGTTAAAAGCGATTTCAGCTTCCCACAGTCGCCCGTCATATTGGACAGTGGCGAAACGATTGCTGCGCCACTCGTGGACAGTCACACTGCGTCCGACATGCCGGCGGAGAGATTCGGAATAATTGTCAACAGTCCTTCGATAACGATTAAGCGCCGCGATGAATATCATGACCAGTAAGGAAATAACGGCAAAGATCGCAACTTGAAAGTAAACCGAAGGCAAAAAGAATGAAAGAATCGCGGTAATAAAAGCCGCTCCTGAAATGACCAGAAGAAGGATGTTTCCGAAGTACAAATCCATTGCGCCGATAATCGCGGCTGCAACAAACCAAAAATAGGACAGTCCCATCACAACAACCTTTGCTTTGTTATCCAAGATCTATTCGATCATTATATGGGATAGAAAAACCGCGGCAATCTTTTTAGGACTGTCCGCGGTTTCCTAACGCATAATGAAGCTTATTTCTTGGCTTTCGCAAGACGACGCCATGTATTAAGCACTGTGTCCGGATTCAGGGAAATAGACTCAATGCCCTCGTCCATCAGCCACTGAGCGAGGTCCGGATGGTCGGAAGGACCCTGTCCGCAGATGCCGACATAAGCGCCTTTTTCACGGCAGGCTTTGATCGCTTTGGAGAGCAGTACCTTAACCGCCGCATCGCGTTCATCAAAGAAGTGCGCGATCAGACCGGAGTCACGGTCAAGACCAAGTGTGAGCTGAGTCAGGTCGTTGGAGCCGATGGAGAATCCGTCGAAGTACTCGAGGAATCTTTCAGCCAGCAAAGCGTTGCTCGGAATTTCGCACATCATATTGAGACGAAGTCCGTTAACGCCGCGTTTCAGACCGTGTTCAGCCAGCTTCTCATTAACTTCACGGGCTTCTCTTACGGTTCTGACGAACGGGATCATGATTTCAACATTGGTCAGACCCATTTCATCGCGAACTTTCTTGAGTGCTTCACATTCCATTGCGAAGCATTCCTTGAAGTCTTCAGAAACATAACGGCTGGCGCCGCGGAAACCGAGCATGGGGTTCTCTTCTTCCGGCTCATAAATCTTGCCGCCGATCAGTTTTCTGTACTCATTGCTCTTGAAGTCAGACATACGAACGATGACTTTCTTCGGATAGAAGGCGGCAGCAATTGTCGCAACACCTTCAGCAATCTTGTCTTTATAGAATTCTCGCGGATTTTCGTAACCGGCAGAAGCGTTTTCAACGGCTTCTTTCAGATCGGCCGGAAGATTCGGGTAGTCAAGACAGGCTTTCGGGTGGATACCGATATTGTTGTTGATGATGAATTCAAGACGAGCCAGACCGACACCCTTGTTCGGGATCGCCTGGAAGTCGAAAGCAAGCTGCGGGTTGCCGACGTTCATCATGATCTTGACCGGAATCTCAGGCAGTTCACCCTGACGAACTTCCTTAATTTCAAAAGGCAGCAGGCCTTTGTAAATATTGCCGGTGTCGCCTTCGGCGCAGGAAACAGTGACTTCCTGACCGTCTCTAAGGATTTCAGTAGCATCGCCGCATCCGACAACCGCCGCAATACCAAGTTCACGAGCAATAATCGCAGCGTGGCAGGTACGACCGCCGCGGTTAGTGACAATCGCGCTCGCTTTCTTCATCACCGGTTCCCAGTTAGGATCGGTCATGTCGGTAACGAGAATGTCGCCTTCCTGAACTAAATCCATCTGTTCGGGGCCGGCCACGATACGAACTTTACCGGCGCCGATCTTCTGACCGATCGCTCGGCCGGTGACAAGAACTTCGCCTTTTTCCAACAGAACGAATTTCTGCTGAACATCCTGGCTCTTCTGACGGCTCTTAACCGTTTCCGGACGAGCCTGCAGAATGTAGAGCTTGCCGTCGATTCCGTCTTTGCCCCACTCGATGTCCATCGGACGACCGTAGTGTTTTTCAATAATGACAGCGTACTTAGCAAGCTGAGTGATTTCTTCATCATTCAAAGCAAACTTGCGGCGATCGGCTTCGGGAACATCTTCAACCTTGACAGAGCGGCCGGAAGATTTGTCCAGATCGAAGACCATCTTGATCTTCTTGCTGCCGAGCACTTTGCGGATAACCGGGAACTTGCCCTGAGCAAGGATCGGTTTGTGAACAAAGTATTCGTCCGGGTTCACGGCACCCTGAACGACTGTTTCACCAAGGCCGTAGCTCGCGGTAATGAAAACAACCTGATCAAAGCCGCTTTCTGTATCCATCGTAAACATAACGCCGGCGGCTCCCTTGTCGGAGCGAACCATACGCTGAACACCTGCGGAAAGCGCCACATCGGCGTGCTCAAAGCCTTTGTGAACACGATAGGAAATCGCGCGATCGTTATAGAGAGAAGCAAAAACTTCCTTCATCTTCGCAAAGACCTGATCAATGCCGACAACGTTCAGGAAGGTTTCCTGCTGACCGGCAAAAGATGCGTCGGGAAGGTCTTCGGCTGTCGCAGAAGAGCGAACGGCCACGGAGATTTCTTCCTGACCGTCTTTCAGCCATTCATAATGTTCGCGAATTTCCTGTTCAAGCTTTGCGGGGAAAGGCGCCTCTTCAATCCAGGAGCGAATCTCTGCACCGGCTTTTGCAAGCTCTTTGACGTCATCTACATCCAGCGATTTAAGTCTTTCTTCAATCCTCTTATCCAGACCGCCTTCCTTCAGGAAAACGCGGAAAGCCTCTGCAGTTGTAGCAAAACCGTCAGGAACACGAATGCCCGCTTCTGTAAGCTGGCTTAAAAGTTCGCCCAACGACGCGTTTTTACCACCGACGATGTCAACATCGCTCATGCGCAGCTGGCTGAAAGGAATGACGAAACGTCCTTGTGTCATGTTTACCTCAAAATGGTGAGAAAAAATTTGCTAAATTTTAGCTTGTCTTTCACTGCAATTCACCTTATTTAATCAACAGGTAACAATTTATGACTTCTATCGGAACCGATAATCAGGGAAAGCCGAAGCAGCGTACCGTGTTTTTTGTATCGGATGCAACCGCTATTACGGCTGAAACGCTGGCAAACTCCGTATTGGCACAATTCCACGGCCTGAAATATCAGCGCTTTAGAATGCCGTTCGTCAATACCGACGAAAAAGCTAAGGCTGCCGCTCTTCGAATTAATGAAATCGAAAAAGAAACCGGCGTGCGCCCGATTGTGTTCTCAACATTAGTTGCCGGCTCTCTCGCTTCCACATTCAACGAATACTGCAACGCCTTCGTTATTGAACTGTTCAGATCCTTCGTCGGCCCGCTTGAGCGTGAACTCGGCGTCCCGAGCGACCACTCCGTCGGAAAGAGTCATGAAATCGGAGATCAGGATCGTTACAACCGCCGTATCGACGCTATTAATTACACGCTTTCTCACGATGATGGACAGACTAACAATGGCCTTGAGGAAGCCGATGTCATCCTTGTCGGCGTATCGCGAAGCGGAAAAACACCGACAAGTCTTTATTTGGCCATGCAGTACGGCATCAAGGCCGCAAACTATCCTCTTATTCCCGAGGACTTTGACCGCGGAGAACTTCCGCCCGCTTTGGAAAGCTGCAAGGGAAAGATTTTCGGACTCTCGATTGCTCCTGAACGCCTCTCTCAGATCCGCAGCGAAAGGAGACCGAATTCGCGCTACGCGTCATTAGAAAACTGCCGCTACGAAGTGTACGAAGCGGAAAGAATGATGGATAACGAAGGAATTAAATTCCTGTCCTCCACGACAAAATCCATTGAGGAAATTTCGGCCACGATCCTTCTCGAACTCAAGGTCAACGTGGATCCGATGATGTCTATGTAGCCGATTTCAGCAGCCTGCGGCGACGCTGCTCAAATAAGCATACAGACGCGGCCGAGGCCACATTAAGGCTCTCGACCCGTCTGTCAATCGGAATCAAAAGCGTTATGTCGGAATTTTGCAGACTGTCCTGCGAAACACCGGCGCCTTCATTGCCAAACACCCAAATCGTGGGCCTCTCGCCCCAGTTCTCGGCAAACAAATCTTTTCCGCCTCGTGCGTCAGCGACCAAACACTGATTGCCGCTCTCCTCTTTGATCGACTTCAGAGATTTTCCGAAAATAAATCGACAGAAAAAGTGAGCCCCCATCCCCGCTCTTAATACTTTCGGACCCCAAATGTAGGCACATTGATCCGACACCGCGATAGTTGACACGCCGGCGGCAAGAGAAAGCCGAATAATCGAGCCCGCATTGCCGGGATCGGAAACTCCGTCAAGAAAAACAATATCCCCGTGCCCGACTTGTTCCTGCGGCACGGGAGTAGAAATCTCACAGACAATACCCGCACCGTTCTCCACCGGACAAATCGAAGCGAAATGTGCTGCGGGCAGCTCCAAAAGATAAATGTTCAAATGCTCAAGCTTTCCCAGAACAGCTCGAAGCTCGTGATTTCTGTCTGCTCCCTCACGGATAAAAATCGTACGAATTAATTCAGGATGCTTGCAGAGCTCGCCGGCCAGATGCAGACCTTCTGCTAAGGTTGTGCCGGTCCTACGGCAAAGTCTCGGATATTTAAGCAGACGTCTGGCTCGTTTTAAAGATTCATTCGCTCCGCTTGTTGCACGCACTCTTATCATCGCTGCTGTTTCCTCTTTAATCGATCTGCTTTTCGCTCAAAACGTTTTGCCACTTCCACTACCGGGCCGAACGTCAGCCGATGAATCGGACAAGGGCCCCATTTATTGAGCATCTTAAGATGAAGTTCCGTTCCGTATCCGGAATGCTTTTCAAAACCGTATCTCGGATACATTTCCGCAAAAATTTTCATTTGAGCGTCGCGGAAGGTTTTCGCCAATATGGAGGCGGCGGAAATCGCCGGAATTAAATCGTCACCCTTAACGATCGGTTCCGCGCGAAAAGGCAGCTCCGGAAGGCGATTCCCGTCCACCAGTACGATATCGGGCTTATGTGTCAGCTGAAGCACCGCTTTTCTCATTGCGAGCATCGTCGCCTGAAGAATGTTCAGAGAATCAATTTCTGCGACAGTACCTTCCGCGATCCCCCAGCATATCGCTTTTTCCCGAATTTCTACCGCGAGACGCTCTCTGACATGCGCAGTCAGCTTTTTTGAATCGCGCAGACCTTCGATCGGGTTATTCGGGTCAAGTATAACGGCCGCGGCCACGACAGGTCCTGCAAGCGGGCCCCTGCCTGCCTCGTCTACCCCGCAGACCAGCCCCTGCGGCTCAAAATCAAATAAATAATCCATCAGCGCTTCAGAACCTTCTCAATCGCCTCGGTTGTCAGCTGGGCCGTCGGACGCAGCAGCGAATGATGAATGTCGGTAAAAATCGCTTTCAGAGCTTCCTGCCGCTTGGGCTCAAGCGCATGCAGAAGATGGGAGGAAAGGATTTCAGGAGAGCAGAACATCTGAACGCACTCGGGGACCAGGGATTTCTGCGCCAGAATATTCGGAAGTCCGATCCACTTTGTCTGTCCCTTGGACAAGATCAGCATCGCCGACAACGCGGGCATCTTGTAGCCGATAACCAGCGGCTTCTTATAGAGCGCCGCCTCAAGTGTCGCTGTTCCGCTTGCGACCAAAATCGCGTCCGAAGCTTCCATTGCCGTGTGAGACTGCCCGTCTAAAATTAAAGACGCTTCTTTCACCGCCGGGAACTGATCCAAAACCTTCAGAATCTCTTCTTTACGTTTAGCGTCAGCCGCGGGAATCACAAAACGACTCGTGGGTTCCGATTTAAGCACCAAATCCGCCGCGCCGAAGAATTCAGGCGCACACCATTTGATCTCGTCTTTACGGCTTCCGGGAAGAATCGCGATCACCGGTCCGACTGTTTTTAAACCGATCTTCTCACGAGCACCGAGCGTGTCAGGTTCAATCGGAATTAAATCCGCAAGCGGATGACCGATGTACGTGCAGCTGATGCCGGCTTCGCGGAATATTTTTTCCTCAAAAGGAAATACCAGCAGCAAGTGATCAACCGCCCTTTTAATCTGATGGATACGCTGCGGACGCCACGCCCAAACAGCCGGCGCAACCATATGGACGACCGGGATGCCGGTTGAACGCACTTTTTCTTCAATCGCCAGATTAAAGTCGGGCGCGTCCACGCCGATGTATGCCGCAGGTCGATTTTCGAGCGTGCGGCGTATCACGTCATGGCGAATCTTCAGAATTCTCGGCAAATGCCGCACAACTTCAAGATAGCCGCGCACAGAGAGTTCACTCGCGCTGTACCAGCTCTGAAGACCGTCGGCGACCATTCTTTCTCCGCCGATACCCTCCATCGTCATTTGCGGGAATGCCTCGGAAAGCGAAGGAAGAACACGCGAAGCCAAGTAGTCTCCGCTGTTCTCTCCGGCGGTCCATACGATCGAGTTGGATGTGAGTTTCTCCATTAGCGGGCAATCCCTCTCGGTGAAGACTCAATAAAGTCACGCATCAGTGCGCATACCTTCTTTGCCTGTTCGTCGTCAATACTGTCCGCAAGAGCGTTAATCGCAGTGACCGCCTCAGCAATCGTATTGCCGTCACGGAAAATCAAACGGTAGGCCTGACGAGCGGCGCGAATCGCCGTGTGAGTATATGCATGGCGCTTCATGCCTTCTACGTTGATGCCGAACGGAGCCGCAGGATAACCTTGGTACATGCCGTAAGGAATAATGTCCTGACGAACCATCGAACCGCCGCTGAGCATTGCTCCGCGCCCGATGCGCACAAACTGATGTACGCCGGACTGACCGCCGATGATTGCGTCATTGCCGACATGCACGTGACCGGCAAGTCCAACATTGTTGGCAATAATCGTGCCGTCGCCAACCACACAGTCATGCGCGATATGCACGTTCGCCATCAAAAGGTTGCCGTCGCCGATTTGCGTGAGTGAATGATCCTGAATCGTTCCGGTTGAGAGCGTGCAGTGCTCTCTAATGACGTTATCGTTTCCGATCACCAGGCGAGTCGGCTCATTGCGGTATTTTTTATCCTGGGGATCAATACCGATGGCGGAAAACGCGTAAATTTTATTGCGCTCTCCGATCACCGTATGGCCGGTCACGACGATATGGCTCTGCAGCGTCGTGCCTGCGCCGATCTCCACATTCGGGCCGATCGTGCAGAAGGGACCGATGACAACATCGTCCGCAATTCTCGCAGCAGGATCTACGATGGATGATGGATGAATATTAGCCATATTCAGCCTTTACTTTTTAGGGGTGCGGTAAGAACACATCATGTCGGCGCAGGCAGCAAGCTGACCGTCAACAGTCGCGTCGCAGTGCATCTTGATCATGCCGGCTTTTTCTCGAAGGAAAGTACATTCAAAGCGAAGCTGGTCGCCGGGAATGACAACGCGTTTGAAGCGAGCGTTGTCAATCGCCGCAAAATAGAAAAGCTTTTCCGGATCACGCTCTCCGCCCATGCGCGCAAATGCGAGCATCGCGCAGGCCTGAGCCATCGCTTCAATAATCAGCACACCCGGCATTACGGGAACGCCCGGGAAGTGACCGGTAAACTGCGGCTCATTAACCGTCACGTTTTTAATGGCAATCAGTTTATCCACACCGTTGGTCTCAAGTACGCGGTCAACCAGAAGGAACGGATAACGATGCGGCAGAAGCCTCATGATGTCATTAATGTCTTGCATATTATTTCTCAGTTAAAGAATCAATCTTAGCCGACAGGCGCTTAAGCTGACGGCGAATTTCAGGAAGCCGTTTGATAACGGAAAGAATGTTGTAAAACTCTTTGTGCGGCATAGCAGGAATATAGCCTGCATAATAATCCGGTTTATCAATATTGCCGGGAACGCCCGCGCCGCCGCCGATAATTGAGCCGGCCGCGACCTTCAAATGACCGGCAAAGCCTGAGCCGCCGCCGGCCTGAACGTTGTCGCCGATCGTTGTGCTGCCTGCAAGACCCGTACGGCCCGACAAAACAACATTGTTGCCGACTTTGCAGTTGTGACCGATCATGACCAGGTCATCGATCTTGGTGCCGTTGCCAATCGTCGTACTAAGAAGCGCGCCGCGGTCAATACAGGTATTCGCGCCGATCTCAACATCCTCTCCGGTTTCTACCGCGCCGATCTGAGGAATCTTGACATAACGGCGATCGAGCGGCGCAAAACCGAAGCCGTCAGCTCCGATAACCGCGCCGGAATGAATAATATTGCGCGGGCCGATTTTGCAGCCATAATAAATATTGACGTTCGGATAAATATGCGAATCCTCGCCGATGACCGTGCCCTCTCCAATGACGGAATTGGCCCCGATAAAGCAGCGGGCACCGATCTTGGCGCCTTTGCGAATAACGGCTCCGGCTTCGACGGTTGCGGATTCATCAATCTCAGCGCCCTCTTCGACAACCGCTCTTGCATCAATGCCCGGCTGTGCTTTGACCTGCGGGAACATCACTTGAAGCGCAAGGGCGAACCAGGCGTATGGATTGCGTGTGACAACCAGAATGCGTTCGGGCTCGTCTTCGCCCCAAATCGTCTTTTTATCTTCTTCGGTAAGAACTAACGCGGTCGCTTTACTGTCTCTAGCCGCATCTCGGTATTTGCTGTTGGCGAGAAATGCAACTTCGCCGAATCCCGCTGTCTCAAGCGGAGCAATAGAGTGAATTTTTGCCGAACCGCCGTTGGCGCTGATCGTGCTGAGGAGCGTGTCGTTGCTCTTCTCTTTGATGCGATCCACCAACTCTAGCAGTGTGAGCGGTTCTGTCTGCTGGTTCATGATTATGCCTCCGTGGCAAAAAATTTAGCTTAACTGCACGGAGAACAAAAATCTGTTCTTTGAAACCCGGTGTCAGTTTAAGCCGCAATGGGTGCGGACTGCGCACTTAAGACAACAAGCAGACACCGGGCCTGCTTGTTGTAATGAGGAAAATTACTTCAGCTCTTTCAGGACCTGATCTGTAATATCAATCTTCGGATTGACGTAAATCGCTTCCTGAAGAATCAGATCATACTTTTCACGCTGAGCAATGTTCTTGATGACCGTGTTGGCCTGACGAAGAAGCTTCTGAAGTTCTTCGTTTCTGCGCTGGTTGAAGTCTTCACGCAGTTCGCGCTGACGACGCTGGAAGTCGCGGTCACGATCCTGAAGATCGCGCTGTTTGCGCAGACGTTCCTGATCAGTCATGGTCGGAGCATTCTTTTCAAAACGTTCGAAATCGCTCTTCAAACGCTGACCGGCAGCGTTGATCTCTTTGTCGCGTTTGGAAAATTCGCTTTCCAGTTTCTTGCTTGCAGCCTGTGCAGCAGGAGAATCACGAAGAATAACTTCTGTGTTAACGACTCCAATCTTAACTTCGTCTGCAAGGACTGCTGTCGAAGCAGAGCAAACTAATGCGGAAGCAAGAGCAACCGCCAACCATTTTTTTTGCATGAATGTATCTCCTACACAATTTTCTAATTGTGCCACAATTAACTAGAAACCTGTACCAATTTGGAATTGGAATCTTTCAAGTTCGTCGGAATTCTTCTTATTCAGCGGGAACGCGAAACTCAGTTTAAGCGGTCCCATCGGCGAAATCCAGGCTAAACCGACACCCACGGAGTATCTCAAATCTCCGAGGTCCAGTCTGTCCTTCTGGTACCCAAGAAGGGAACCGTCACTGGAGTAATTGGCTTTACGGCCCCAGACCCAGCCGCCGTCAAGGAATGTAAACATACGCAGTGTACGGTCTGCTCCGGGGATCGGTGTCAGAAGCTCAATCGAGAAGTTCAGTTTGCGGTTACCGCCGGAAGCATCGCCGTCAGAATCACGAGGACCTAAAGATGAAGTTTCGTAGCCGCGGACAGAACCGATACCGCCGCCGTAGAAGTTCTTGAAGAACGGATACTCTTTGCCGTTATAGCCGTCACCGTAGCCAAGCTCGGTGTTAAACGCGAATGTAATCGACTTCGTAATTGGCACAAACTGCTGGAACTGATACGTTGCACGGTAGTATCTCAGGTCAAGAACCGGCATGGACACTTCACCGAACAAGCGCTGATAACGACCTCTGGTCGGAGCAAGAATATTGTCTCGGCTGTCTCTGGACCAGCCCAATGTCAGCGCGACCGATTTCGGCTTGTCACCGAAGTCATGAACATACTCACGGTAACGCTGAGGCGCATTGGCTCCAAGCGTCACGTCCGTCATTTCAAATTTTCCGCCAAGGAAAATCTGATCGTTCTCAGTGATCGGAATACCGTATGTCACACCGGCACCGTAAGTTTCGTACTTAACGTCGTCGGTAATTTCCAACTCATCCAGGTCTAAGCGGCGGTCGTAAATTTCAAACGACTGGCTGATGCCGGAAGTCGTAATGTACGGCTGCGTAAAGTTTGCGGCATAGGTTCTGGAGCTCTTGGAAGTATTGACTTCAAGAGAAAGAGAGTTGCCGGTACCGAAAATATTGTTCTGCGAGAATCCGCCCGAAAGAATAATACCCTCGGAAGTAGAGTAGCCCGCACCGACGGAAATGTTGCCGGTCGGACGTTCTTTAACATGCACGTTCAAATCCACTTCGTCAGGAGAACCGGCTACCGGAGTCGGCTCAGCTGTCACGGTTTCGAAGAAGCCGAGACGGTCGATACGGTCTCGCGAAACCGCGACTTTATCGCTGTCAAACCAGCTGGCTTCATACTGACGAACTTCGCGGCGAATGACTTCGTCCTGCGTGCGAGTGTTGCCGGAAATCAGCACGTTGCGAACGTAGACGCGTCTGCCCGGGTCAATCGTATAAACAATCGTGACTTCGTCGTCATTTTCCGGATCGACAACCGGAGACGGAACGGCTCTTGCAAAGGCGTAACCAACCGTCGAAAGCTTATCGGTGAACTTTTTGCCCAGAGCATTAATGGCCGAAGCGTTGTAAACGCTGCCCGGTTTAATATCAACCAGCTCTTCAAACTCAGGTTCCAGACCGAGCATGTCGCCGGTCAGACGAATGCCTTTAATCTTGTAGCGCTTGCCTTCGTCAACGTTAATGGTGACGTAAATACCGGACTTGTCCGGGCTGATGGAAACCTGAGTGGAGTCAATCTTGAAATCCAGATAACCGTTGTTGTTGTAAAGCGCACGGATGGCTTCCAAGTCAGCTTCCAGCTTTTCTCTTGAATACTGATCGCGTTTTGTGTACCAGGAGAACCAGTTCGGCGTACCAAGCTGCATCTCGTCGCGAAGGTCACCTTCGGAATAAACCTTGTTGCCGACGAATCGAATCTGCTGAATCTTGGAAGTCGTTCCTTCATCAACGTCAATATTGACGCGTACACGGTTGCGCTCAACCGGAGTCACCGTTGTTTTGACCTCCGCGGAATATCTTCCGCGGGTCAAATACTGTCTTCTTAATTCCTGAACAGCCCTATCCAAAACCGCTCTGTCAAAAACAGAACCTTCGGAAAGTCCGACCGATCTAAGCGATTTTTCAACACCTTTTGAATCGAACTCCGCAATACCGGTGGTATGGATGTTTGCGACCGTCGGGCGTTCCTGAACACGGACCACTAAAACGTTGCCGTCCATATCAAGCTGAACATCCTGGAACATACCGGAGGCATAAAGCGATCTCAAGGACATGGCACCGAGCTCAGCTGTGTAGGTGTCGCCAACTCGAATAGGAAGATGCGAAAAGACGGTGCCGGCTTCTGTTCTGGAAATACCCTCAAGACGAATGTCTTTGATCACATGTCCTTGGGCCCACACTTGAGCTGCCATAAGCGCGCCCAGACAGGCTAACGTAATTTTCTTAGGATAAGGCATAAATTCTTAATAAAAATCGGCTCTCTTAAAACTATGAAAAAAGCCTCGTCAAATCATTAAAAAGAGCGAGCACAGTCAAACCTAACAAAGCAGCAATCCCAACTTTTTGGGCTGCACTTTGAAAAGATTCGGATACAGGCTTGCCTCTAATCATTTCGAGAGAATAATACAGGAGATGGCCCCCGTCCAACATAGGAATCGGTAGTAAGTTCAATATTCCTAAACTTACCGAGATGACGGCAAGGAAGGATAAAAACGGGATAAAGCCCAGCTGGACGGACTGTCCGGCATAATCGGCGATAGAAACCGGACCGGAAATGTTTTTTACCGAAACATCTCCGGTAAACATCAATCCGATCATTTTCAGAGAAACTGAGGCCGTCTCCCATGTCTTACGTACGCCTTGAAGCAAACTTTCAAAAAAACCGTATGCAACTTTTGTTTTCGGGTAATCCACGCCAATGGAAGCCCCGATGCGTCCGGCTTCTTCTCCGTCGGCTTCAAGATGTGCTGAAGGTGTTACGCGGAATTTAAACTCTTTCCCTTGGCGATCAACGATAAATTCCAACGGCATGCCGGGCGACTTTTTAACCGCTTCGACCAGGTCAGCGGGCATTGGAACTGCTTTGCCATTAATGCTGATGACTTCGTCACCAACTTCCAGGCCGCCTTCTTTGGCAGCGGAATCTCCGACAAATCCGGTAATAATGGGACGGCTGACTTGCAAAGACAGACCGATACGGGTCAGCGGATCGTCATCCTGGCTGAGAGAGTCAAAACCGACATTTCTCAAATCCAGCGTGCGCTCAAACTCCGCTCCGTTGGGTGAATGCACTTCAATAGGAACTTCTTTGCCGAATTTGTTAATCAGCTCGAAACGAAGATCGGCAAAACTCTTTACGGCTGAACCGTCCACCCTCACGATCTGATCTCCGCGATGAAGACCAATCTCGGCCGCCGGCGTTCCGGCGGGAGGTTCCGCAGTTACAGGAAGCGGCTGTACGCTGCCGACCATAAACACTGCGGCAAAAAGCAGTACCGCTAAAATCAGATTCGCAGCCGGGCCTGCGGCCACAATGAAAAATCTCTGCCAAACCGACTTGGAACCGAACGTACGGTCCGCGTCCTCCGGTTTTATCGGCAGGCAGGCCGGATCCCGCTCGTCAAGCATACGGACATATCCGCCGAGCGGAAGCGCCGCTACGGACCACTCAGTCCCGTCCGGGTCATTTTTTCTTTTCCATGAGAAAAGCGGTTTGCCAAAACCAATCGAAAATTTCAAAATTTTGACACCGCAAAGGCGTGCCGCTAAATAGTGGCCCGCCTCATGAAAAGTGATCAAAACTCCGATGGTGACAATAAAAGCGATTACTGTCGTCATCAATGTCAATTCTTATCTCTCCGATGTTCGGAATATCCGTCTGCCCACGCCCGAGCCAGCTCTCTTGCCTGTCTGTCCGTCTCAAGAATTTCCTCCAGAGTTGTCGGAGCCGGCGGCTGGAAACCATACATCATGGAGCGGCACAAAACGGCAATATCCGTAAAGCCGATACGTCCCTCAAGAAACGCCTCAACACCGATCTCATTGGCGGCATTAAGCACAATACTGGCCGAACCGCCCATCTTAAGCGCTTCATAGGCATAGCCGAGCTGAGGGAAACGATTTAAATCCGGGTCTTCAAAAGTCAATGTTTTTATCTGAGAAAATTTTAACGGGGTCACTCCTGCCGTAAATCGATCCGGATACGCTAAAGAGTAAGCAATCGTATTTTTCATATCCGGCGCGCCCATCTGAGCGATCACAACGCCGTCCTCGTATTCAACCATTGAGTGAATGATGCTCTGCGGATGAACCACCACGTCAATGCGTTCAGGCAGAAAGTCAAACAGCCAGCGCGCTTCAATGACTTCCAGCCCCTTATTCATCAGCGTGGCGGAATCCACCGTAATTTTGCGTCCCATCGACCAATTCGGATGATGCGTCGCCTCTTCGATCGTCACGTCGGAAAGGTCTTTTCTGGTTCGGAAAGGACCGCCTGAAGCGGTCAGAATAATGCGTGCTTTTTCACGCGAACGTTCGGTTTCGCCCACAAGACACTGGAAGATCGCGTTGTGTTCACTGTCCACCGGCATCAGCGTCGCACCGCACCGCTTAACGGTGTCCATGAGAAGTTTGCCGCCGCAGACCACACTCTCCTTATTGGCCAGCAAAAGCTTCTTGCCGGCTTCCGCCGCGCGGAATGTAGAAACGATGCCAGCTGCGCCGACAATGGCACCTACGACAATATCAACTTCCGGCGAGGCCGCTAGACGAGCAACCGCCTCGGCGCCTGCTTCAGCCCGTGCATTGCAGCCGATCGCCGCCAGGGCTTCCTTCAGCGCTTCTAATTTCGACGGATCCGAAGTCACCGCCAAAGAAACATTAAACCGCTTGGCAATCTCTGCGAGCTCTTTTACGCGGGAGTGCGCGGTGACCGCATACAGACGGAATTTGTCAGGATAGAGCTCAAGCACACCCAGCGTGCTTTTTCCAATGGAGCCCGTCGCTCCGAGAATCGCTACGTTTTGCATGGTCGCAGATTAGAAGCCTTGAAGAAACAGAAGAACAAAAACAGAATACGGCAGAACGCTCATCTGGGCGTCCAGGCGATCGTAAAAGCCGCCGTGACCGGGCAGAAGATTGCTTGAGTCCTTAATTCCGACGGATCTCTTGAGCGCGCTCTCAAACAAATCTCCGGCAATGGAAAAAAGAACCGCAATAAAGAGCACCAAGTCGGAGGCCCAAATATCCAGGCCCGAAATAATCGAATTGCTCCAGAGCGGGAAAGAAGGCTGAGCCCAATAAAGGACATACGAAAGCGCAATCACGCAGACAAACGCCGTCAGCGCGCCCGACCAAGTCTTTTTCGGACTGATCCCCTGAGCCATCTTCGGTCCGCCCATTGCGCGGCCGCCGAAATAAGCCACGATGTCGGCAACCCACACAATAGCTAAAACCGAAAGCATGTAGATCGGTCCCTTTGAACGGAACAGGTACATCAGAGAGAACCATGCCGCAGGCAGAATAACCCAGGCCAGAACTGAACCGAAAATCGGTTTTACCTGCCAGCCCGTTGTTCTGCGTGTGAAGACAAGCAAAGTAATAACAGCCCAAAGAACCGTCGCCGCACAGGTGATGACCATCAGGCCAGTACCGCTCTGCAGCCCCTGAAGAAAGGCCGGAGAAGCATATTCAATATAAAAGAAGAAACAAGCGGCTAATGCCCCGCAGACTCCGGCAAGCGCGGAGTTCCAGCGGCACAGGCGCAGCCACTCCCAAAAACAGCATCCGATCGCGACGGCGGCAACAGCGGTAAACGCAAGCGGAGAAATAAGAAGGGCTCCGATCACGATAATCAGCAAAACAACCGCTGTAATGACTCTTTGCAGAAGCATACGTCTATTCCTTTCGAGACGATTCTTTAATTTGTTCCGATGTTTGGCCAAAACGTCTCTCTCTGCCTGCATACCAAGCTAAAGCATCGGAAAATTCTTTTTCACCAAAATCCGGCCACAGGATGTCTGTGAAATAAAGTTCACTATAGGCAAGCTGCCAGAGCATAAAATTGCTGATCCGAATCTCTCCGCTGGTGCGGATAAAAAGATCCACATCACCGGACTCTGCCATTGGCAGATTTGCGCTCAGCTGCTCTTGTGTAAACTCTGCGCCGCTGTCCCTGATCTTTCTTGCCGCCTCTAAAATCTCCCAGCGGCCGCCGTAATTAATACAGAGATTCAGCGTAATCGCTTTATTGTTCTCAGTTTTGCGCTCCGCTTCGTCTATTTCTCTGCGCAGTTCTGCGGAAAAAGCGCTCAAATCTCCGATAAATCGGATCCGAACGCCGGATTTATGCAGCGATTCAATTTCCTTGCGCAAAGACGAAAGAAAGAGCTTCATCAAGCCCTGCACTTCCTCTTTCGGTCGGTTCCAATTCTCACTGGAAAAGGCAAACAGAGAAAGATGACAGACACCGGCTTTCGCGGCGCCCTGCAGCACACGACGAACGCTCTCTACCCCTTTTTGATGTCCGACAAGACGCGGAAGCATACGCTTTTTTGCCCATCTTCCGTTGCCGTCCATAACAATAGCCACGTGCCGGGGCACCCGAGCACATGGCTTTTCGTTTGTATTACTACCCGGCATAGGGTGCGAACCGTACTAAACGGTCATAATTTCTTTTTCTTTCTCTGCGGAAAGCTTATCGATCTCTCCGATGTACTTATCGGTGAGTTTCTGGATTTCCGTATTAGAGCGGCGCTCATCGTCTTCAGTGATCTCTTTCTCTTTCAGAAGAGCGGCGACCTTGGTATTGGCGTCGCGACGCAGATTGCGGACAGCAACCTTGCAGTCTTCGGCTTCACCGCGGACGACTTTTGTAAGATCACGACGGCGCTCTTCAGTCAGAGGAGGCATCGGAACACGGATAACATCGCCGGATGTAGCGGGATTCAGACCGAGGTCGGAATTGCGGATCGCTTTTTCAACAACAGCAACCATTTTCTTTTCCCACGGCTGAACGGTGATCGTACGCGCATCGGCAAGACCAAGCTGGGCAACCTGGCTGATGGGGGTCGGTGAGCCGTAGTAATCAACAGTGATATGTTCGAGCAGGCCGGTATGAGCGCGTCCTGTACGAATCTTCATAAAAGAGTCTTTAAGCGTCTCAATGGAACGCTTCATGTGATGTTCAGTCTGTGAAAAAATCTCTTTTGTTGTCATATATCAGTAACCTGTCTAATTTCTTGCTGGTAAATCAATTCCGCTGTCAAGCGGATGCGGTCTTCGTAAAGTCTTAATCCTCTGAGTTTATCATGGTTTTCCACACGGATGACAGCCGCAAGCCCTATGAAAAGTTACCATTTGACGCAAGTCTTTTCCCGCCGCTCTTTCTGCTCGATTCGAGCGGCAGGAGCCTGCGCACTTTAGCCTCTGAGCTATTCTGAAACGTCGATGTTAGAGGAGAAAGACATGGCAAAAATCGAAAAAATGTTCAACGGCATTCTTAAGGATCAGGAACAAAAAAGCGATGAACTTCGCGAAAAGATCCAAGCCGAAAACAAAATGAAAGAAGAGAAGAAAGAACACAAAGAAAGCAAATAACACTTCCTCTGTATTCATCCTTTATACCGCCCGGCCTGTCCGGGCTTTTTAATGCATGAAAAAAGCCGGGAAATTCCCGGCCCATGGTTCAATTCTCTCGGAGCTTAGAGATGAACGAGCGTGCCCTCGTCTTCTCCGAGCACAACGCGTTTGAGCGCGCCCGGTTTGTGCAGATTGAAGACGCGGATCGGCATGCCCTGATCGCGGCACAGCGTAAACGCGGTCGCGTCAAGAATCTTCAGTTTCTTCTGAATCGCTTCATCAAAAGAAATGGACTTATAGAGCTTAGCGTCCGGATCTTTTTTCGGATCCGCAGAATAAACTCCGTCAACCTGTGTGGCCTTCAGCACCATATCGGCGCCGATTTCAGCGCTACGAAGCGCTGCGGCGGTATCCGTTGTAAAGAACGGATTGCCGGTACCAGCGGCAAAGATCACAACACGGCCCTTCTTTAGATGACTCAGGGCTTTTCCGCGAATATACGGCTCAGCAACCTGATCAATATCAAGAGCGCACTGAACGCGGGCTTCAATGCCGCTGTTGCGCAGCGCATCCTGAAGCGCCATAGCGTTCATGCAGGTGGCGAGCATACCCATATAGTCGCCGGTGGCACGGTCCATACCGGTTGAACCAAGCGCAACACCGCGGAAGATATTGCCGCCGCCGACTACGATGGCAAGCTGGACACCCAATTTCACAACTTCAGATATCTCACCGACGATGCTTTTCAGCGTGTCGCGGTTAATACCGAAGGCTTTGTCGCCCATCAGGGCTTCGCCGGATAATTTAAGAAGAATCCGTTTTGTCTTTGTTTGTCCAGTCTCACTCATCTTTTGCTCCGAATTAAGAGAAATTAAACGCGCGCAGCAGCGACCTGAGCAGCAACTTCAGCCGCGAAGTCGTTGGAGCGTTTTTCCATACCTTCGCCAACTACAAAGAGGGCAAATGAAGATACTGTAGCATTGTTGGACTTCAGAAGCTGACCAACTGTCTGCTTGTCGTCTTTAACGAACGGCTGAGAAAGAAGCGTAACTTCTTTGAGGAACTTCTGAACGGAGCCTTCAGCGATACGTTCGATCATGTTCTCAGGTTTGTTGGCTTCGTGAGCTTTTTCAATCGCAACGCGGCGTTCTCTTTCGATCAGTTCAGCGGGAATACCGGACTGATCAAGAGCTTTCGGCTTGGAAGCGGCGATGTGCATCGCGACGTCATGAGCAACTTCATCGGTACCACCGATAACGTCAACGATAACGCCGATCTTGGAGCCGCCGTGGATGTATGTAGAGAGCTTGCCCTTGCCTTCAAGGATCTGGAAGCGGCGAACAGTGATGTTTTCACCGATCTTGCCGATAAGCGCCTTACGCTTTTCTTCGACAGTGGTGTCGCCAATCTTAAGCTGACCGAGAGCTTCAAGATCAGCCGGCTTGTGATCAGCAACGAGTTTGGCGATTTCATCGGCGAAAGCGATGAAATCTGCGTTCTTCGCAACGAAGTCGGTTTCAGAGTTCAGCTCGACGATAGCGCCGTTCTTACCGTTTTCATCAATGTAGATCGCAACAACACCGTCAGCAGTAATACGGCTGGCAGCTTTAGTTGCTTTGTTGCCAAGCTTGACGCGCAGAATTTCTTCTGCTTTTGCAAGATCACCGTCAGCTTCTGTCAAAGCCTTCTTGCACTCCATCATCGGAGCGTCGGTTTTAACACGAAGTTCTTTGACCATAGCGGCAGTTACAACAGCCATTGTATTTTCCTTAAAAAGTAAAAAATCGGATTAAAAGAAAGGGGCGAAAACGCCCCTCTCAAGACTACCTATGTGAAGGGGCTAAATTACTCAGCCTTTTCTTCGACGACGGTTTCTTCAACAAAGTCATCGGCCTTAGCAGCCTTGACAGTTTCGTCAAGATTCTTGTTCTTGCCAGCAAGGATCGCATCAGCGAAACCCTTGGTGTACAGAGCAACAGCGCGAGCGCTGTCGTCATTGCCCGGGATGACGTAGTCAACACCGGCCGGATTGTGGTTTGTATCGACGATACCGACAACAGGGATTCCAAGCTTGTTGGCTTCCTGAATAGCGATCTTGTGGTAGCCGACGTCAACAACAACCAGAGCGTCAGGCAGACCGTTCATGTCTTTGATGCCGCCCATGGCCTTGTTCAGCTTCTCGAGTTCGCGTGTGAAATCAAGCGCTTCTTTCTTTGTCATTTTCTCGAGGCCGCCGTCAGCAACGAGCTGTTCCATTTCTCTGAGCTTCTTCAGGGAAACTTTAACAGTCTTGAAGTTTGTCAGCATGCCGCCGAGCCAGCGCTGATCAACGTAAGGCATACCGCAGCGTGTGGCTTCAGCTACGATGGCGTCACGAGATGTGCGCTTTGTACCAACGAAGAGGATCGTGCCTTTCTGAGCAGCCAGGTTTGTCAGGAACTTGGCGGCTTCGTCGAATTTGGCGACGGTCTTTTCAAGGTTGATGATGTGAATCTTGTTGCGGGAACCGAAAATGTACTGGGACATCTTGGGGTTCCAAAAACGAGTCTGGTGACCGAAATGTGCACCAGCTTCGAGCAGTTCACGCATGCTCAGAGATGACATATTTGTAATTCCTTAAGGGTTTAATTCCAACAGCCTCACCTATTCCGACCGGAACCCTGTTTGCGAGGCTGCGCTAATAAAAAATAATTCGTCTTTCGAATATTTCGAAGACCGCGGGATTCTAGCACGAAAAGAAAAAAATTATGCAGAACGAACAATAAATTACAAACCGATGCGCGCTGGCGTCTCAATAAAAATTCAACGCCCATAGTGCCGAGCGGCACATTAATTCGATATTGAGATCAACTAAAATAACGCGCATCTGTGTTTCTATAAATAGAGAGAACTGAATTTAAATGGCTAAAAGAGAAATTCTTATAAAGACGCCGGAACAAATCGCGGGAATCCGCGAAGCCTGCAAAGACGCTTCAATGGTTCTGGACTACATCACTCCGTTTGTCAAACCCGGAGTAACAACCGAATATCTTGATGATTTGATGCTCCGCTACACCGAAGATGTGCTGAAGGATAAATCCGCATGCCTCGGATATGACCCGGACCACAGCATCCCTTACCCTAAAGCAACCTGCATCTCGGTCAACCATCAGGTCTGCCACGGCATCCCGGGACCCAAGGTTCTCAAAAAGGGAGACATCCTTAATATTGACGTCACGGTTATTAAAAACGGTTATTACGGTGACACAAGCCGTATGTTCTGCGTCGGAAAATGCTCCATCGCCGCCAACCATCTGATTGCTGTCACCTACGATGCGATGTGGAAAGGCATTGAAATGGTCAAACCCGGCGCACACTTCGGCGATATCGGCTACGCTATTCAGAAATTTGCGCACGCTCAGGGCTGCAGCGTTGTCGAAGAATTCACCGGCCACGGTGTCGGCGTCGGATTCCATGAGGAGCCTCCGGTTCTTCATTACGGCAAAATGGGTGCCGGAGCGGAAATGAAGCCCGGTATGATTTTTACGATCGAACCGATGATCAACGCCGGGCGCAAAGAGCTCACCATCCTCTCCAACGGCTGGACCGCCGTGACCAAGGATAAAAGTCTTTCCGCGCAGTGGGAGCATACCGTGCTGGTCACTGATACCGGTTGGGAAGTCCTCACCGTATCCGAAGGCAGCCCCGCAGTCCCCTCCTGGGTTAAAACCAAGTAACGAAACAATTTCGGCATATGCAGATCAGTGAAATCATCAACAACTTCAAAAAGACTCGACAGCAGCTGGCTAATGATTTCGCAGAGACGAATGATGCCGATAAATATCTTCTCGAACATTCGCGGGCGGCAGATGAAGCGGTCCGCGAAATTCTGAAACTTAAGGAGCTCTCTTCCAGAATCTCGGTCGTCGCAATCGGCGGCTTCGGAAGAGAGCAGCTCTTTCCCTACTCGGATCTTGACCTTCTCTTTTTACTCCCGGATGACGTGCTGGATTCCGAACTTAACTCTGTCGGTGCCGTTATCGGAGAGCTTTGGTCGCTCGGACTGACCGTCGGTTACTCAGTTCGCAAACTCGATGAGTGCATCGAACAGGCACGGTTAGATATCACGGCCCAAACCGCGATGTTGGAATCCCGGTTAATCGCGGGCGATTCGGAACTCTTTAAACGCTATACCTCCGAACTTGAGAAGAGTCTGGATTTCAAATCCTTCTACCGAGCTAAATTTATTGAGCAGGAACACCGTCATCTTAAATACCACGAGAGTTCGTACACGCTTGAACCCAATATCAAGGAATCTCCCGGCGGCCTCAGAGATCTGAATATTCTCATCTGGGTACTTCGTGCTGCAAAATTCGGCGCGACTTTTGACGAAGTACACCGCTCCGGCCTAATCACGAGGCGTGAATGCGACCTCTTGGAAATGGTGCGCGTTAACTTGTACCGACTGAGAATACACATGCACCTGCTCACGAGCCGGCACGAAGACCGACTGGTATTTGAGATCCAGGAGCCGTTAGCCAAAAAACTAGGACTAAGCGGCGTCCCCGGCCGTCGAGCCAGCGAAATCCTGATGCAGCGTTTTTATGTCAACGCCAAAACCACCGGGCAACTCAACAGTATTATTCTTCAAGCGGTCAAAGAGCGTTTTGTCACTGACAGCGGCCCGCCCCTTGATCTGATCGACGGTTTTACTGTCCGCGGAGAAGTCCTCGACATCGCTTCGGACAATGCGTTCGAGGAATCACGCACGCGAATTCTTCAGGCCTTTATGATTCAGGAGCGGCATCCTGAGATCGCCCGTAAATCATCACGTCTTTACCGAGCGCTCTTTGGCGCACACATGCTGATGGATGAATCCTGGAGTGAGGATCCGAAAAACCTGCAGGCATTTCTAAAAATCATTCAGGGCCGCCGCGGCGTCTGGCATGCGCTCAATGAGATGAATCACTGGGGTGTGCTTGGAAGGCTGCTGCCGGATTTCAAGAAAATAGTCGGTCAGATGCAGCACGATCTTTTCCACGCCTACACCGTAGATCAGCACACGCTGCTCGCGATCCGCTACCTCAGAAATTTCACTCACAGTGAAAATGCGCATGAACTGCCCATGTGTACGGAGCTGATGGTATCGCTGAAGGATAATTGGCGACTGGTACTTGCGCTTCTTTATCATGACATCGGCAAAGGCCGAGGCGGAGACCACAGCAAAATCGGCGCGGAGATTGTTAGGGATCTCTGCCGGCGTCTAAACCTTAAAAGCGATGATGCCGAGTACATCGAGTTTATGGTGCGAGAACATCTGACCATGAGTCAGGTTGCTCAGAAACAGGATATTTCCGATCCGGAGGTTGTCGAGGCATTTGCTCGGAAAGTAGGAAATTTGGACCGTCTGGTCGGCCTCTACCTCATCACTGTCTGTGATATTCGTGCGACCTCCCATAAGATATGGAACGCGTGGAAGGCTCAGCTGCTTCAGGATTTATTCTTATCAACCGCCAAAATTCTTAAAGGCAGGAAGATGACCCGCGGCATGCTGGTCGCACGCCGCCGTCAGGATGCGCTTGCGCTCTGCAAATTCTCGGCGCAGGACACCGAACGAATCAATGCGTTTTGGGATAATTTTGACGTCGCCTATTTTATGAAGCATTCAGTGCGCAATATCGTCTGGCATGCCAAGACGCTGCTTCCGCACCTTGAGTCCGAGCATTCCTTTGTCGCTGCACGTCCTCTGCGCGGTTTGGAACACGCCCACGAAATTCTGGTTTTTACAAAGGACCGGCCGGAACTGTTCGCTCAGATTGTCTCTGCCCTGCAGAGAACGAACCTGTCGGTTCTGGAGGCGAGAATTCACACCGGCAAAGACGGCAGAGTCGTCGACTCATTCATTGTTACGGACGATGAATCGGATCCGACTTTCGGAGCAACGCTCAAAGAGTTCGAAGTAAAACTCGCGCGCCTCATCGACAGCGGCGAAAAACTTCAGCCGCCTGTCCAGGGGCGTCTTTCCAGACAATCCAGACAGTTCCCGATCACGCCGAGCGTCACACTTCGTCCCGATGCCTCCGAACGCATCTACCTGCTGTCTGTCGTAGCAACCGACAGGCTTGGGCTTCTCGCATCCGTTGCGACCGTGTTTGTTCGGTTTAAATTGAACCTGCTGACCGCGCGTATCGCCACGCTCGGCGAAAGAGTTGAAGATATTTTCTTAATAGAAAGTCCGCGGCTTCAGGATCCCGCATTCTGCGGAGAACTTGAAACCGCGATTTTAGAGGTACTCGAAGTCTAGCGATTGAGCTCTACAAAGGTCTTGATCGCTAAATCTACGCACTGATCGGTCACTTTATTGAGTTCTTCGTCATTCGAAGCAATCTCAACAGAATTAGCGGAAGCCCCTCTGCCGGCAGCCGGATTTACTACCTGACAAATAGCGGCATAGGGCAGATTCAGTTCTTTAGCGAGACATGCTTCGGGCATCAGCGTCATACCGACATAATGGCCGCCGTCACGATCGATGCGATCGATTTCTGCCGCGGTTTCCAATCTCGGACCCTGTGTCACCGCATAGGTACCGCCGTCAACAATCGGTAAATTCATGATGTCGGCCATACGCACAATTTCATCGCGAAGATCCATATCAAACGGATATGTGAAATCAATGAAATTGATGACAGACTCTTTGCCGGTGTTGTACGAGGTCTCACGGCCCCAAGTGTAGTCGATGATCTGATCCGGAATCGCGACAGTGCCGATTTCATCTTCAACCAGCACGGCTCCCACCGAAGCCAGCGCGATAATCGCCTTGGGCTTAAATGTCGAAAGCGCCCAGATATTGGCTCGGTAATTGATCATATGAGGCGGCTTTTTCTCTTTGACGCCGTGCCGAGAAAGGAACACCACTTCCAGGCCGTCAATCTGACCGCGAGTCAGCTCCACCGGTTCTTTGCCGTACGGAGTATCGATCCTGTCGATCATGCGGCCTTCGAGCCGGCTGAGGTGATCGAGTCTGCTGCCTCCGATCAAAGCGTAAACATTAGACATCCGTGTTGTCCCCCCGATTGATTAATTTAAACAAATCTTCTTCAGAAATGATATTAATACCAAGCTCCTGCGCTTTAGCAAGTTTACTACCGGCCGCCTCACCTGCGAGAACATAAGCGGTTTTCTTCGATACGGAGCCGCTGACTTTGCCGCCGAATTTTCGGATTAAGTCGCTCGCCTTATCACGAGAGAGTGTAGGCAGAGAGCCTGTTAAAACAAAAGTCATCCCTTTAAACGGAAGATCCTCGTCCTTAGTCCCCTGGTTTTCTTCCCACGTTACGCCGTCTTCAATCAGTGCGCCGATAACTTCCAGATTCACCGGTTCGGCAAAGAAATGCAGAATGCATTCGGCAACCGCCGGACCAATGTCTTCGACTCCCATCAGCTGCTCAAGCGATGCTTCCTCAATCTTCTTCAGCGCGCCAAAATGCGACGCCAGCGTCCGTGCGGTCGCCTCTCCCACTTCCGGAACGCCAAGCGCGTAAATAAACCGCTCTAAAGTCGTATGTTTGGACGCTTCAATAGAGGCAAGAAGCTTTTCCGCGGATTTTTCGCCCATGCGCTCGAGGCCGAGCAGGTTTTCTTTCTTCAGTTTGTAGATGTCCGCAACGGTTTTCACCAAATCAGCGTGGATGAGCTGTTCTGCGAGTTTCTCTCCAATTCCGTCAATGCCCATCGCCGCACGGCTGACAAAATGCAGAATAGCCTGTACACGCTGAGCTTTGCAGAAGAGACCTCCGCTGCAGTGGCGATCCTTCTCGCCTTCTTCTTTATAGGCATGAGAACCGCAGACCGGACAAATCTCCGGCATCACAAAATCTTTCGCATCCGCCGGCCGAAGTTCGGGAATCACTCGCACCACTTCCGGGATCACATCGCCGGCACGATGGACGACGACGGTGTCTCCGATTTTGACACCCAGCTTTTCCAAAAACTCTTCGTTGTTGAGGGATACGTTGCTGACGGTAACGCCGCCGACAAACACCGGCTTCAGCCGAGCGACCGGAGTCAGTTTTCCGGTTCTTCCCACCTGGACCGTAATATCGAGCACCTGCGTCTGTACTTCTTCCGGCGGATACTTATGCGCACATGCCCAGCGGGGTTCGCGGGACACAAATCCAAGCTGCTTCTGACGGTCAAAACTGTTGACTTTGTAAACCACGCCGTCGATGTCAAAAGGAAGATCCTGACGAATTTCCGCGACACGCGAATGGAAAGCCTGAAGCTCTTCCGGATTGTGCGCCAGACCGTGCTCAGGAGCGACCGGGAAATCTTTTCCTTTGAGGTAGGCCAACAGTTCCGACTGAGAGGACACCGGCATTTCAGAGACTTCGCCAAAACCGTACGCATAGAAATTCAGGCTTCTTTTCGCGGTCAGCGCCGGATCGAGCTGACGCAGACTGCCCGCAGCCGCGTTACGGGGATTGGCGAAAAGTTTTAGGCCGAGCGCCTTCTGTTCTTCATTCAGACGCTCAAAAACCGCTTTATGCATGATGACCTCACCGCGGACCTCAAAAACCTTCGGAAGTCCCTCAGCCCTAAGCGGAATCGTACGGATCGTTTTGACGTTGGCGGTCACATCTTCGCCCGTATAACCGTCCCCGCGCGTTGCCGCCTGAACCAAAATACCGTCTTCATATCGGAGGTTAATCGCCAAACCGTCAAATTTCAGCTCTGTATCGTACTCAATCGATACATCCTCGGGCAGCCCAAGCTCTCTGCGCACACGCGCTTCAAAGTTATAGGCGCCTTCAGCCGTATAGTCAGTCTCCGTATAGATGGAAAGCATCGGCACGGCGTGACGGACTTTGGAGAGTTCGCTCTGTACGGCAGCACCCACCCTCTGGGTTGGAGAAAAAAGACTTTTGAACTGCGGATACTGAGCTTCCAGACGCGAAAGTTCCTGAAACATCGAGTCGTAAAGCTCATCGGAAATCGTCGGATTATTGTCAACGTAGTAAGCCTTGTTATGCTTTTCCAGCTCATCGGCGAGCTGTTCCATTCGCTGCCTGACTTGGTCTAAATTCTCGGTCTCCGACATTGCGTCTCCTAGCGGTCAGAATAAAAAAGAGCCTTCAATTTACACCGATTGAAGGCTCTGATAAAAATTAAATGAGTAATTATGAGCCGACTCTAATCCAAGAGACGGTGCGCTCTCAGGCTGCCCGGCTCAACATCTTTGGCACGCATTTCCTTATAGAAACGATCGAGTTCCTGCTTCAGAAGGGAAATCGTCGCGCCGTCGATAACTTTACCGTTAGAGCCGACAATTTCTGCATCGAAGACTGCCGCGAAGGCGTTCACTGCCGTCATAAAGAGGCGCAGCGGATCCTTCTCGGGCGCAATCAGCGGAACATTCAGAGAAATCGTGATGTTGCTGTCATCAATCCAGCGAATCTCGATCGTCCCCTTTCGGTTGCCGAGACGTCGGCCTTCTTTGTCCGTTACCAACTCTCCGATCTTTTCGTAGTGCTTGGAGCTGCGGCGCTTGAACCCAAGAAGCGTGGCCTCTCTCTCAAAGGTATCAATAGAAACCTTTTCAATCGGACGAAGCAGCAGCGTAATCTGCACGCCGAACTGCTTGATCAGCGCGTTCAGATACTGGGTGCGGTTCACCAGCTCCTGCACATCCTGAATTTCGCAGCTGCCGTCCAAATGCATTTCCATTCTTTGGAAAATCTGGCCGTTCAGCTGATTCAGAGACACATCATTAAAGGAAGCGTGACTTGAAGCAAGCTGTACGTAAAAAGCGACTGCTTCAAACATACCGATCGCGTCGGGTTTGAACCAGCGCTGGCTGTTGCTTTCAAGTGCGAGCACACGAAGAAGACCGTGCGGAGCGATTTCATCAAGCGCGCTGCGGACAAAAGGCGTCAGCTGGCTGCCCGTAACAGGTTTACGGAAATTAATTCGCACCAGTTCCATTAAGAACGGATCATGTTTGAAAAGGCCCGATTCACTTAATTCTTCCGGCTGCGGCTGCTCCAGATAGTTATCGGAGGGCTCGGACTGCTCAGCCGGCAGCTCAGAAACTTCCGATTCCTCTTTCTTCTCTTCTTCTGCTGTTTCAAGAGGAGGCTCGGCCGCCGGAGCATCCTCTTCTTTAGGCTCCTCTGAAGGAATCTTTATATGACTGATGGGTTTCGGCAAAGCGTCATCATTTCGAAGAATCGGCTCCTGAATCTCTGCATGCCTATTATCTTTAGGCGGCTCCGAGGATTTATCCTCTTTAATCTTGGTCCAATACCAGACCCCGCCGATTGCGGCTGCGATGATTATCACAATTGTGACAACCATACCCACTGTACTTATCATTGTTTAAAACCCCAAAAGCCTCGGTAAAACTTAGCGCTGAATTCGATATTTTACAGTCTTATTGCCAAAGGCCTATTGAGGTTGATCCTTAATGAAGAAAACTGTTTCTTTACAAGATATTGCAATATCCCGATACGGGTTTGCCGGCCATCGCACTGTGATAACATTTTTGACCTTCAAGAATCATTCCGTCTTTTTGACAGAAAATATCATTATTTTTTAGGTAAATATTCGTAAATGTCTACAAGACCCACTAAAAATTTGGAAACTTTCCCAAACCCGCAGCCCAATCGCGACTACCTGATCCACATTGAAATCCCGGAATTCACTTCGCTTTGCCCCCTTACCGGTCAGCCCGATTTCGCGACTCTGCTTCTTGACTACATTCCTGATCAGAAAAACGTTGAACTGAAGGCGCTCAAGCTCTATATGTGGAGCTATCGTCAGGAAGGCGCCTTCCATGAAGCCATCACCAACAAAATTCTGGACGATCTCGTCGAGGCTCTGAAGCCGCGCTACATGCGTCTGAAAGCAAAATGGTGGGTCCGCGGCGGCATTTATACAACCGTTGTCGTTGAACACCGCAAAGAGGGCTGGGTACCTGTCGCTCCGGTGGAACTGCCTGAATTCGAAACCAACGATCCGACCCGCGGCTAATCTGTGAGGAAGTTCAAAAAAGCTCGGCACAAGTCGGGCTTTTTTTCTATCCGTCCTGTATTCACAGGTTTTTATGGTGTACGGAAGAGTGTTTTGGGAATCGTGCTGATAAAATCAAAAATCAAGTTTGATTTCGGAATACAAAATAATGAATCCAGATCTATCGCTTACAAAACCTTATCCCTTTACACGTCTTAGAGCGCTCCTCTCCGATTCGAAGCTGCCTGACGGCATTGAACATATTTCCCTTTCTATCGGCGAGCCTAAGCACGCCGCGCCGGAAGCTGTAATCCGGGCTCTTTTCGACAGTTCCAAGCTTTTTGAGAAGTATCCCGCCACGACCGGCGCGCTTGAACTCAGAACTGCAATCTCTGATTGGATTTTCCGCCGCTATGGCGTAAAGACCGACCCGCTGACGCAGATTCTTCCGACCAACGGTTCGCGCGAAGCCTTGTTTTCTTTTACACAGGCCTATATCGACCGCACTAAAAGTCCGTTTGTTATTCTCCCCTGCCCCTTCTACCAGATTTATGAAGGTGCGTCTCTGATGGCCGGCGCAACGCCTTACTACTGTCCTCAGACCGCTGAGAATAACTTCGCGATGGACCTTGACTCAGTCCCGGAAGAAGTTCTTCGCAATACTCAGCTGGTTTTTGTCTGCAGTCCGAGCAATCCGACCGGAAAGGTTTTGAATTTAGAAGATTGGAAGAAACTCTTCAGCTATTCCGACAAATACGGCTTTGTGATCGGAAGCGATGAATGCTATTCCGAAATTTATTTTGATGAAGAAAAGCCGCCTCTGGGTGCGCTTGAAGCTGCCAAGCTGCTTGGCCGCGATAATTTCGAGCGCCTGATTGTCTTCTCGAGCCTCTCCAAACGATCCAATATTCCGGGCATGCGTACGGGATTTGTCGCCGGAGACGCAGCTCTGATCAAACCCTACCTTCTTTACCGCACTTATCACGGATGCGCAATGAGCGGTCCGATTCAGCAGGCAAGCATTGCCGCATGGAACGATGAAGAACATGTGCGTGAAAGCAGACGGCTTTATAAAGAAAAATTCGCGGCAGCGGTTCCGCTGATGTCTAAGACACTCGGAATTTCTATGCCGGATGCAAGTTTTTATCTCTGGGCTAAAACTCCGATCGATGATCAGGAGTACGCCAAACGCCTCTACGAAGAAAAGGCGATTACGGTTCTGCCCGGAAGTTTCCTCAGTCGGGACTGCGGCGGCCTGAATCCGGGGCGCGGCTACATCCGTATCGCCCTTGTCGCAACTGTTCCCGAGGTTAAGGAAGCCGCAAGGAGAATTTCAGAATTTAACCCTAAATAAAGGAAAGATAAATGTTAGCGCTGCAGCAAATGATTGAAAACGCTTTTGAACTCAAGCCGGAGCACCTTCCGCCCGAGGTGACCAACTCGGTCGATGAAGTCATCCGCAAGCTTGAATCCGGAGAACTCCGCGTCGCCGAAAAAATCGACGGCGAATGGGTTACTCATCAGTGGATCAAAAAAGCGGTTCTTCTCAGTTTCAGAATTAATCCGAACCGCATTATGCGTGCAGGAGACATGAGTTTCTACGACAAGGTCCCGCTTCGCTTCCAAGACTTCAGCGCGGACGACTGGGCAAAAACCGGTATCCGCTGTGTTCCGGGAGCTGTTGTCCGCCAGGGCTCCTATATTGCACCGGGTGTCGTTCTGATGCCGAGTTTTGTCAACATCGGCGCGCACATCGGCGAAAACACCATGGTTGACACCTGGTCGACCGTAGGCTCCTGCGCTCAGGTCGGCAAGAACTGCCACCTCTCCGGCGGTGTCGGCATCGGCGGCGTTCTCGAGCCGCTTCAGGCCGGTCCTACCATCATTGAGGACAACTGCTTTATCGGCGCGCGCAGCGAAATTGTTGAAGGCGTCGTCGTGGAAGCCAACTCTGTTATTTCAATGGGTGTTTTCATCGGACAAAGCACGAAGATTTACGACCGCACCACCGGTGAAATCTTCCGCGGCAGAGTTCCCTCAGGCTCTGTTGTCGTCCCGGGAAGTCTTCCCTCTAAAGACGGCAAGTACAACCTGAACTGCGCCGTGATCGTCAAACGCGTTGACGAAAAGACACGCTCCAAGACCAGCATCAACGAACTGCTGCGTTCATAATTTTCATTAACGAAAGGCAGCTTCGGCTGCCTTTTCGCTTACCTGCACACTTATGTCTTACGACGCCATCTCCTTAACCAAATCTCTGATTCAATGCCCCTCGGTCACGCCGTCTGACGCCGGCTGCCTGGACATTCTCACAAAAGCGCTCACGGATGCCGGTTTCCAATGCCGAGAAATCAACCGAGGCGAAACGAAAAACCTTTGGGCCAAAATCGGCGCTTCTCAGCCGTCCATTTTGTTTTGCGGTCATGTCGATGTCGTTCCTGCAGGAAGCGCCCCTTGGAAATTCCCGCCCTTTGAGCCGACGGAATCCGAAGGATATCTGTACGGCCGCGGCGCGCAGGATATGAAAACATCGGACGCCGCATTTACTGCTGCCGCCTGCCGCTTTGTCCTAGAGTATCCGAACTTTAACGGAAGCATCTCCTTTCTAATCACCTCGGACGAGGAAGGTGACGGGCGTGACGGAACCAAATTCGCGCTTGAAGCGCTGATGAAGACGGAAGAAGCACCGATGTGCTGCATCGTGGGAGAGCCGAGCTGCTCGGTAAAACTCGGAGACACCATAAAAAACGGTCGAAGAGGCTCTCTCAACGGAAAACTGATCCTGAAGGGTATCCAAGGGCATGTCGCCTATCCGGAAAAAGTTAAAAATCCGATTCATATGGTCGGTCCGCTCATCAGCCGTCTTTCTTCAGAAGTTTGGGATGAAGGCTTCGGACCTTTCCCTCCGACGTCGTTCCAAATCAGCAACATTCACGCGGGCACGGGAGCGGTCAACGTGGTCCCGCCCGTCTGCGAAATCACGTTTAACATTCGCTACAACCCTGCGCACACGGCCAAATCTTTAGAAGAAAAGATCGAATCCATCTGCCGCGGACTTGGTCTTGACTATTCCGTCGCGTGGCAGGAAAGCGCGGAACCGTTTTTTGCTCAGGGCACATTCCTGACCAGCAGACTCTCTAAAGCGATTACCGCCGTTACCGGTATTGAGCCGGTGCTGTCGACTTCCGGCGGAACCAGCGACGGACGTTTTGTGAAAAATTGGTGCCCGGATATAGTTGAATTCGGTCCCACGAACGACAGAATCCATAAAATTGACGAACGTGTCGAACTTTCTCAAATTTCCGATTTAGCGGAAATTTACTATCAAACACTGAGAAATATATTTTTGGACCAAACTCATGAGTGATAAAACATCTTCGCTGACCACCATACGCGATTTCATTCGCTATGCGTCGACCCGCCTTTTCGAGTCTGAGGCCACATTCAGTCACGGATATGACGATCCCATTCAGGAAGCGTCTTTTCTTGTGCTGCGTTCGCTGCATATTCCGCTGGAGTATGAACAGAAGTTTTTAGACGCTTCTCTGACGAGCAATGAGCGCGAGATGCTTCTGAACAACATCTCCAGAAGATGTGATGATTTGGAGCCTACCGCTTACATTGTCCACGAATGGTGGTTAGTCGGCTACCGGTTCTACGTGGATGAACGCGTATTGATTCCACGGAGCTTTATCGCCGAAATGATCGAAGATCGATTTGAAGGAATTGTGGAAGATCCGCTCAATGTCAAGCATGTTTTGGATCTGTGCACCGGCTCCGGATGTCTTGCCATCATGCTTGCCGATCTTTTTCCCAATGCCGAAGTTGACGCCGCAGACATTAGCCCGGACGCCTTGGAGGTCGCTCAGATCAATATTGAAGAGTATGGATTGGAAAACCGCGTCTTCCCGATGCAAAGCGATGTATTCAGCGGGCTGCAGGGAGCCAAATACGATCTCATTATTTCCAACCCGCCCTATGTGACACAGAGCGCGATGGAAAGTCTGCCGGCCGAATACTGTCACGAGCCCGCGCTTGCGCTTGAAGCGGGAGAAGACGGAATGGATGTCATCCAAAAGATCATGGATCAGGCCAAAGAGCACCTCTGCGATAATGGCGTCCTCATTATTGAGCTTGGGGACAATTCGGACTTCTTTAAAGCCCGCTTCCCTGATCTTCCCGTGCAATGGATCAAAACATCGGGAGGAGACGAACAAGTCTTTCTCATTAAAAAAGAACAAGTTCCGTAATGCTGAAACTACAGAATTTATCTCTGACTCGCGGAGTCAGAGTCCTTTACAAAGGTGTTAATTTAACGGCTTCCGACGGAGAAAGAGTCGGTTTGGTCGGTCCAAACGGCTCCGGAAAATCGACGCTGTTTGCCGCTATCCTCTCAGAGCTCTCGCCCGAGGACGGTGACATCCTCGCGCCAGCTCCCATTCGAATCAGTCATGTCGCTCAGCGCATTTTAGAAACTGACTCTCAGGCTCTGCAGTTTGTCCTGGGAGGTCATCAGCCGCTGATGGAAGCCAAAGCGGCTCTGAAGAAGGCGGAAGAGTCTTCTGATGACATCGCTTATGCGACCGCACTTTCTCAGCTTGCGGAAATTAATGAAGGCGCGGTCGTTGCTGAAGCCGAAGAGATTCTCTGCGGTCTTGGTTTTAAGCCGTCTGACTCCCAAAGAAAGGTCTCCGAATTTTCGGGCGGATGGCGCAACCGACTGGCATTAGCTCGAGCGCTGATGAAACCCTCGGATTTGCTGCTTCTTGACGAACCGACCAACCATTTGGATATCGATTCCGTCATTTGGCTGGAGAACTTTCTGAAGCACATTCATTCGACAGTCATTGTGATTTCGCATGACCGAGAGTTTCTTGACAGTGTTTCCAGAACAATCTGGGCTATTGAAGACGGAACCATCAATCGTTATTCCGGAAATTTCAGTCAGTATGAGCTCGCAAGAGCTGAAAAAATCAAGCTTCAGCAAGCTGCGGCAAAGGCTTATGAAGCCACGGCTTCTCACCTGCAGGCCTACATTGATCGATTCCGCTACAAAGCGACCAAAGCCAAGCAGGCTCAGTCCCGCATCAAGATGCTTGAAAAACTGAAGAAGGTCGCTCCTCTTCATTCCACCTACCAGTGGTCCTTTCATTTTCGTGAACCGGAGAAGATTCCTCAGCACCTGATTCACGCAGAGGAGCTTGACTGCGGATATCCCGACAAAAAGATTCTGACGAACGTTAAGTGTGTGATTTCAGCAGGCGCTCGCATCGGAGTCTTAGGTGTCAACGGTGCGGGTAAATCAACCCTCATTAAAACGCTCATCGGCGCGCTCAAGCCGCTCTCCGGTGAAATTCGCTACGGCAACGGCCTCATCATCGGCTATTTCGCGCAGCATCAGCTTGACGATCTTCGGGATGATGAAACCGCGCTTCAGCATTTAGCTCGCGTCGCTCCGCCCAATACACGAGAACAAGAGCTTCGTGATTATCTCGGAGGCTTCAAGTTTTCCGGTGAGATGGCAACGGCCCTGGTCGGCCCGATGTCCGGAGGCGAGAAAGCGCGTCTTTCTCTTGCGCTTTTGTCTTGGTCAAAGCCGAACCTTTTGGTTTTTGACGAACCGACAAACCACCTGGACATGGCGACGAGAGACGCGCTCACTGAAGCGCTCTCTTCCTACGGCGGAGCTGTGCTTTTGGTTTCACATGACCGCCATTTGCTTCGCGCCTGCTGCGACGAGCTGTGGCTGGTTCATGACGGGGCGCTGACGGAGTTCCATGGCGACCTGGATGACTATGCGGAATTTGTTCTGCGTGACAAACAGGAGAAGAAGAACGCCGGCAAACCGGAAGAGAAAGCTGTAGTCAGCCGTAAAGAACAGCGCAGAAACGACGCGCAGGAAAGGCAAAGAATCGCGGCTCTGTCCAGACCCATTAAAAAAGAGCTTGAAAAAGTTGAGAAGAAGCTCGAAAAGCTTTCTGCAGAAAAGAAAACTCTTGATGCAAAGCTTGCGGACACAGATTTCTATCAGGGCAACCAAGATGAAGTTGCAGTCTGTCTGAAAAAGCACGGAGAGCTTTCTGCCGAGATTGATGAACTTGAAGCCAAATGGCTCGATTTATCCGAGCAACTTCAAGACATCAGTTAACTTTATTTTTGGGCACGACGGGAACCTGAAGCACGTCAACGCCCTCTTCTCTCAATTGCTCCACTTCTTCCTGAGAGGCCGTACCAGAAATCACTCTTTCCTCGGCCTCTCCTCTTTTAATAGCAAGCGCTTCGTCAGCAAATTTATCTCCGACATATTCGCTGTCGTCCAAGATTTTGTGAATGGCCTTAAAAAGATCGCTGAGACTATCCAACGACTCACTGTTTTTCACTTCATCGGCGGCCTGAGTTTTCACGTGCGGCGCAGAGAGGGCGCGCTTCACCTCTGAAGACCCGCAGACAGGACAGGTAAACAAGCCGGCCTTTTTCTGCTTTTCAAAGTCTTCTTCACTACCGACCATTGCTTCGAATGTATGGCCGTTAACGCAGGCGAAATTAAAGACCTTCAGTGCCATAGTATTTTTAAAACTCCATCTCTATATTCAGATTATTGCAAAAAATTCTCTGTTATGCAGTAATTCTTAAAGACAATAAATGGAATATAACTTAATGTTTTCCCATATAATTTTCAGACTAACTTGAAGTGATTTATAACTTTGGATTGATATTCATTACAAATACACTCAAAACAAGTGAGATATTGCCTAATTACTCGGGCGATTCGCAGTGTCTGCTACATTCTTTTACTTCCTTTTTCTGCAAATTCAAAAAAATTTGCGGGTGTCGTTTGACAACATAGAAATCCACCTGTATAGTTCAACTCCTGTCGCGGGAGTAGCTCAGTTGGTAGAGCGCAACCTTGCCAAGGTTGAGGTCGCGAGTTCGAGACTCGTCTCCCGCTCCAATAATTTTTGTTGGCGCGATAGCAAAGCGGCTATGCAGCGGATTGCAAATCCGTTTAGAGCGGTTCGACTCCGCTTCGCGCCTCCAGTGAATGCGGGAGTAGCTCAGTTGGTAGAGCGCAACCTTGCCAAGGTTGAGGTCGCGAGTTCGAGACTCGTCTCCCGCTCCACAAAAACAAAAAATTAGTGTACAATTCGGTCTTCGTTGTTGATCAGCGATGAATGCGGGAGTAGCTCAGTTGGTAGAGCGCAACCTTGCCAAGGTTGAGGTCGCGAGTTCGAGACTCGTCTCCCGCTCCACAAAAACAAAAAATTAGTGTACAATTCGGTCTTCGTTGTTGATCAGCGATGAATGCGGGAGTAGCTCAGTTGGTAGAGCGCAACCTTGCCAAGGTTGAGGTCGCGAGTTCGAGACTCGTCTCCCGCTCCAATTTTTTGCGAGCCTAATGCTTGCTTTTTTTGTATCTACAGAATCCAATCCGCGGCCCGGAAGTCCTTCCGGGCTCAAGCCGAAGCGTCTCTCTTCGGCTCTGTCCTTTTCAAACGGATAAAAGTTAAGCGGCCTATTTAAGGCCGCCTGTGCATCGGTTTTGCGACTTACTTTTTCAAAAGTGAACCAAGAATACCTCTAAGCATCCGTTCACCGCTTTGGCGAACTACCTTCTCAAGTATTCCTTCTCTATGGCCTCCGCGGGGGCCGGTTGAGCCAAGAAGTATGTCTTTCATCTTACCGAGCAGGACATCGGTCACACCGTTTCCTTCTGCGCTGTCAGGAGCGCCGGTTCCGTTTGTCGGCGAGGCCGCCGTACTGCCCGCAGAAGCTGCCTGAGTTCCTCGATCCCTTAATATTTCAAACGCGCTTTCTCTATCAACAGCGTTCTCGTAGACCCCTTTCACAATGGATGTATCCATAAAAGCCTTTCGTTCTTCCGGCGTGATCGGTCCGATCTGGCTTCCCGGTGCATTTACCCAAACTCTCTGAGTAATTCCCGGTGTGCCGGAAGCATCCAAAAAGCTTACCAAAGCTTCTCCCACACCCAACTCCTGAATTGCCTGAGCAATGTTGATATTTGGATTAGGCCTCATTGTTTCCGCAACAGCTTTCACCGCTTTTTGATCTCTAGGTGTAAATGCGCGCAGCGCATGCTGAACACGGTTGCCCAACTGACCAAGGATCTTCTCGGGGATATCTGCAGGGCTCTGCGTCACAAAAAAGACGCCTACACCCTTAGAACGCACCAGGCGAACAACCTGTTCAACCTTATCGGTCAGCACCTGAGGCGCATCATTAAAGAGCATGTGCGCTTCGTCAAAGAAAAATACCAACTTCGGTTTATCCAGATCTCCGACCTCGGGCAGGTTTTCGTAAAGTTCGCTTAAGATCCACAAAAGGAATGTTGCATAAAGCTTCGGAGATTGCATCAGCTTATCTGCTGCCAGAATATTCACAACTCCTTTACCGTCCACTGTCTGCATTAAGTCGTGGATATCAAGCATCGGTTCGCCGAAGAACTTATCAGCGCCCTGCTTTTCAAAAGTCAGGAGGCCTCTTTGAATCGCTCCTATTGATGCGGCGGAGATATTGCCGTACTTGGTTTTGAACTGAGCCGCATTCTCCCCGACGAACTGAAGCATAGAGCGCAGATCTTTTAGGTCCAGCAGAAGGAGTCCGTTGTCGTCAGCAATCGCAAATACGGCGTTTAAAACGCCCTCCTGAGTATCGTTAAGTCCCAGCAGACGAGATAAGAGCAAGGGCCCCATATCGCTGATCGTCGCTCGCACCGGAAAGCCCTGCTCACCGAAGACATCCCAAAAGGTTACAGGGCAGGCGACCGGTACGGGTACATCCAAATGGCGCTTTTCCAGCCGCTGCCGCAGCTTATCCGAAATGACTGCCTCTCTGGCAATACCAGAAAGATCGCCTTTGATATCGGCAAGGAACACCGGAACGCCCTTCTTGGAGAATGCTTCAGCCAGCACCTGAAGAGAAACGGTTTTACCGGTACCTGTTGCGCCGGTGATGCAGCCGTGACGGTTTGACATGTTTGTCAGAAGGATTTCGTCCTTGAAGCCTTCGTCAGCACCTGTACGTCCAAATAAGATGTTGTTGTCCATAAATTCCTCCGTTTTCAAAATCATAGTCTGATTCCTCTCAGCAGGCGCTTGAAATGCTTAGATCGGTGAGAGATTTTTCAATGCACTCAGGGCGTACGCATGAAACTTTTATCCAATAATCCTGGTTAAAGCGTCGAGAGCGATACTGGGAGCATTGAATTGTGCCATGTACCGCTTAACACTCTTTGCTGTTTTACCCGTGTTGTTTTCTTCCTCTTTCTGCGTCTGCCTAATTACTCCTAGCGCCCATTTATGGAGAAGAGTGCGATTTTGTAGGTAATTTGCGTTCTTGCATTGAGTTCTGTCTTGAAAGAAATCTACATCTAAGACATAGTGCAAATCATTTTCAATACCCCAGTGACGCCGTACAGACCTCGCGCATTGTTCGGCAATGTGTGTATTGAACCAATTTAATGAACAGATGAAATACCTGTCTAAGGAACTAATTTGACCGGTTGTTTTGTCAACAATCTCCGTCGTAGCCTTGATTATGGTTCCTTCATCTAAGCCGATCCATTTCTTTAAATGATCTGCCTTTAGGGTATTACCCGGTGAAACCGAGATACGACGAGTCTCTATTCGGCCGTGTCCCAGTTCAATCTTCTCGATCTCTAAAGTCCGAGTTTCCAATCTATCGACAAAGCACAACTGGATATCGTAATAAAGAGTTTTTTGGTTCTGTTTAACGGCCAAGCAGTAATCGGCACCTTGTTCAATCAGCTTTGCCGCAAATTTCTCTTGAGTATGAAGAGCATCGGCCGTGACAATGCTGCCTCTTAAATCTAATCCTTCAACCATGTCGGCGGCGTAGGTTATTTCGTTATGTTTTTCTCCGATTAGTTTTTGTCCAAGAGCTATTCCATTATCCGTATCGTAGAAAGTAAGAATGTACTTGCCGTTCTTTTGTGTCGAGTTTTTTGAGGCCCGAACTGCCTGCCCGTCAACCGCAACAACCCTAGAGGTAAATTTATGCAAGAGCGGCTTAACCAGTTTGCTATAGAAGCTTTGGAACTGATCCGGATCAATAAGCATTAGAAGGCGGCGAACCGTGTCATAAGAAATATCTTGTTTTGGGAAGTCTTCAAAGATTGACTCGAGGGCAGGACGGTTATTTTTCCAATAGTCTGCGATTTGAACACAATTGGTCTGGCCGGAAAGTGAGCAAAGTAGAGCAGCCAAATAAACATAGGCAAGAGGGTACTGTACCTTGCCCTTCTGACGAAGGTCTGTTATTTCGGAATCAACAAGTTTACGGGGCTTTTCTACTACAGTTGTTTTTGTTTCCGCGGCCTCGCGTTTCAACGATTTGAGCTCTTGACTCATCAGGTAACTTTTCGCGTAGGTAAAAACTCCATCAACGACGGTACCTACTTGCACTCTTTTTTCTTTGGAACGTTTTGCTTCTTTGCTGTAGTAGTAAGAAGATTTGAAGACATAAAACCGTTTTTGTTTTTCATTCCAATTAACTCTGCATCCTTTGGGAATGAGCGCAAGGATCGAATCGTCAGCCTTCATCGATAACCCCCAGTCTTATTTAATAAACGTATATATTATACGTTTATATTTAAAAAAGTCAACAGATTTTGCCGACTTTTTAATGAGTTAGATAATTATTTTACGGTTTTTCAAACGCTCGCCCTGCGATGCACTTAAAAAAATTGAAGCCACTTGCAAAGATTATTTTTTTATGTATAATTCAAACCTCGTTGTTAAACGAACAGCGCGCCAGTAGCTCAGCTGGATAGAGTACCTGGCTACGAACCAGGTGGTCGTGGGTTCGACTCCTGCCTGGCGCGCCATTTCTCCCGAATATTATGTTCGGTGCAGAAAACAGATACCTCCCAAGGCAGATCATTGCGTTGCGGGGTTTTTTGTTATCTGAAACAGATTATCCCCTCAACAAATCGCTTGAGCTACAGCGTCTCTGACGTGAACTAATTGTCTGCGGAATTAACTGCAGCATCTTCGCCGTTGCAATTTACCGGAACATCAAAAATTTTTCTAATTTGCAAGTGCGCAAAATTTCTTAGTCCCATCCCGCCGTTGTTCTTAAGGAAGGTCGATTTGCAAAGATTTCAATGCTTCTCTGAATTTATCCTGCATTAACCTGCGATCTCCTCCAATCGCTCGATATGCGCGAGCTACCCTCATAAATTCAGAGGTATCGTCTGGCAAGTACTTTAATACTGAGTCCGATCTCTCTGATTTTCTGGCCCTCGTCAGCCTCCTCTTCAGATTCATTACGAGGATTAAACTCAGGAATAAAACAAACACTTTTCCTTCTAACCCTCTTTCATCATTGAGCATGAACCGGTCGGAACATTTTTCATTGAGGTTATTAAAGTTTTTTCAATAACTTCCTGCTGAAGATCACTACTGTCCAAAATAAATTTTTTCGGAACGTCTAGATTCAAAGATGCCGAATCTTCGATAAATTTAAAGTTCCCAACAAGAAAAAATCGAAGGATTCGGCATGCAAAGAGCAACCATATCCATGTTTGCGCATCTTGTCCAGTCAATGGGTTGCAAACTTGAATTTCAACATTTAGTCAACAAGCATCAGTCAGACAAGGCATCCAAAGGCTTCTCAAGTTGGAGTCAATTTATTGCAATGCTTTTTTGCCAACTGACGGGGGCAGACTCACTCAGGGAAATTTCTGACGGTCTTTTTTCGAGTCTAGGCAAACTTAATCATATCGGAGCAAAAGCAGCCTGCCGCTCTACTTTAAGCCACGCTAACCAGAATCGTCCTTACAAGCTTTACGAGGACTTCTATCACGTATTACTGGATTAATTCCGTCATGAAATCCAAGGGCGCCTTAGCGAACATTTTACAAAGCCCGTTTATTCGCTGGATTCAACGACAATAAGCTTGTGTCTGCGTTTGTTTGAGTGGGCGCACCATCGCAGAAGAAAAGGCGGAATAAAGCTGCATACGCTTTTGAACAACGACCTATGTTTACCGGAGGTCATTGCTGAGACCCCGGCCAAAGTAAGCGACATTAAAGGTGCAAAAAGCATTCTGGAAAATATTCCAAAGGGATCCATCGTAGTGATGGATCGAGGCTACAACGATTACAGCCTGTTTAAAAGGCTCAGTGAAAAAGGCGTAACTTTTGTAACTCGCCTTAAAGATAACGCTGTACATACACCTATAAGGAAAGGTCTTATACAAGAGGATCCTGATAAGAAATGGGGACTCTACGAGATGAGCTTTACCGGTACTCAAGCACGAAAGCATTGCGAAGATATGCGATTCAGAGTGGTCCAATGGTATGGCGAAAAAACCGATCGTTGGTTTGAGTTCCTCACCAACAGCAAGGAGTTAACTGCTCCCGAAGTTACCGACTTGTATAAGGACCGTTGGCAAATTGAATTGTTCTTTAAACGCATAAAACAGAATCTGGTCATTAAATCGTTCGTAGGGACAACAGAGAACGCAGTTATGACACAGATTTGGACAGCTGCCATTGCCATACTTCTGCTGGAGCTAATGAGGCGCCGTTCCAGGTATAACTGGACGTTTTGCAGATTAGCCAGATACTTCAAGTTAAACCTTATGACCTGTAAATCGCTAGAACATAGGCTTAACAAGCCAGATATACAGGAATGGGAGAGTCCTCCGGAATCGTCACAGGGCTGTCTATTTTCTTGGAGAGGGGGTTGATTTCACCATTTAGGCTCCGGCAGACGTAAACCCTGATAAATCCAGATGGCAAGTTTTAAAATCAAATTATTTTGGACAGCAGTGGCTGAAGATATAAGTCGAGGGCTTTACCATCTGAAACCTCCTTGTTAGAGGCTAGAACCTGCAGGCCGAAGGTAAGATCTTCTTCCTTCCATTTTTCCGGACTATAGCGCCATCCTTGCTTATCTTTTATAAAGAAGCGCTTGACCAAACCTTTATCAGAGTCTTTTAAGACGACTTTCTCCTCAAGCTTATCCTTTATCTCTCTTAGCCTTTTTAACAGTATTTCTTTTTCACAGGCAGCACGAAGCGGGTCCAAATAAACATGAAAATTAAGAGGACCGTTCTCTGGATTATGAGTTTCCTTATCCCTATGCGGCCAGAAAGTTTTTAACGTTTTTGCTTGTACTCCGTATTCCGCAAGAAACGTGTCAGGCCCGTCGGAAGAGAGCTGAGGCGCTAAGCTGTCTACTGCGCTCTCACAGATATTCTCATCGGTGTTAAAGCCGCATATAAAGCCTATATGCTGTTCATATAGACGATCAAGCTGTGAAGGCGATGTAAGAACACTGTCTATAACCAGGTCAATATGAGAAGTTCTCAAATCCGAAGCAGTCGAAAGCAATTGCGCAGCTGCCAGAGGATCATTCACATGATCTTCAAGAACTCGGTAGAAGACAGGTTCACCGGAATCATCTGAAACGATGCATGCCAACCAAATTAAGCAGAGACAATCCGAAGCGTCCGCCGCAGCCGCCTGAAGCTGCCAGACGATTCAGCTCTGTGTAGGACAGCACCGACTTAGTATGAAAACACCAATAAATTGACTCAGGCTTTGTGTGATGAAGACGACTTCTCAGAAAGGCGGTGAGCTCCGACTCAGAGATTTGCTCAAAGAACACTTGTAGACGCCGCCCAGCGGTCAATCGGTCTGACACACTAACCTGAGAATTGCCAAATTTAAACTCAAAGACTGACGACTGAGGATTCGAAGCCAAAAAGATCGAAAGAGAAAGAAGAAGAGCGGCTCTTTCCTTGCCGAATATCGCCTCAAGACCAGCTGCCAAATGATTTTGCTGAGCGATCTCATGCAGCACATAAGAATCTGCCGCACTGCAGCCGATATAGTCTTCGTTGTCAGCAGCAGAAGGTCCGCTTAGTACGGATTTCTGAAATACAAGCTGAGCTTCGCATACCTTGTCTTTGCTGAGCAGGACTTTTCTGCCGATGAGTTTCGCTTTGTACTGCTTTAGTTCCGGATATTCGGATAGAAACTTCCTTCCGAATTCAATGGAATTGTCCTCGAAAAGTCTGCCGACTGTTTTTGAAAAAGCTTTTCGCACTTATTATGGTTCCAATGATTCTTATAGAAAATTACGTAGTGAATTCCATGATTATTCTTGACAAATACCGGATGTATCTCTCCGGACCCAAGAAAATCTTGTTCCTGAATCTTAGAATCAATAGATATGAGATGCTCTGTGCTAGTCATAGAGTATTCTCCTCCGATGAAAACCTCCGGATAGTTATTCACGCTCAAAAAGGCCCCAACGACAGAGCGTATTGAAGAGAATCGACTGTTTGACTCGGGGTCATTAATAGAAAAACAATTTCGGAAGATTAAATTATTACCCCTCATTACAGACAAAATAAAACCTCTCACCGCGTTCGCAGCAAGAGGCTTTAAGAATGGAGAGCCCGGAGACTACCTACTTTCGCAAGAAATACAACTCACTATCATCGGCGTGGAGGCGTTTCA
>NZ_WSRP01000020.1 GCF_009767915.1 Parasutterella muris
CCTCGGTGTTGTCCACAGCCGGGCTTCGCCTAACGGCTTGTGGTCAACACCGCACACTGCGAGAAGCTGTGCACATTGCGCTTTGGTTCGATTAATATTGTCAGCAAAACATTAAATAATCCCCGTCAAGAAATTTATGAAAACAAAATCTGTTGAACCTAATATTGCTGATCTAGCTAACGGTTGGTTGAAATCTTATGGACTTGACTACAAGCTGGAACAAGAAAGTCTTAACTCCGAGATAGATAAGGCCTTAGATGAATACTTGTCAAAAAGCGGCGGAAAAGGAGGTAACCGGCCCGACGCAAAACTGCTTTTACAAGACAAGGAATTAAACTACTGGCCTATCCTTATCGAATACAAGGGTTATAAAGACAAACTAGTGAAGCTTGATGCTGCCGGAAACGTTGACAACACAAAAAGCAAAGGAGAACCTAATTACCAAAATATTAAATCTTACGCTGTCAACGGGGCCGTTCATTATGCGAATGCGCTGCTTCATCACACAAGCTATACGGATGTTATTGCCATCGGCATGACCGGATTCCGTGATGAACTCGGACAGTTACAGCATCAAATTTCGGTTTATTACGTTTCAAAGAAAAATTTAGGTGTCGGACAAAAAGTCGGTGAATATACTGACTTATCATTTTTACCCCCCCCCCGACTTCAATAATTTTATTGAAAAAATTAGACAGTTAAGTTTAAGCCCCGAGCAAATCGAGCGACTAAGGGAACTAAAAGAACAAGAAATTCAGGCCAGCTTGACCAAGTTAAACAATGATATTTACCAAAATGAAAAAGGGTTGAGTGAAGATGACCGAGTTTATCTTGTTGCCTCATCTATCATTGCAACTCTGGGAGTTCCAGGCAAGGTCAAACCTCTTGAAAAAGATGATTTGAAGTGTTCTCAGGAACCTGAAAACACTGACGGGGAGATTATTCTTAGAAAGATTCGATCATTTCTGAAAGAGAAATCTTTACCAAGCAGTAAAAGAGACCTCATCATCAGAACCCTTCAGAACACGCTTACTAGCGACAACCTGAACAAAGTGACTGCCGGAGAAACTCAGCTTAAAAGAGTATTTAATAAGATTGTTGACGATCTGGGCCGTTATTACAAAATCGGTTTGACAACTGACTTTACCGGCAAATTATTCAATGAAATGTACAGCTGGCTTGGTTTCTCACAGGACAAGCTTAATGACGTTGTTCTTACTCCTTCTTATGTTGCGAAACTTTTGGCAAAATTAGCCAGGGTTGACAGAAATTCCTATGTTTGGGATTTTGCTACCGGCTCTGCCGGACTTCTTGTAGCAGCGATGAATGAGATGCTGATTGATGCCAAAAACAACATCAAATCACCTAAAGAACTGGCGCTAAAAGAGGCACAAATCAAAGCTGAACAGCTCCTTGGTTTGGAAGTTCTTCCGAGTGTCTACATGCTTGCCATTTTGAACATGATTCTTATGGGAGACGGCAGCTCCAACATCATCAATAAAGATTCATTAAATGATTTTGATGGCAAATACGGTTTTGGAAGAACTCAAGAAGACTTTCCGGCAACTGCTTTTATTCTTAATCCTCCGTACTCTGCTGATGGAAACGGAATGATTTTTGTTGAGAAAGCTCTTGGAATGATGACAAAAGGTTACGCTGCAATCATTATTCAGGGTTCGGCAGGGTCCGGGAAAGCGGCTGATTACAATCGCAGAATTTTAGAAAAACATACACTGCTGGCGAGCATTAAGATGCCCGATGACCTTTTTATAGGCAAATCCAGCGTCCAGACTTACGTCTATGTTTTCCGCGTCAATGAAGCGCATCATCCTGATGATAAGGTTAAGTTTATTGATTTTTCAAATGACGGGTACACTCGAACAAGCCGTAAAAAGGCAAGTGTAAATCTTAGGGATACCAATCATGCTAAAGAAAGATATGAAGAAGTCGTACAGCTTGTTCGCTTTGGAGAAAGCAAGTTAAAGCTTCTGACAAAGAAAGAATACTACGAGGGAACCATCGACCCTACCAACGGAGCTGACTGGAACCAAACCGCCCCGATCGACACAAAACCTACTCTCGAAGATTTCAAAAAGACCGTCGCGGATTATTTAGCTTGGGAGGTTTCTACCCTACTCAAGCATCAGGCCAGAGAGGATGATTCCTTGAGAAAACTCACCCCTCTTAACATGAAACTGGAACATGTTAAATGGAGCGAGTTTAAATTAGGAGATTTGTTTGATATACAAAAAACCACAAGTTTCGATTCAGACGAGCTAACCGATGGAGATGCGTATGATTATGTAACCCGTACTTCCAATAACCAAGGGATATTAAGAAAGACAGGGTTTGTTAACCAGTCAAATATAAATAAAGCCGGAGGATGGAGTTTAGGGCTGCTTCAAATGGATTTTTTTTATCGTGAAAGACCATGGTATGCCGGGCAATTTGTCAGACATATCGTTCCAAAAATTGAACTGACAAGGTCATCCATTCTCTTTTTTACTACTGTACTAAATAAACTGAAACCTAAATTGTTATCTGTTTTGGTGCGCCATGTTAATGAAGTCTTTATCAATAGCAAAGTAACACTTCCAATAACAGCCAATGGGAAAATTGATTTTGAGTTTATTGACACTCTCGTGAAGGAATTGGAGACAGAACGAGTGGCGAAGCTGGAGGCATATTTAACTGTCGCAAATTTGAAGGATTTTGATAAGAAAAGAACAGCCGCAAAACAAACAATCGGAGAATAAAAGAAGCTGCGTTGGCCACAAGTCGTAAGCTAAGGTTCGGCTGGGTCAACGTTAAAAATACGTTTTCTGCCTCACCGGGAGCGTTCATTATCTTGTTTTTTCTTTTCTGGAAACTGATCCATGAGAAGTCCTAATTTTTCGTGCATCTTCAGAAAACCATCTGCTAATTTATCTTTGTCGATTAAAGGATCGTTCTGAGTTGCCACAAGGTAATCAAACTGTTCTATCCCTTTATAGGATAATGTGTCTCGGATCGTTGCTCTGGTTGGATAAGACAGCTTCTCGTAATAGTTATTGCAGATGAACGACAGGTCATATAAATCACGAATTTTGTCACGGCCTTGATAGGCCATTGCCTTCATTCTTGCAAGCGCATCGATTGTGTAAACGTTGATCCCGTTAATTTTCGTCCAGTCCTTCGCCGCTTCGCTAATATCGAGGTCTCTATTTCTGTAGGAAACTTCAATTTTTAACGGGTGCAGAGGATTCCCGTAATCCATAAGACACCGTTTCACTGTCGGCGTATCTTTTGCGATTCTAAATTTAATGTTGTGCTGTGTGGAGAAACGCCTGACAATCTCTTTGATGTCCTGCTTTCTGCCGTCTAAATCGATGTCTTCGGAAAAACGATTCAAGCCATAGCAAATCGATAAAGCAGTCCCTCCCTTTAAAACAAATTGATCTGTTTGCTTGTTAAGAAGCAAAAGAAAACTATGAATAAACCTTCCGTGAAGTAACTGCCATTTATCGGTTTCATTATTCATTTTCATGCTCCTTTAAAAACCTCAGCCACGAAACACCATATTCTTTGCCTATGAAATCTTTAATTTTTTCCCATATATGAGATTTTTTCAGCAACAGTAATTTAGAAAAAACTTCTTCAGTGTATATATCGTTGCAAATGAAGTCTTTGTTCATGCCCTGGGCATAACCAAAGTTGCCTTCTGAGACAAGATCGAGTAATGCTCTAATGTGGTTTGCTACCTTGTGCGTACCCGGATGATCCGGCACGAGGCTGTTGTCCTCAATGCCGTAATCTCCGAAAACCGAATCTTCCGACTCTCTAATCGTTAAGTTTTTCCACTGGATTCCCGGTTGGTGCCAGTCTCCGCAAGTCTCTAAACTACACCTTAAATTCAATGCGTGAATGCCAGTGATGTATTTCATGATTTTTCTCGCTCGTCGATCTTGGATCGATAATAATGTTCCTTCAGAAGGGTTTCAATAAATTTCATGTGATTGAGAACCTTTCTGTTTACTCCGTTGACTGAGCTCACGGCGGTTTCGATTACTTCGGAAGTGATTGAACCGCCTTTGTTCTGAGCGTTCAGAACTCTGGCAACTTGGTTCAGATTTGTTCCGACTTTGTTAATCGCCAAAGTGCTGTCAACTATCTGCTTTTTTGTCTTCTCATCAATCTGCGGTTTGCTCAGCAAAAATTCTCTGATGGCTGCTATGACAACGGTTTGAACGTTCTGGCCTCGCTGCAAAGAGACTCTCTTCAAAGCCTCTGCTTCGCTTTCAGTTGTGCAGATTTTGATCGGACGCGTCTTCTCCTCGATTTCATCCAAAACTGTCAGCTTCGGACTCCAATCCTCCTTAAGCGGTCCCTCTAAAACGAATTTGACATAGGCACTCAGTGACATTCCCTTTGAAAAGGCTAACTCCTTCAGTCGGAGTTTTTCCTTTTGGGACACCCAACAGGAAACAGATTCTTTTCGTTCTCTCATGCGTACTCTTCGGTTTTAAAAGGGCGGCTAATTGCCGCCCAAATCATTAAGCTTCAATGATTCTGTTGATTTGAACATCTTCCGCAGGAATTTCTTCTTCAACACCGTCGTCCCATTTCACGAAGACTCCAAAAGAAGATTTCCTCTTATATAAAAGTTCACATTCGCGCCCCTCAACCAAGCAAAGGATAAGGGGTTTTTTGAAAAGCAAGTTCGGTTCATTTGCTTCCAAAAAATCATCTGTGGCCTTTTCCACATCGTTTGAAAATTCTTCTGACCCGAAATTCTCAAGCGGTTCAGTCTCTGTGGTCTTTTCTTCATCGTTAAAAGCCTCGTCGTCAGAACCAACTTCAGAACTATCATCAGCGTTGTTATCATCCTGAGGATCCGCTTCAACCTTGCTCTCTGTCTCAGAGTCATCTTCAAAATCAATGTCGGTATCGGACCCGGTTTCTGTTTTCGTGGTCTCTTCGGTCTCCAGAGAAGACTCTTCTATGGCTCCTTGTTCTTCTTGCCTTTGCTCCTGTATTTCTTCGACAGGAGACTCTTCCTCAGCCGGCTTGCGGCTTGGATCAAAGCTGTTTGCGTCCGATTGAGTGATGGTTTCCTTTGATTCAATGAACTGCTGAGTTTCCTCGGGATGTGTCAGAAAATTCTTAAATAGGAGATATGCCGTCTGGATGCTGTTAATTTTTTTAGAACTTACAGCTTCTCTAATACAGGGAGGCATTTCTGCCCAAGCAGCCAACTTTGAAATCTGTTCTTTTCTTATCCCTAAGTTTTTAGCAATATATGTTTGGGACTCGCCTAATTCGATTCTGCCGCACACAAATTCAGCTAATTCATTGACGTTCAGGTCCGCTCGTTTAAGGTTTTCTGCTACCTGCAAATAGCCAAGTTCTTTTTCGTCGGTATTGTTCTTAACGATTGCTTTGATCGTGTTTGAGCCGTTGAGCGAAACTGCTCTTAACCGCCGTTCCCCGGCAATGACGACGTATTGGTCAGCGGTGATTTTTCTGAGCACGATCGGCTGAATCAAACCGTGCTCTTTGATGCTTTCTGCAAGCTCTGACAGCTGCTCAGGATCGAACTCCTTTCTCGGCTGGTTTGGGTCAGGAATGATTTTTTTGAGTTCAATTTCCTGAATCGTCAGTTCTGAGTTCACTACTCGGTGAGTGAAATTTGAACTGTTTCGTTTTAACGCTTCTAAATTCATTCATTTTCTCCCTTTATCTCAAACAATTTTTTAGTTTCCGGGTTCTGTCCAATTCGTAACGGTTTATGAATCGGAAGGCCTAGTTTGTGAACAAGTGAAATCCATACTCTTGCCAGTTCCGCCGCTTCTTTTCTCGGTTTCCCGCCTTCGGAGAAAAAAACAGGTCGGTGAAACTGCTGCGCGGCTGTGAACTCGCTGCGCTCTGGAATGAAGCAGAAATCCTTCTCTTCCTTCGTTCTTGGGTCGAATTTCTTTAGGAGAAGATTCCCCGTGCTCTTCATAATTTGTTCAAAATTTTCTTTCTGGATGCCCTGCATTTTGACCATGGAGAGAAGCAAACCGACAAGCTCCAGTTCAGTGTTGATCTCCTGAGAAATAATGGAGGCTCGTGTCATGGTTTTGTCAACACCACTGATGCTTTCTGCTTTTGCCTGGAATGGGATTAAATAATTAGTTGACACCGAAAGGGCCGCCAGCTGACGCACATCAGCGCTCGGCGGGCAGTCGATAATGCACAGATCAAAGTTGTCTGCAACGGTTTCAAGCGCGTTGTTAAGGTTCATCGCAACTCGTGCTTCTTCATTGAGACTTTCCAACTCCAACAGAGTGTCATCGCCTGGAACCACTAGGAATTCAGAATCAGTTGAAATTGATTCACCGTCACGCAAAATTTGACCGCTGGAGGCGGGGTTCAGTGAGCATAGGCCCGATTGAGACAGGATTTCTCCGGTGTTGTTCTGTTGATCCAGATCGACCACGAGAACACGATTTCCCAGTTTGTATCGACAAAAATACCCAAGCTGCGTTGTGACAAACGTTTTACCGACACCGCCTTTTTCATTGATTACAGATAAGATTTTCATTTTTGCTCCTTGAACATTGAACAGTTATTTGATTTTTTTAAACGCAACGATTTCTTTTGCATAAAAGGTCCAGATATGAGTGCTGTGCCAAGTAACAGCTCTTTGTCTGCCGTCAGACAGCAGAACTTCGAATGTTTCTTCAGTTTCCGGTTTGAATCGAGGAAAAGCGTTCCAATCGTCAGAAGCTGGTTCCGTTTGGCTTTCAAGCCATTGCTCACTAGGGGGAGGAGAAAACTCTCGAAACGCCTGAATCATGAACTCGGGAATTTGAATCCAATTTTTTTGACTCGTCAGTTTTCCTGTCACAAAGCGACCGTTTTTCAACCTAAGCAGCCAGTAGTCACATTCCAGAGGTTTTCCGTCTATGAATGGTTCTGTGTTCAGACGAGGTGGAATAACGTCCGGCCAATCGTTCCAAACTCCGGGCTCGTACTGGCGTGTCTCCCGAAGGTGTTCTCTGCCTGCGACAATTGCTAATTGTTTGTTGGTCACACTCTGTTCGGCAGAGATCGCAAAAACAATGTCGTTCGCATTGCGACTCTCATAAGCGGCTCTCAGAATGGAGTCCAGGTCTGCGTGATTCTTTAGAGCGCTTTGGATGATCTCTAAAAGCTGCGGATGAAATTTTGATTCGAGATCAACTTCAATCATTCGTTTTCTCCTGTGGATGTTGTTTCAAGAGGCTCCCACGCAACCACATTGCGCGAGGCATATTCGGAAAATCCTTTATGGGTTAGGCAGTCAATAGTGAAGCAGACATCATCAAAAAATGTCCAATTCCAGTAACCTTTGGTTGTTTTGAAACCGACGTCACTGTCGGATTTAACGGCGACTGAAACAAGTTCATAAGGCTGCGGCAAAGAACTGAGATCATTTTCAGATACCCTTGCCCAATCGATTTTTACCCAATGGTGAGCGAGGTTTAAACGAGACATATCGCCTCCTGAAATCGGATAGAATCGCAGAGCAGAATAATCGGCACCTGCCTATCTTCAAGTGATTTCCTTGCTTGCTTAAAACAGATTGGATCGTTGCCGGTAAAGGATTCTCGCCGGGGATTTCTTTTTAAGAATGAAAGGCGGTACGGGTGTTTATTTTGGCCCCGTAAAACGGCAACGGTCCAACTGCTGATAACAGTCGAGCCGAAGGTAGAATTTCCCGCAATCTCTTTATTGGAATTGCTTCTTTCTGAAGCATAGGCCCCGCCAGAAATGAGAACTTCTAAATTTCTGGAGGGAAGAAAAACACGGGACTCAAACCACACTGGCCGGTGTGGAAAGAGTCCCTGATTAATAAGGAGATTTGTCGTGCGAGCACGTGAAACTACACGACTACTTCTGCTCCTTATCGTGTTGAGGGAATTATCCGTCAATGCTGACTTTGTTGTCAACTTTGAAGGCTCAATTTCCTTTGCGATCATTGGAGCAGCGGCGCTATTGCTTTTGATTAAGCAATAGCGTTGTGCGATGCCGGGACGGTTGTTTTGTTCCGGCATTTTTCTTTGCAAAAGACGGGTAGAATTCCCCGCAATCTCTTTATTGGAATTGCTTCTTTCTGAAGCATAGGCCCCGCCAGAAATGAGAACTTCTAAATTTCTGGAGGGAAGAAAAACACGGGACTCAACCCGCACTTGCCGGTGCGGGAAGAGTCCCTGATTAATAAGGAGATTTGTCGTGCCAACACTCAAAACAACACGACTACTTCTGCTCCTTATCGTGTTGAGGGAATTATCCGTCAATGCTGACTTTGTTGTCAACTTTGAAGGCTCAATTTCCTTTGCGATCATTGGAGCAGCGGCGCTTTTGCTTTTGATTAAGCAATAGCGTTGTGCGATGCCGGGACGGTTGTTTTGTTCCGGTATTTTTTTAAGATTTTTTGAGTTCACAGGGATTTCCTCCGAAAACTCGGCCAATTGAACACAACAATCTGAGAAGATTCACAGACACGATCAAACGACCGTTCTTCCAGATATTCCTCGATTGAATCTGCACCTGTGAGGTTCAGGTTTGAGACAAAAATCGTCGGACGCAATGACTCGTATCGGTTGTTGATCACCTCAAAAAGTAAATCCCGATCCCTGGAGGAAGCACTTCGGTAAGCTCCGATTTCGTCAAGAACGAGCAGATCGACTGCGGTGAATTGTCTAATCATTTCTTCCTGGGTCGTTCCTGTTCCCGCCCAAGTTGATTTGATTTTGCACAACAGTTTGTCCACAGAGGTGAAAAATCCGGAATGCCCGGCTCGAATGACTTGAGAAAGAGTGGCACACGCCAAATGAGTTTTTCCTGTCCCGCATGTGCCGATCAACAGAAGTCCACGCCCATCTGCCAGAGAATTGGTGAAATTATCTGCAAAGCTTTGACAGGATTCGAGCGCGAGTTTCTGATTGCCCGAAGCGGTTACGTAATTCTCAAAACTCCTCTCAGCAAAACGAAGTGGAATTTGACTCTCGCCGAAAATTTTCCGGATGCGGCTTTCTTCTCGGCAAACAGGACATTCAGCCGATAAAACGATGCCCCCGCCGATTAGACCTTCGTTGCGAAGCATTGATGCAAACCATCCATGCCTTTCACAGCACTTCGCTATGTAGCGGCTTTCATCAATTTTTTCTCTTGGGGTGAAGTTGTTCATGACTACCTCGATTCTCATTTTTTGTAATTCGGATCGATCTTCCAGGTTCCATCAGGCAGTTGGATCAAGCCCTTCGTGTAATCACGCTGCGGCCCTTGTTTGGGTGCGGCTCGAAGCGTTCCGTCCGGAAGTTTGACCACGCCGGCGTAATAATCGCGCTCGGCGAATTTCTTTGGTGCTGTGGGTTTGCTTCGGTTTCTCAGTGCGGCAGATTCTCTCTGGAGAGATTTCACAACAAAGGCGATTGCTGAGCTGAGCGGTTTGTTTTCCTTGTCCTTGGCTGCCTGACAGCGAGAGAAAACAGCCTGAAAAGTTTCTAAATCAAAGTTTTTAAAGTCCCGAACGAGATCGTCAATCGCCTGCTGATTCTCCGCTTTTCGTCTCATCCAGCCTTTCAGATTTTTTTCGTCCAGACCGAAATACTTCAAAATCGATAGAAATTCATCTACCGAACATTCCCGATTTTCTTGCGCGAAAAGTTGTTCAACTTGTTTATCCGATACGGATTCCGATACCGATTTATTTTTTATATTTTTTTTATTAATAAAATTATCCGAATCAGAATCGGATTCCGACGCGCGCGTGTGCGTACGAGGGTGAGGGCAGGGGACATCACCTTCATCGGCGGTTTCGGCTAAGTCCTCAGAATGCCCGTGATTAAAGGCGTTGGGCGTTTCTTCTTCATCAGTTGCAAACGCTTTGTTGGTAGTTTGTTGCGTGTTTGTAGCCGTTTTGTTAGACCTTTGTTGTTCGTTTGTTGGCAGTTTGTTGATAGTTTGTTGTCTATTTGTTGAAAGTTTGTTAAAGCTTTGTTGTTCGCTTGTTGGCGATTTGTTGATGTTTTGTTGCCCGTCTGTTGATGTTTTGTTGAAAGGTTGTTGCTCAGCACGCATTTTTTTTGCCTCCGCGCTGGCTAATCCGGCTTTCCGTCGAGCAAGACGTTTTAAAACTTCCTGTTCGATCGCGGCTTCAAATTTTTCTTCAGCTTCTTGTTGAGCAAGGAGCATATTTTCTATTCGCTGATCAGCATACAGGCCGTTTTCAAGAATGAAGAATTTAGAGAGAACTTTCTCTAAGGTTCTCTTTTGCTCATTTGTATACTGCGGATAAAGGCCCTCTATATCGTCAACGCTTAATGCTGAGCCCTTCAGAGAGTATCCAAGCCTTAGTTTGAAAAGGCAAATTAACTGAGCATCTGGTAGGCGCATGTAATCTTGCGTGAACTCCTCGGGTGTGATGCTGTAAGCCTTCAAAGAGAAGGACAATCCAGACCTAAACATAATTAAATTCCAGTTGGCATAGTTATAGTATCTTTGCTATTAATAATAGTGGAATTTTGCTACTATTTCAATAAATTGTTATAATTAGTCAAAATAAGGAGTAGAAATATGAATCGAGTTTTAGCCCTATCTGTGTTTTTATTACTATCCAATGTGCAGGCCGCTTCGCTGCATACGATTGAAATATCAAATCTCAATTCATCAGAACTAATTAATCTCGCTAATTCACTAAAGGTGGAAAAAGATCAGTGTGAGGTTCAGGATTTAGAAGCTATCGCTGACAGGGCTAGATTTTTAAACGAAAAAAAATCTCTTACGTTAGATAATAGATTTTTAATTATGAATAAAGTTACAAAACAGCGTGTTGGATGTAGGAAGCAAAAACTTTTATTTAGACGTTAGGTTGGACGTGGCCAAGGTGGAGGTGTCTTTTTATAAAGGCTTACATTCCCAAAGCATCTTTACTTTCCCCAAAAAATCAATTTGCTCTTTATTGTCCACGACCTCTTCTAAGAGGTCGCTTTTAATAATAAGCCGCCCATCAATTAATTCAGAAATATTTCTGAATTTTGGTTTTCCATTTGTCTGTATAAGGTAGACTCCATCTCCGGCGAAAGAATTAATCGCCCTGTCAACAATGGCTATCGAGTTCCGAGGCATTGTCTTATACATTGCATTATCAGAAGTTAAGTACCCGACGAGCTCAGCTTTTTCAGACTGCTTCATCGCATTTACTAAAAAGTTTGTCAATTGAATTTCTCCTTTTAATCTAGTATTCAATTGCGATTCAAACTCAGTAGTGACGATCTCGTACAAGGGTATCGACTCGGTATTATTCTCGTTTAATGGAGTTATGACTGGAGACTGGATATTCTCTAAATCGGGACGCAAAGGCTGTATTTCTTTGTGAAACTTGTCCATCCATCCAGACGGTAATCGTAAGCGAGCCTCTATATCTCTTGCTAAAGCTGTCCCCATCGTGCGGGATTTTCCAGTTGAAGGAACTATTGCTTTGTTTTTTATTTGACTTAGCGTTCCGTCTTTACGTTTTCTTCCAAGCGCGACATTAAGGTTTGCAATTGTTTTGTATTGCTCGATAAGAAACAAAAGATTTTGTAATCTGTTTTCCCTGATTTCTTCTTTCATGGCTTGCTCCAGCAGGAACTCTAATTATTAGCAGAAGAAAAAAATCAAAAGTCTATTTGCGATTCTTTACTATAGTAGCAACAGATTTTTTATAGTATAATTGCTACAATAGCAGTATTAGTTATCAGCTTGAATTTAGCGAGTACTTATGAAGTTGCAAGAATACTTTTTAACAGAAGGCGCGAAAACACCATATGCGTTATCGAAGTACTTAAAAATTTTGCCTTCAAATGTTTACGGGTGGCTGCGGCACAATCGTAACATTCCGGTTGCTCATTGCGCCAAGATTGAAAGATTCACGGATGGAAAAGTTACCTGCGAAGAACTCAATCCTGGCTACGATTGGGATGCGCTGTGGAACGCACTCTCTAACCGTGAGGAGCGCAGAAAAAATGCCTAATGTATATGCGCAGCTCAGAGCAGAACAGGTTGCAGATCGCTTGGGGATTTCTCTCTCCACGTTCAACCGTTTAATCAAAACTGAAACAAGCTTTCCCAAACCAATCAAGTATTCATCTCGGTGGGTGGCTTGGTTTGAGCTTGAGGTCAATGATTGGATTTTGCGTAAAGCAGCGGAACAAAGGGGAGTCGAGCCGGAAGTTCTGCTGAGTCATTTGCGTGAAATCGCTCCGCAGTCTGAACAACAATCGGAACAATTCAATCAGATAGGGGCAGCTTAAAAAAATAAAAACTCACTCCCCCGATAAAAAATGACGAACTTCTTTGAAATATTGGCGAACTTTTTTGAAAGTCATTTGGCGCTGATAATTGCGAGTTTATGGATTTTCAACATTGGATTCCTGGTCTACGCCGCTTTCTATAAAGTTAAATGGGATGATGACAAACGGGTTATTGCAGCTTTTCTCTTGGCTCTTCTGAATTTTTATGTAACCGGAATGTATATAGGTATTGCAGAAAGACAACCAACCTCTGAGTCATCTGTCAGACCATTTTCTTCATTTGCTCAACCGCTTCATAAACAGGAACTACGTACAAGACATACGGTGACTTCCTCAAGGATGTATAGATGGAAATCCTTATCACTCCTTCAGTTTCAATGTTCCTTTTTAAAGGCGGCAGGAGGATGCTATGACTAATTTCCTTAGCGTCATCCAGAATAAAAGGGATATTCCTGTAAAGAATCCTTTCTCGCTTCGAATCGGACTCGAACAATCCGAAAGGTTCAGTTCTCACGGAATACAGAACAAAAGGAGCAGATGCTCTAACGATTCTAAGGCTCAGACAGCAAAACTCTCTTGTGATTACAAATGTGGGTTCTATAACTGGCTGATAGCAGTCGTGGGATGTACGGTATTGCAATATTGCCACGAACGAGTAAGTGACTGTGGCTATTACCATTACCGCATTAAAAAAAGCAATTGCCTTATCTTGACTGAGGGCGATGAGGCCAAAAAAAATTGGCCCATAAACAATGAGAGTAGCAACTCCAAACCAAATCAAAAACAAATAATCCGCACGATTAGCTCTTTCCGGTCTGTACAACAGTGTTTTCTTTATCAACTTTTCCTCCGCGTATTGGGTTGGGATTTTTTATTGGATTTTCAAATTCTACCCAGTACTGCGGAGGCCTCAGCCAGGGGAAGACGAGAGAATGACATTAGTAGGATTAGCGTCAATTACGATAGCCGTCTCTCTATCCGTTCTACTAAAGAAGAATATAGCTTGGATCGTCTCGCTGTTTCAGGGAACGATACCGTGCCTAGTGTACTTTACGATAAAAGATTATGTCCCTCTAATAATAGAGGCGACATTGCTATTCGCTTTATTTGCTTATTCCTATGGTTTTCTGCGACCATTTTTTTCACGCAGATTTCGAGAATGGACAGACATAGAATTTATTCTATATTTTCTGCTAATGCTCCTTCTTTGCGCCCTTGTATTCATTCTCTTCGAAGTGTTCGAATCCGGTTTAGAACTCTTTTGCTCGGTCTGACTTTTTTCATTCCTCATTTCAGCAACAGTCATCGCCGAAAACAAAGCGCAAAACATAGACATTGCAGTGCACAAGAAATCAGTCATTTTGGGTTCTTTATACCAACAAACAATCAGCGCGATAAGGCTGGCAGACGACCAGAACATAAATTTATCGACGGAATCAACTTTCATTTTTTACTCCGCGTATTGGGTTGGGATTTTTTTAGGGATAGTCAAATTCTACCCAGTACCGCGGAGGTCTTAGCCAGGAGGATCGGATGATGCCTGAACTGTTTTTCTTCATCATTCTCGGCCTGTGCTGCCTGACTATTGCGCCTCTGTTTTTGTTCCAAAACGATGGAGACCCAGTGTCCTTCACTGCACCGGGACTAATGCTGATCGGCATTATGTTTGTCCTCATTGGCTGCTGCGGATTTGTAGGGCTGGAGAGTTACGGGAGCTGATGTGATGAAAACTTTCAATTATCCGATAGGAGACATGGTTATTCCCTATGTCAACTCTATTATTCCTGACATTTTGTTCTTCTTTGTTTTGTGTTTTTTGTTGCTCTCAGTATTTGAAACTTTCTATTGTTTTTTTCTTTTGCAATCAGAAAATGCGGAAAGGGTCAAGAAAGAATTTTTAAAGTTGCTGGTTGTCACCACATTCCTGCTACAAAGCGTTGGAGCCTACTTTCTCTTTAAAGCAATTCTTTCGCCAGCGCCTTCGTGTGCTTATTTACACAATGACGGCTGCAATCTTAATAGAGCGCTGTTTCTTAAAGCTGCGATAGGTATGGGAGGCTAAAGATGGAATGTCTTTATTACTTGCTCGGAGCTTTTGCGCCACTAGCCATAGCTTTCTTCTTATGGTCGATAGGAAGAGACTATCTAATCGAATCATTTTTAAAAGCATGGGCTCTTATCTGCTTTATTGCTCTTGTTGTTTTAGCTCTGAAAGAACCTTGTGAACCTCTGACAACTGAAACTCCTGCAAAGAAAAATAACAGCGAAAGTTCATGCTGGTTTCAGCTTGAACAAAAACATCTATCCGGCCCACTTTTTGGGTTTCCCACCTATCGGGTAGGTAATCCACTACAAATTGCCAAGCAGGAGAATGAGTTATGAGAGTTTTATTCAGTTCTATCCGCTTGACAATTTCACCGGTGTTTGAAAGGAACCTTCCTGAGGTACTTGTAATGGACAGCACAATGACCTGTTCGTCTTTGGCTGACATGGATAAAAGAACTTTTCGGTGCCATTTTCCGATATTTTTATCAGCCATTGCAGAGACTCTAAACATATTTCTGCGAATTTCATATCCGCCTTTAAAACTATTAAAAAATAGTGTAACCAATGCAGCAATACCACCGACAGAAATAACGGTTGAGAGTTCACTCATTTTTCTCCTCCGAGGGTTGATTAGCAATTTGAGTCTGTCAACTAAATTCTATTCTTCTCCTCGGAGACCACTACCTATCGTGTTTTGAGGACTCAATAATGAAAACAATCCATCAAATCCCAAAACTTAAAACACTTTTGAGTGCAGCTGTTGTCAGTTCTGCGCTGTTTGCATACGGCTTCCATGCGTTGGCTGAAGACCTGACGGATTACTCGTCGATTCCGGGAATGCCAAAAATTGATCTTTTGAGCGGGGATGATCGCTGGGGCTGTGAAGTGCTTTTATGCCTGGCTAATCCGAACGGTCCTCGTGCGGTTTCGGAATGCAGACCTCCGATTGACAAGCTTTTTGACTGCCTCTCCTGGAGACATCCCTGCAAATTTCCGTCCTGCCCTATGGCTGGAGACGGCAATTACGCAAAGCAGCTGAATGACGGATTTGACCCCTGCTCGATCAGCGGAATGGAAGATGCGCCTCGCGGATTCGTCGTTCAGGGAAATTTGAATGATCCGGAACAGTTCTCAACCGGCAGAAAAAATCAAAAGTATTTGAAGGGAAAATCCACCTTCAATTACGGCGGTGAACATTATTTTGAATCTGATAACAGCGGCTATTGGGGCGGCACTAAAGCCTGCGTCAAAGGCTTTCAGGGGACCGCACTTGAGGCTTATAGCTGCCAGCAGGAATCAGGAGACAGCAGCTACTGGACAACGTGCTACAGGACAGTGCGTGTTTATGACGAAGTCGTCTGGCAAAAATTCCAATCAAGAAGGGCTATTGATGTCGTGATCAACGGACAGACTTGGACGCGCGTTCACTGGTAGGGAGAAGCTCAATGAATATATCTTCGGAAACTGTCATTAATTGCCTGATCATCCTTTTGGAATGGCTTTTTCTGATTTATGTCTATTCAATTGTCTTTTCGAGGTTTCGGCAGCTGAGAGGAATTGAGAATCCAAGAAATCCCGTTCTTAGAAAAATTCGAGGGTTGGGGTGCAGAACTGACATTTCTGGAGAAGGTCTGATGAGGATGACTAAGGTTTCGTTATGTTGCAAATCTAAGTCATCGGCCAAGTCTTCCATTGGTAAAACGAATGGTAAAGAGAAAGGACTGCCTGAAGAATTTGCACAAGAAATAATTTCAAATCCTGGTACAGATATGTCCTTAATAAAAATAGAAGAGGAGTCAAGACCAAGATGAAGTATGACTTTAAAAAGGCCATTTTGCTCGGGATAAACAGTGAAAGTTACTCGTTTTCTAATTTCTCGATGGAAATAGAAGTAACAAAAAACAATGAGAGTAAGTGGACCAACTACTACCAAAAGCCAAACGATAAGAGTTTTAGTCATGGAGGCAGATTAGAAATGATTTGTGGAAGATTTCATTCTATCTGCTCTTCATGACAACCTCGAAAGGACTCATCATGGAAAACGGAAACACCTTTCTGGAAACCCTCCTAATTTGCAATACGTTGGGGACTTATTTCTTTGCTCTTGTAGGTTTTGTTATATGTGCGGCGTTATCAGATGCAATTGCTATTGAGAGGAACGGAGACTTCTGGCTGCTGTATTCGTACCATCTAAAAATGCAGAACAAAGAACTCTCAAAAACTAATCTCAGTGAAGGAGAGGAAAAATGAGAATCAATGACAAGGTTATTGACAATGCACAAATTTCAATCGTTTCAGACAAAAAGATTCAAGCCGCAAACGGACTGAAACGCGTAACGCTTTTTGAAGCAAAGGTTGCACGAGGAAAAAAGTTTCTGACGAAACAATCCCACAACCTTTCTGAGCTGCTCGAATGGATTTCAGATTGCAAATCCTTGAGCAATGCAAAACCTCTGCCTAAAACGTCAGCCCTTCCGGGGGGTTGGGCTGAAGAGAGGGTTAACTCTTTTTCTACCTCGAGATCAACAACTTGACCCGCGGGCAGAGGTTCTTTTTTCAAAACAGTTTTCAACCAAGAATTTACAAGGAAGAAAAAATGACAGACAAAAAATACATTCAGAGATTAAAGCTGGTGCTGAAATGCGGCGGTGAGTTTGCTATTGATTTCAACGCTGAAGAAAACGGAAAAATCAATCCGCAGATCGAAAAGTTTGTCCAGCTTTTTTCGGACTTCGATCCTGAAGAGGACCACTCTATTGTGTTCGGCGGAGAACGCATGATCGGAGTACGCATCAGTGAAATCGCCGCGTACGAGGTTTTGAGCCTGACATTCACTCCGAAGAAAGAGAAGGAGTAAAGCGTCGATTCTGTCCGAAGCGGTAGCTGACGAATTTTAAGTGAGCGCTTCCTTGGCCGGCGGCTCTCAGCCGCTTCGGACATCCTCCATGTTAACTAATTATTCGTCAGCGAAAGGCCCCGCAAGAAAGAAGCGGTGATAGTTGATTCTTTCTGAACGTTCATTTCGTCAGCGACAAAGCCGGCCAAGTTTTTGATCAAAAAACGAATATGAACAAAATCTTCAAATCCGTATGGAACAATAGCAGAGGCTGCTTTGTGGCAGTTTCTGAGGCAGTATCTTCGCATTCATCTAATAATGGACAATGCGTGATTCCCGGGCTCGTTCTGTCTCTTGTTCTGTCATCTGCAAATGCCATGCAGGTACAAGTGGGAACAATAGGTCGGACATTAACTGGAGGAACAATCTCTCAGAACGAAGACTTCACGTTCTCAGGTTCTAATGCGTCAACCGAGACAGTTGGATTGTTAATTGCCACAGGGGCAGATGTCACAAACAATGCCAGCTTAAATTTTCGCAGAGCCGCTTCTTGGAACGGACTGGAGCAACCGATCACTGATATCGGGTTTAAAAACGATGGAACGTTTACCAATAATGGGGAATTGAACTTCAACGGCGGCAATGGAGATTATGGCTCCTTCAGTCATGCCGGAGATGGCTTCCAAATGGTCAATAATGGACATCTCATCAACAAAGGCACTATCTCTGTTAGGGACTGGTTTTCTTATTCCAATGGCAATGCCATAGGTTTTCAAAATAACGGAATTTTTGATAATTACGGAACATTCACAATTCCGAGATATGAAAATGATTACAACGGTACAGGCAAAACTATGTATGGTTTCTGGAATACCGGTACCTTTAATCATTATTCAGGAACTTTTTATATTAAAAATGACGGCGGGAAAAAGACCGCTTCCAATCAATTTTTCTACAACACCGGAACAATGAACCTTTGGGGTCCCATGAACTTTGAAGGGAATTTCAGTCATGGAAAGTTAACCAACAAAGGAGGAACAATTAACTCTATTGCTGCTAATTTTGTCAGCATTGTGGCCGGAGCACCGATTCCTTTAGCTGTCATCGATCCAAGTAATGTCGTCACAACTATTACCGCAAACAGCTATAGAGGTGAATCATCGTTAGGCGAGACTCCTGAGTGGTATCCAAATATGGTCTTTGACGGAGGAACGTTAAACATCATTGATTATGCATCAACCTCCCCGGTGGCTGACAAACTAAGAGAAAAGTTCAACGGAAAAAACGGAGCCCAACTCGTCTTTTCCGGCAGCAGAACCAGCATGGCAGCGGACGAATGGAACTTGGCCACAATCAGAGCTATTCAAGACGAAGGCTTTAATGATTACGTTTTTTATCAAAACGATTTAAATGCTCAGAATGCAAGTGTCAGTGTAGGTAATTCTTCAAGTATTGCAAACAACATCGGCTTCAGGACAATTAATGGCACCTCATCAGTTTCCGTGACAAATGGAAGACGACTAACTCTCACCGGGAGCGGGTCAGGATATGCAGTCGATAGAGATGTGTCAATTAACAACGGCATATTGCGATTAGGACATTCTTCCGCTGGAACTAACGGCGGTTCCATTCATAACATTGCCTTTGCGGGCGGCACGTTGGAGGTCGCACAGGGAGCTTGGACAGGCGGTACTGTTCAAGGAAACGGTAATCTCAGCATTGCTCAAAATTCAAGCTTAGCACTAGCGGAAATTAAGAACATCGACAGTATTACAAACTCAGGAACGCTGAGCGTTAGTCGTGATGTCGCTATTAACGGAACGATTAACAATGTAGGCTATCTAACAGTTTCCAATCTATTAAAGTTCGGGACAAACGCTAAATTAATTAACAACGGCGGTACTCTCCAAACAAATAATGTCATGAATGTTTTCGACTCTGTCGGAAGCAGCGGTGCTCAGGAGCTGAATTATGTCAGTTTGAATGCGTCCGCACCGCAGGCAGTCAGGACCAGTCTGACTGATTTCTTCAGGAAGTATGTTCCGGGCACAGTTGCTAAAACGCTTATCGATCACGCTCAATTCACGGGCGGCAAGATTATTGTCAAGGGCGTCAACCTGACAACAACTCAGAGAGACGATCTTGTAAAGGCATTTAAAGCACAGTTTGGGAGTGCAACAGACATTGAGTTTCAAGGCAACATAAGCGGAATTTCATCCAATGATATTTTGACTGTCGCAAAGGTCAATGAACTTTACGACAATGTCGCAGAGTTGCGAAACGTCATTTATGTCGATCGAGCGCTCGAAGCACAAAACAGTTCCGTTCTTGTCGGAAACTCCGGGCTGAAGGCAAATACCGGCTTTACAGGATTGAACGGCGCAACTGCGACGACAATTCAGGACGGTAAGGAGCTGACCCTCATCGGCGGCAAGACAGGAACAGCAAATCGCTTTGCTCTGACGGACAGCACAATCACAGCAACCGGAAACGGAAAGCTGATTCTGGGCAGCTTGGCCGTTCAAGACAGCGCCTCGTATGTTGGCACGGCGCCAACAGTGAATCTCACAAACGGAGGTCAGCTCAATGTTGTTGCCGGCAACTACCAAGTGCAGAACCTCTCATCGAACTCAGGCACCACAACCGTCAACTCAGGTGCAACATTTCTGTCGAACTCTGTTTCTCTGACGAATGCTGCTTTCCAGAACTCAGGAAACAGCACGGTTTCGACGCTGACTCAGAACGGAGGAAATTTTGTTAATGCCGGAACTATGACGTTGGCCAACGGCACGTTTGGCGGTTCTCTCAACAACACCGGTCAGCTCACGCTGACAGGCAACGTGACGAGCAGCGGGATTTTAAGCAATTCCGGCACTATCAATAACACAGGAACTCTGACAAAAACGAATGTACAAAGCATTAGCGGAACCATTAACAATCAAGGAACTCTGGACTTCCAAGATGGTTTTGCATTTTCCTCTGACGGCCGATTAGTGAGCAGCGGGACCGTTTATACAAACAATATATTGAATATTTTTGACCCTGTCGGAATCAGCGGTCCCCAAGAACTCAATTATGTCAGCTTAGGCTCCACAACCCCGCAGGCAGTAAGAACAAGCCTGACTGAATTTTTCAAAAAATACGTTGTAGGAACTCTGGCGGACTCTCTGGTTCAACACGCAACACTTTCCGGAGGAAAAGTTGTCATTCGCGGAGTCAACCTCACAGAAACTCAGAGGGATGACCTCACAAAAGCATTCAAGGAACAGTTCGGAAACGTTGAACTAGAACTACTTGGCAACATTTCCGGGGTCTCAAGCGACGACAAACTGACAGTTGCTAAGGTCAACGAACTTTATAGCAACGTTGGCGAGCTCCGTGATGTGACGATTCTCAGCCATAGCCTCGAAGGTGAAGGTAAAGCCATTGAAATAGGAGGCAGCGGAGTTCAGCACTCATCCGGTTTCAAAGGTATTAACGATGCAGCCTCCATCACGGTAAAGGACGGCAAGACTCTTGAGCTTGTTGGTGAAAAAGGAGAGAACTCAACCTTCGTGATGACGGCGGTGAACACTGTCGTTGACGGACTTTCAAAACTCGTTTTCGGCTCCAAAGGTTTAAGTGAAACATATTCCGGAAAAGCAGCCGAAGTGCAGCTTACCGAGACAAACGCCTCACTGCTTGCGGCTGCCGGTGTGTACGAAGTGCAAAAAATTACGGGTTCCGGTTCTGTAGAGATTGATGAAGGAGCAAAACTTGCCGTCAACGCAGCTGATCAGACGGGAGAGCTTAACGTTAAAGGAACATTAGAAGTCAAAGGCGATGCCGCTTTAGGTCAAGCAGACCTTGCTGCCGGTTCAACTTTAAACAATTCTTCTAATTTGCATCTTGCATCTATTAATCAATCCGAAGGCGCAGTCTATAACCAGACTGGCGGTTCTATCCAATCCGATTCAGGTTGGTTTGAAAATGCTACACTGAATATCAGCGGAGGCCGCCTAGACGGTTCCCTGATTAAAGACTCAGAAGGCAATTCAGCCGGTCTGGGAAACAATACGATCAATATCAGCGGCTCAGGCAAAAATCCAATTATCGTTACAACTGATCCAGCTGAAAGCAAAAAAGGCTGGAAAGATCATTTAACGCTTGTCTATGCCCCTGAATTGACGAGTGAAACTACAGTCAATATTTACGAAGGCGGTGTACTGCAAGCAGATAAATTAAGTTTTGACGGTACAACTAAAGACTCGGTCGTTCTTGCCGGCGGCGCACTCGAAACCAAGCTAGATCAAATATTTAACGACGTTAAACGTGACTTGCTCACCATCGACGGAACTGATTCCAGTGGACAAATTGGCGTCCCAACTCAGGTCCTTGGTGCAACCAGCGTCGGTTCTTTGCGCGAGGACGTTAAAACCGCTGTGAAAGGCGGCAGCGGACTTGTCGTTTTCAACGATGAGTACCTGAAGATGTCCGGTGTTGTTCAGGCAATGCTGCATTTTGCACTGGAGGCAGAGAACCCGGGAAATATTGATCTCGATAATCCGAGTTCTCCTTCAGACACCTCCAACGGTCTCTATCTTGCTTTCACTGGACAGGTCGACGGGAAGCTGACGGTTGATTTAGCTAATCAATTTGATACAGAACAAACCGGCGGCGGTGCTTTAACCGGTGTCGTCTTGAGCCACACCAAGCTTTATAACGAATCAGTCAATGATCCGGACGGTCAAAATACAGACCTCGTCATCGGCTTTAATGAACACAATCACGAGAATGCAAACGTTATTGATGTCAATAACGGCATTGGTTTTCTCAGTGTCGAAGGAGCAAACCAAGTCCATATTGAAAACGGAAAGGAATTCACCCTTGTCGGTCATCACGATGACGACGATATCAGAACCGATGAAGACCGCAACAATGTCCATAGTGTGCCGGACAGCGTCCTCTTTAATGAAAACACGGCGCTTATCAAGAATGACAACAATGACGGCGGTCATGTAGAAGTTTCCGGCAAATTCACTTACGGCAGCTTTGCTGCTCATACTTCGACTATTGGCTGGATTGGCTCCATACAGATCCATGAGTCCGGAGAGGTAGAAGCAAAAAATGGTGAATTTGCGGTCTGGGATATTGAAAACAACGGGAAAATCCACATCAATAAGGATTCAATTCTCCATTCCCACAATTACACGGGCACGGGAGACTGGCTCAATGAGGGGCAAATTTGGTTAGGAAACTCTCATTCCGGACAAGTTGCCGATAAAGACCATATCCCGTTTGACATCAAAGGTAAGTTTGAAAATGCTGAAGGAGCTATTTTCAGCTCTGCTAATAAAACCAATCTTATTGTCAGCAACGAACTTTTGAATAAAGGCACCGGGCTTTATTCAGTCCTGACGGTTGCTAAAGACGGTTCTTCACACAATAAAGGTGAAGAAAGCGGTAAAGCAATTGATGTCCAAGAAGGAGGCAAACACGTCAATGAAGGCAGCTCTTTCTTTAAGAAAGTCTCTGTTGCCGGTTTGATCCAGAACTTCAAAGACTTCGTTATTGGAAGCGACTCATCAACTTCCACATTAGCTGATCCGGACACGGATGCGGACACCGATCAGAAAGCTTTTGAAGTAGCTGTCGGAGGCCGATTCGAAAATAAGGGAAATTTAGCAGCGTCTAGTATTCAAACGTCTCAAATCGCCGGTGAATTAGACAATACCGGAGTGGCGAATTACAACGACATGGTTATTGCTGCCACTGGCTCTTCTACCACCTCCAATTATGAAAAAGGAGAATGGCTGACAGTCAACGGTTCTCACAGCAACAGTAAGGTTTCAATTTGGAACCGCATTGATGTTGCAAAGACGGGTAAACAAGAAAACTCGGGGTCTTTAGATGTGGGCTCAAGCTTCAACGTAGCCGGGGAATTTGTCAATACTGCCACCGGAACGCTTGACGCCTCCAAAGTTGAGAATACTGAGGTCAGCGGTACTTTGAGCAATTCCGGTCAGGCTCATTACAAAAATATGACCATTTTGGCCGGAGGTAATTCAACCAATAGCGGATATGAAAAAGGAGAATGGCTGACAGTCAACGGCACGCACAGCAACAGCAAGATTTCCATCTGGAACGGCATTGATGTAGCAGCGGGAGGTAAACAAGAAAACTCGGGGTCTTTAGATGTGGGCTCGAGCTTCAACGTGGCCGGAGAATTTGTCAATACAGCAACCGGAATTCTCGATGCCATCAAAGTAGAAAACACTGAGGTCAGCGGTACTTTGAACAACTCCGGGCAGGCTCAGTACAAAGACATGACCATTTTGGCCGGAGGTAATTCAACCAATAGCGGATATGAAAAAGGTGAATGGCTGACAGTCAACGGCTCTCACTCGAACTCCGGAATTTCAATTTGGAATGAAATCAAAATTGAAGGGGACTTTGTAAACACCGGGAAGGTAGAAACTGACAAGCTAATAATTGATGACGGCAAGGTTGAGATCGGCGGAGGAGAACTTACTCTCAAAGATGTTGAGTTAAATGGTGGCGATTTAATTATCGGCAACGATAAACCATCAGCAGATGAAAACAAGGTTCAGCTAGAACTCAAGATCGACAGTAAACCAATCGATACCAATATTTATGTCAAAAACAACGGCGATCTCGGTTTGGGTGAAGATGCTCTGGATTTTGCTGATGTTAATCATGCATTGGGAATTCCGGATGTTCCTAGCCGCCTTGTGGTAACAGAACCGGTTGTTACGGGTCCCGGCGGTGGCATTGCCGTTGGACCTGAAGTGTGGATGAGTGAAGATGAGCATGTGCAGATAGGCAACGGAGACCTGTATTTTGCAGATGACAGCTACACGGTGATTAAAGCTCCGGTCGCAGCTGATACACCCATCTTTACGACCACCAGCGACATAGCCAAAGTTACAGTGGAGCCCGGAGCTACTCTGGTTCTCGGAGGGCTCGAGGAGCCGGGAGATTATTCTATTGTTAGCGGCTTTAACACGGCGGGTAATACTGACGAGGCGGGCTGGATCGGCGGATGGATCGCTAAAGACAATCTTCAAGCGTTAGCCCAAGTCGGCACCGGCCTCGAATGGATTTTGACGCTGCACAGCGACCCAAAAAACATTTGGGTAAATGCCCAGCTCGCGGACGTTAGAACTCTTTATCCGGATATTGTCATTCCAAACAATGTGAATAAAGCTCTCAACGGTCCTTGCAGCAGTGGAGTCGATGAACAGCTGATCTGCAAGATCCTCAAGGATCAAACAGCCGGACGTGACCTGAAAACCAAGCTGTTGAATTCAGTCGTAATGATCGGCCAAGCTTCCGGCGCTTTATCTATTACTAATGATTTAGCAGACAATGCTACGGATTCGGTTGAAAAGCACCTGTCTTTCCGTGACTATGGCTACTCCAACGGTTATCTGAAGGATTACTCGGGTCTGCATTTATGGACTGACATTCTTGGAACTCATCTGAAGACTAAGTCCTTAGAAGGAGCCGGAAATATGACCGGGGGCTATAAGGCCTCTGCCGGAGGAATTATCCTCGGTGCTGATCATCAGTTTGAAGCTATGCCGGCCGTGAGACTCGGTTTTGCGGCTTCCTTCCAGAAAGGTAAAGCTGATTCCCTCGGTGATTACATCGACACTAAGAACAAGTTCAGTCAGTGGATGCTCCACGGCTATGTAGCCAAGGACTTTGGCAATGATCTGAACTGGATCAGTTCTGTCAACGTTGGTCAGAACGTCAGCAAAGCTTCGCAAGGGCTTCCTTCGTGGTCAGGCTTTAGCAAAGCTGAAGCTCAAATCAAGAATACCGTTGCCAATGTTGCCACAAAGCTAGAGAAGAACCTCCAAATCACGGACAACTTCCAACTCATTCCTCATGTCGGCGCTCGCTGGCTTCGTACCCACACGCAGGGCTACAGCACCAAGCTGAACGGTCACAAGGCATTTAGCTATGGTCAGACATCTACGAACTTGCTGCAGGTGCCGGTTGGGGTTGGCCTACAGGGAGAAGTCAGTTTCGGAAGCTGGACAGTCCGTCCGCAAGCAGACCTGACTCTGACCTACAACATTGGGAATTTGCAGAACTCCACGAATGTCTCAGGAGTTTCGATTGGTGAAATGGATTCGGTGAGCAGTGAGTTTGCCAGTCGCTTCTCTTCCAAGCTGCAGGCTGGGTTCCAAGTTGAACACGGTGATGCTACCGCCGGCCTTCAGTTCGGTTTGACGAAGGGCTCAGCCGGAAAGCTTGACACCGGAATCAAGCTGGAAGGCCGTTACCGCTTCTAACCATGAAAAGAAGAACGGACTCCGAAAGGAGTCCGCTCAATCCCGACAAATCCCACAAACAAGAGAAAAGTATGAACAAGACGAAAGAATTACCTTTTCACTTTACTCAGAAGTTCCGAATGGCTGCCGGTTCTAGCCAACTTGAGAAAAGAATTCTCAATTTTGTAGATCAGGAGCCAATCTGGACGAATGTGCATTTCTCGGTAGCCCTTCCAGTTACCGGTCAAAGAGTGGTCTTTAAATCGCAAAGGTATCTCAGTTCCTTTAATCAGAATTTCAATGACTTCATAAAGAAGTTCCATATTCTTTCCTTGCGCTTCCATTTTCTTTACGTCTTTCAGAAAAGACTTAGAGGCGTCAAGGGTCAGCATTCTTTCTCTACAGCGGATAGCAGTTCTTGGAAATTAGAAAACTTGCGGCCTTTGCCTTCTTCTAATTCATTCATTGCTGCAATAGTCTCTTCATTAGGTACATACGTGCTAAAGGGAATATCTCGCTCAGCAACCAATTTTGTCAAAGTCATCCGCACTAAATCGGATATGGACAGGCCCATAGCAGAAAGAATTTCGCTCGCTTCTGATTTCAATTCTTTGTCGAGTCGGACTCGAATGAAAGAATCAGCTGTTGTCATATCAACCTCCTGTTTTAATTCGCGCCTACATTGTAGCACTTTGAGAGACGCGACTATGGCGGGGTATTGATATGCCAGCAATCCATTGCCCAAAACAAACACATGCTGACCGTTGGCAAAAAATGACTCCGGATGCAGCTGTTCGCCGCTGTATTGCTGAAGCGCTTTTTGCCCATGGTGCAACGCTGAACGAAACCGTTGAGACATTGAATCTCAATCGCCACACTGCCGAAGGCTGGCGCTACGTCTATCTCTGCGGTTTAAACGGCAGCGTTTGCAGATTGTTTGATCGAGCCAGCCAGAGGGAGTTCATTGTGCCTCTGCTCAAAGACGGTTTTGGCTACAAGGTTATTTCAAGAACTTTTGGTCTTGACTTGTGGTTTGTCAGAGACACGGCAAGATCGTTCAGGCGAGGTCTTCTCGATTATGAAGGAGGTCTGCATGAATGAGAAATCAAGCAGGCTGAACGTCCAGCTGAACCCCCAGAGCCTTCAGAATCAGGCTCATTGTTGTAAAGCCGGGATTGCCTTCAGGACTCAGTGCTTTATAAAGTCCATCTCTAGACAGTCCGCTTTTACGGGCAACTTCTGTCATGCCTTGAGCTTTGGCGATGTCGAGAACGGCGGAACGGATCAAAGAACCGTCTCCCGGGTCTTCATCAAAACAGGCTCGAAGATACAGGATGTAGTCTCTTTCGTCCGTCAGATAGTCTGTAGGATCATAGGCCTTGCCAAGTTCTGTCTTTCTCATTTAATCAATTGCGAAAGTAAAAGCCTATTCTTGTACGAATCGGTCGATAGCAGAACGAATCACATCATTAATCTTGATGCCGTGCTTGCGTGCATAGGCAGCAAGAGCTTGATGCCGTTCAGAGCCCAGGCGAATATTGAGGTTCCCGGAAAAAGGTTTTTCCGGACTGATATTTTCGTTTTTACAGTAGGCCAAGTAATCGTCCACAGTTTGATGAAATGCCTTTTGGAGTTCAATCAATGTCTGAGCTTCGTAAACCAAACCGCAACGAACCCCGAGAACTCTTCCCGTCAGAAGATTATCCGAAAAATCGCAGTCAACCGACCCTTCATACCCCTTGTATCTAAGCATATTTACTGTCATAAATACCCCATTGTTCTCAATGATTCAACAATATTACGTATGGTTCCTCTTCCCAAAACATTTCTGGGATGGGGGCGAGCACAAAAAATCACGTCGCTTTTAGAACTGCGTGAAACAAAACGCCCGTGTGAACCACCACGATCGCCTGTCCAATCAAAACCAAGTGAACTAAGCACAGAGCAAAGCTCATTGAAGGTTATATCCGATGCGGTAGGAAATTTGGTTAGACGGATTAGCAATTTGTCGTTTTTAGTCAAAATATTTCCTTCGCTCGTTACTAATTTTAGTAACAAACCAATATTAAAGCAATTTATCTTCGTTCTGTGTGTTGCTGCACCACTGCACCTCGCTCAGGCTGATGAGTTTGCCGATCTTGCTCAGCGCTGCGCTCCGAGTGTTGCCGTTGATACCCTGAGAGCAATTGTGAAGACTGAATCGAACTTCAATCCGTATGCGATCGGCGTTGTCGGCGGCAGCATTCCTCAGCCCAAGTCATTTCACGAGGCAATGGCAGCAATTGCTCGTCTGGAGCTCGCGGGTGCCAACTACTCGGTAGGACTCGGACAAATCAATAAAAGTAATTTTGCAGCCTTTGGCATTGATGCAGCCAAGGCGTTGGACGCCTGCACAAATCTGAGCGTTGCGGCTCAGATTTTGGGCGACTGCTATGCCAGAGCTCAAAAAAACGGCACCACACAATCTAAAAACCTGCATGACGCACTGTCTTGTTATTACAGCGGAAATTTCAAGCAGGGCTACAGCCACGGCTACGTGAACTCTGTTCGCAAAAACGCAGGTTTGAAAAAAATTCCTTCTCTTTCTTCAACAGAAGAAGAGAAGCCTTCAACTCAATCAACTCTGATTGTTTCAACCCAAGACTCTCAAAGAGGCCTCATTTTTTAACTCTCAATTTTTTAACTCTCAAGCAAGGAGAAAACATGCTTAAAACTTTAAAAATCCTTTCCCCCGTTTTGTTCGTTTCGCTCATGATTTGTGAGCCTGCACTGGCAGCCGCTGGGACACAGAGCGTAAACACATTGTTCAACACGATTCTCTCAACCCTTCAGGGCGTATCTCTTGCTGTTGTGACGGTCGCCATTGTGTGGGCAGGCTACAAGGTTTTGTTTATGGGTGTTGCGCTTCAGCAGGTTGCTGGACCGTTCATGGGGGCCGTTGTGATTGCTGCTGCTCCGTGGCTTGCCCAACTGCTGGTGGGTTAAATGCAAACGTCGAGTCCTTTGTTCAAAGGGGCGACGAGGCCCGCGTGCATCGCGGGCGTCCCAATCAAACCTTTTGTTCTGAATCTGGGGATTTGGATTCTGCTTGCAGTATACGTCTGGATTCCACTCATGCTGGTGTGTCCAATCACGCATTTCGTCCTCAGCAAATTTGCTGAAAAGGACGATCAGATTTTCAACCAATTGTTTTCCTACTTCCGGTTGAACATCTTGGGACATAAGAACCGCCTCTTTTGGAACGGAATCAGCTCGTTCAGTCCTCGTCAGCAAAAAGAACTTTTTGTATTTGAAAAAAGAGAAAAGAATGTTTGAAGAAAAACGAAGATTGGCCAACGGGGAACGGTCGCTTTCGCACTACATCCCGTTTAGTGCGGTCATTGACCGCGGTGTCGTAATCTGCAAAAACGGCGATCTGGTAGGAACCGTCCGAATCTCCGGCCGCGTTTTCGAGGCTGTCAGCAACGAGGTTCTCCAGAGAGACGCTGAAAGGCAAAACAACTTTTTGAAGGTGATGGCTGCTTCGTCCAGCACGGACGAAATGAGCATCAAAGTTCATCGTATTCGCAGAATCATTCATGACGAACTTTCAGCTCCGTCGGACCCGAAAACCGAATTTGTCAATGATTTCATCCGGTCCTACAACTCGGGATTGTCAACGGATTCGCTAATGGCAACAGAGCTGTACGTGTCGCTTATCAGCCACAAAGCTACAAGCGTCAGACTCGACAAGGCAAATGTTGACGAAGTCAAGGAAGAAATCCTAGAGCGTCTTTCGATATTCAAAAAGGTCTTTTCGAACCTGGTTGATTCGCTTGCGGATTATGAACCGGAGATTCTGCGTGAATACAAAAAGAACAAAGAAACCTTCAGTCACCAATTAAGTTTCTATAACTTTTTGCTTACGGGTTTTTGGCAGCCTGTCCGAGTGCCGTGCATGCCGTTATCTGAAGTGCTGGGCAATGTCCAAATTTTTTGCGGAGCGGATACGCTTCAGTTTCAGAGCGCACTCTCCACTCAATTTGCTCAGTCAATTGAGCTGAAGGACTTCCCTACAGCCACCTATTCGCGGCTGTTGGATGTGATGCTATACAACAGTGTTCAGCAGGATGCCCCCTATTGTTTCATTGAAACTCAATCTTTTACCTGCATGAGCAAACTGAAGGGGCTGAAGGTCCTCAAACAGCAGCAGAATCAGCTGAAATCTGCCAATGACGACGGTGTTTCCCAAATTCAGCTGCTGTCGTTTGCGCGCGATATGGTTGCAAACGGCGAACTCGTCATGGGTGACTACTCATATTCATTGTTGGTTTTCGGCGAAAACGAGAAAGCCGCGACCAAAAACGCCAACGACTCAATCAAGAAATTGCAGGATGCAGGATTTTTGCCGATCAAATCAACTCTAGCGTTATTTGCGTGTTTCCTGCATCAGCTTCCCGGCAGCAAGGAACGAGCGAGAATCGCAAAAATCACGAGCATGAATTTTGCGCATCTTGCCTCATTTCACAATTTCCCCTGTGGAAAGCGAAACCGAAATCCTTGGGGTGAGGCGGTTGCACTAATGCGCATGCCCTCAAACCAACCCTACTATTTCAATTTTCATTACACCGATCCGAATGTTGACTCAACCGGAGATGTGCCGCTCGGCAACACAGCAATTCTTGGGGCGTCAGGTGCCGGAAAAACGGTTCTTTTGAATTTTTTGCTTTTTTCCGCTCAAAAATTCAGAACCGCAGAAAACGATCTGTCAATCATCCTTTTTGACAAAGATAAGGGCGCTGAACTCGCTATTCGTGCAATGGGTGGCGGCTACCTGTCCATCGAAAACGGCAAGCCCTCCGGGATCAATCCGTTCCAGATGGAACCTACGCCGGAAAACATCCAGTTTCTGATCGGATGGACAAAACGGCTCATTGCCAGAGACGGCCTGCCGATTGAACCGCTTGACGAAAAACGCCTTGCGGACGCCGTTCAAACAGTTATGAGTATGCCGAAGCAGTACCGCCGATTAGCAGTTTTGCCGCAATCTCTGCAACAGGGAGATCGGGCTGAGGACGCAAAAAAATCTCTGAAGATTCGCTTAAACAAATGGATCACAACAGGAGCCCTGGCATGGTGCTTTGACAACGAGGAGAACACGCTCGATCTGAACGAATTTAAAAATTTCGGAATCGACGGAACGGATTTTCTTGAAAATGAAGAATGCCGCGGTGCATTCACTGAAATTATTTTGTATCTGATCGAGTCGCAGGTGATGAAGGACAAGCGGCGAACGATCATTGTCATGGACGAGTTCTGGAAGTATTTGGCAGACCCTGCCACCGAGAAGTACGCCTTTGACAAATTGAAAACGATTCGTAAGCAAAACGGGATATTCGTTTTCGCCTCTCAAAGCCCCGAGGACATTCTCAAAAATGAGAGAGGAAGCGCCTTCATCGACAACACGGCAACAAAAATCTACCTGCCGAACCCGGACGCGAACGAACGGGATTATGTCGAGGGATTCAAAACGACGAAGGACGAGTTCAATTTGATCAAAGGCCTGGATCGACAGAGCCGAATGATGCTGGTTAAGCAGGGCTCCGTTTCTGTTCTGCTGAGGCACGACTTGGGGAACTTCCGAAAGGCGCTGAAGGTTTTAAGCGGCTCAGCAGGAACGACAGCCTTTGGGGAAAAGCTGTTTGAGCTCGTCGGAACTGAACCGAACACGTGGATTCCGTATTTTTTCGGTGAGAAAACGCTGCCTGCGCAGCCGAAGGAAGAAGTATGAGTAAAGAAAACCAATCAAAAAAGATCGGAATGAGTTCCGGTACGCACCGCAATGATTTCTTTGTCAGTTTTCTTATAGATCAAAAGCCAGTCAGGTTCCATGTGCAGTTCCCGATAACCTCTCCAATTGCCCTTAAGCGGATGATCACGCAATTGATAAGACAGAGCCTCTTCACAGATAAGGGACTGAAGGATGCGCTCCAATTTTCCAATGTCCTTCCCGCGTTTCTCCATCAAATCCAAATCCTTATCAAAAAGCCTGGTCGTTCCAAAGCGGAGCATTACTTGCCTCGATTTTTAAAGTATGAAGACACCTCGTGGTATGTCACGTCCCCATTTTCAGTAGCTTGCATTGCCCGAATCGTTTCTTGGTTTGGAACGTCGATTGAAAAAGGCATTTTCTTTTCATTGACTAATTTGAGAAGAGAAATGCGAAAAAAATCAGAGAAATTTAAACCCATGGAGCTTAAAAGTTCTGAGGCTTCCTTCTTGAGTTCTTTATTAACTCGAATTCGGATTGAGTCATTACTAGCAGTCGTGGGCATTTTTGACCTCCGTTATAACAATGTTACTACACATTATAAAGGAAGATAAATGAAATACAAGAAATTATTACTCGCAGCGGTTCTTTCTGCCGGATTGACTTCCGGGGCATTTGCCAGCGGCATTCCAACGGTTGACGCCGCAGCTATTGCACAAATGGTCCAGCAATTGACTCAGCTGCAACAAATGTATTCGCAGCTACAGGCGCAGTACAACACTGCCGTCAGTCAGCTGAATGCCATCACGGGCAATCGCGGACTCGGAATGATCCATTACGACTCAAAACTGAGGAATTTGATTCCGCTGGACGCTCAGCTTCGCTTGAACGCGATTGTGCGCGGAACCGGTTCTTTGAGTTCTCTCGGCAAAGAAGTTTTTGACAGGCTGAACCTTGGTCAGGCTTGCGAGAACTATACGGGGGAAGTCAAAGAAAACTGCCTTAAGAGTCAAAGTTTTGTCGCTGAACAGCAGGCAATTCTTGAAGAAACTCAAAAAACTGTGACTCAGAGGCTGGAAAAAGTCGAACTTTTAATGCAGCAGATCAACAGCGCAACAGACGCCAAAGCGATTGCCGATCTTTCCGCCCGCATTCAGGCTGAGCAGGTTGCTCTTTCGTCCTCGAAACTTGCCGCTGAGTTCCAACAGGCTCAAATGAATCAACAAGCTGAGATCGTCAAGGAACAGGCTCGGCAAGAGGCGATGAAGCAAATCTTTCCTGAGCTGACTCAGGAAGATGTGAAAAACGCCCTGAAACCGATAAAGATGCGATAAGGAGCAAATATGAGCGGGGTTTTCGCGACTTTTGGTGAAGGCATCCGAAGCAGCCTGACTAATTTTGCAGAGGCTGCCTCCGGGCAAATCGCCTCAGAAATTGCGATTGTCGTCTACACCGGCGTTCTTCTCTATTTCATGATCCGTGCGTATCTGCTGATGACGGGGCGAATTGAGGGTGCAATTCCTGATTTGGTAACTCAATGCGCAAAGATCGTGCTGATTGCGTTTTTTGCCTTGAATGCAGGGAATTTCGCAACCTATGTCATTCCGGCGGTCTACGGCGTTGAAGGCATGCTTCTCGGTGCACTTTCAAGCGCATCAGGTTTCGCAGACCTGAATAACTGTTGGTCGATAGTTGATATGACTTGGGAGTCATTCATGAAAGGAGTCTCTGCGATCCAAAACATCTGGAGCAAATTGAGCTGGGGTGTTTTTGGAGACTCAATGGCGCTGATTGCGTTTGTGCTAGCGATGCTCGTGCTCATCTTTTTTGTGTCGATCTACTTCATGTTTTTCGCGGTCGGTTATCTCATGCTGTACGAGATATTTCTTGTGATGGGGCTCTCCTTTGGACCGCTGTTTATTTGCACCCTGATGTTCCCAGCAACACGCAGCTGGTTCGACGGCTGGCTCAGGGCAATCATTTGTTGGGTTTTCACTCTGGTTGCAATTGCCGGGATGCTTTGCTTATTGGATGGAATTTTTACCACCAATATTGATGAGTTAACTTTGGCGGCTGAAGAAGCTCAAGCTGCTAAGAATTTTTCCACTCTATCGCTAAAACTTGCGACGTTTTCCGTCATCGTTCTTGCGGTTGCGACGGTTGTCAAATCGATTCCGTCCTTTGCCTCCGGCATTACGGGCGGTGTTGCGCTTCAGGCCGCAAGCGTTGCAGGCATGTTCTCAAGTGTCGGTAGAACCATGGCGGCAGCTACCGGCGGAGCGATTCTCGGCTATGGAGCGGCAACTCACAATGACGAGCTGCGGGAGAAAGCACGAAACATTCTTGGCTCGGGAGGATTGACGAACACCGGGTCTTTTGCCTCCGCAGCTATGGGCTATTCATTGGGCTCTGCGGCTCGTCTTTTCGGCTTTGACCATGCAAATGGAGAAACAAACGGGGCAACAACAGCGCCGCCCTCTCAGCAGCAGACACCTCAAGAGGAAGCTCAAGCGGCACGAAACGCCGCATCGGTCGGCGTTCCCGGTGCATTTGGAGAGTCGTCCGCTCCTTCAGCCGGAGCAAGCGGTTCTCAAAGCGCGTCCGGGGCGGCAGGCGCACCGGGTACGACAGGACCAACAGGGGAAGTGGGAGCGACAGGGGCCAGTGGAGCAGTCGGCGCTGCCGGGGCTGTAGGCGCAGCAGGAGCCGCCGGAGTTTCAGGTGTTTCGAGTGCAATGGATAAAGATTCTAATTTCAGCACTGATCACTCACAGTTCGACTACAAGTCCGATTTCAGCGCGTCTGAACACAAGGCTCCGGAGGCTGAAGTGCCTCAATCAGCATCCGGCACATCTGCTTCCCAATCTGTACCAACAGAAGCCGAGCAAGTGGAACAGCAGCAAGAAATCCGCGCTTAGGCCAATGAAAAGGCCGCCGACGAAATTTTGAAGAACTCAAAACAAAAGGGAGAAGGAAATGTTAAATAATCCAAATTACAAAAAGTTAACCACAACTCTTTTACCGAGGGCTTTTGCGTATCGGGTAAGTGAATTATGTGACGGAAGAATCCCTGAAGCTAAATTGCGTTCAAGCCGAGCAACAGCTGATTGCGTTGTTCCCATCAAGACGGCAACTTCACCTTGTGTTAAACCAACGCACTCTCTGGCTTTCACTACATTCTTGAAAGAAATATATTCGCGATCAGCTTCTTTATATGCCTTTTCAAACTCCGGGTCTTTTCTCTGCTCAGACAGTACCTGGTTAAAAGATTTAATAATTGTCATTGATAAACTCCTTATACCTTTTAAGCGCAATTTCGAGGTTTTTCGCAGGCGTCTTTTGTGTTTTCTTCACGAAAGAATGCAAAATAACAATCCTTTTCTGAACGCAAACGCAGTAAATACATCTGCCAATCCCCTCAAGGGCTTTAGCACGAATTTCAAACAGGGAGCCGGTTCCAGCAATCTTTTTTGTAAAGGGCTCACCGAGATTCGGACCATCCACCTTCATTCGTTCCAAAAGATAGAAACATTTAGCGCGAATCGCTGTAGGCAACATCACAAGCTCGTCCAATGCTTTTTGGTTAGCAAACTCAATCTCAAAGAGTTGCGAACCTTTTTCTGCCTCAATAAGAGAAGTTTTAACTTTATCCATGAAAATTATATCAAAAATGCGATATTGGAATGTACCACGAAGCTCAAATTGATTCTACCTGTAATCCTTTGTGTTTCTTTGCTCGGATGCGGCGCCCCGAAGCCGCCACAGCCAACCGGCCAAAAGGTTTCAATTGAGGCCTTTGCTCAACAGCGTTCAGAGGAAAACCGACTGAAGGTTGCCGCCGCACGAGCAGGACATCAAACCAAGACAAATTTCCGATTCGGTTACGAGGATGGAAATAAGGAGTCAGGGCAATGAAGAACCTACTCGTCTATTCCAAGGATGAGAGCAAGTTTGCCAAGAACTTCATCGACGATGTATTGAGGAGCGGATTCAACAAAAGCAGCCCTTCTAGCTTTGACATCCATCGTTCGGATTTGATCACAAATAATGACTCCGGATGTCTGAAGTCCGGTTCCAATGAGTGGGACCGTGAGGCCATGTTCACGATTAAACGCAGCCCCATTGCTAATGGCGGCAACAATAACTCGATTAGAAAGAGCATTAACCTGTCGAACGCTGACAACGAAAGCAGGACGTACACCCTGCTGTTCCTGTCCCATCGAGGGATCAAAGCCTATGCGAATTATGTCGCCTTGCTGAAGAACTTTGTTCATAACATTTCAGTCCCAACGGGTTTCATTCGATCCCACGCCGCATACTCTTCTTCAAGCAAGGGCATGATTTGCTTGTGTTCTTCAAGCAGCTGGTTCAAGTCATATTTCGGAAGTTTTCTGCGCTTTGGCTTTGAGTCAATGACGAGCTTCCCATTATCAAACGTGTATTCAACGTTGTCCCCGGCTTTTGCATTCAGCAGATCCAGCAGCGTTTTCGGGAGTGTGAGGACAACAGAACCTCCAACCTTTCGCAATGCGAGTGTTGCCATAAGTACCTCTTAACTCAAAAAGTTATTTAAAAGTTAACAAAAATTATATCAATATTAGGAAAAAATATGTTTTTAAGAAAGAAATCAAGTCCCAAGATTGAGGCTAAACCTCAGGAAAAGAACGCTCAGGACTACAAGTATGCGGAAGCATTGGATTGGACCGCCGAGCGCCTCGCTCTGAAGGAGAAGCAGGCCAGGCTTGGTTGGAACGTCGCCAAAATCCTCACTCTTGTGTTGGTTTTGGTGTCCATTGTTGCAATCGTGATTGCGCTCAAAAAGGAAAGCTATCCATTCATTGTTGAGCTCGATAAATCAACCGGAACAACACGAGTCATTGACATTCGCGACCCTCAAAACATTCCGGTTGACGAGATGATGGATAAGTACTGGCTGAACCTCTACACCTTAAGTCGAGAAAGCTACGACTATCGAACACTCGAAAACGATCACGCCAGAGTTCGTCTGATGAGCGTACCCGAGGTTTTTTCGCCGTACGACAACCAATACGGAGTAGACAACAAAAAATCTATTCAAAACCTGCTCAAGGACAAAAAGAAAATCGTCTGCGAAATTGAATCTGTCGTTCCCAATGGCAACGGCATTGCCACCGTCCGATTCACCAAGCGCCTTCTCGACACGTACACAAATCAGGAAGAGGCAAAAAATTCTTGGCGTGCAACGATCGGCTACGAGTACAACCCCACCTTTGAAATGAGTGAGTCGCAGCGCCTTATCAATCCGCTGGGATTCACAGTCACTTCTTGGCGTGTTGATCCCATCATGGGAGGTGCACAATGATGAAAAAAATGCTCCTCTCTCTGATGCTTCCCGCCGCATTTCTCACGTTTTTTGAGTGCGACGCTCTTGCTCTTGAAAAAACTCAGGTCAGCAGCCTGGACCGCCGAATCCAGCACACTGAATACAAAGAAGGCCAAGTCTATCCTGTAAATGCGGTAAACGGTGTTATCACCACAATCATTTTTTCCCCCGGTGAAAAGGTCTTGGACTACGGTTCTGGGTACTCCACTGCTTGGGAGTTCATGGCAAGAGAGAACCACTTCTTTCTAAAGCCAAAAGCTTTCAACGGCACAACGAACCTTGTTGTGGTTACCAACAAGCACACCTACTTTTTTGATGTGAGGCTTGTGGGCAACCGCCCGTCCGCCACATACAGTCTTGCATTCAGCTACCCGGCGGAAGAAGCTGCAAAAGCTCAGGAAGAAGCCCGCAAAAAAGTCATCGACTCCTTACTGGATGACAAAACAACTCCTGAAGCCGCAGCAGAAAGCAAGGCAATTAACAGAAGTTACACCGAAAACTTTGGGTCGTCAGAACTGAGCCGTGAAATTGCACCGCTTGAGGTTTATGACGACGGACTCTTTACATATCTGAAATTTGATCGCCAGACAGATTTTCCTGCGGTCTACAGGGTGGCTGAAAACAACGTGGAAACGCTGCTGAACAGTCACGTAAAGGGAGATTGGCTCGTTATTCACGGCGTTTACAAAGAACTCAGGCTGCGCGCCGGGTTTGCCGTCGTCGGAATTTACAACGAGGCCTTCACAGGCGGCGGTCAAAGCAGTGATTCCGGCGTTTCACTGCCCGGGCTCAAACGAGAACTGATAAAGCAGGTGAATTAAATGACAGACACGACAAACAAACCGAATGGAACCGAAGCCGAGAAGACAGAGAGTCTTGGGATTCCAAGCGTCGCAGCTCGAAAGCAAAACAACTCTAGAGTCGGAACTTTCTCTGCACTGCTTCTGATTCTGGTTCTTTTAATCGTTATTGGTTTTGGGTTTTACCAAAAAAACAAAACCAACTCAAAGCCGGATGACAAACCGCAGGTTGAACGAGGTTTTTCGTCAAAATCTTTGACGCTGCTTCCTCTCTCGGAAATTCAGCCGATTGAGGAGCCTAAGCCCGTCATTAAGGAGTCTGAACCGCAGCCGGTTCAGCTTCAGCAGCCAGAGCCTCAAATCGTTCCGCTGAGCGTTCCGGATCGGGCGATAGCGATGAAAGAAGAGAAAAAGGAACCGACTTTGGAAGAAAAGCGGAACATGGCTCCGATGATGGGTCAAGCCAGCTCGATTGCGAGCGATACCGAAACCAAGGGTCTTGCTGCGAGCTTCCGAGAGGAAGGCTACAACTCAGGTCAAGGGGGCGGAGGAAAGCTCGGCAACCTGCTTTCATCCGTCTCGACGCCTGCAACCCGTGCGGCCATGATGCCAGATAGAAATCTTCTTCTGGCCAAAGGCACATTCATTGACTGCATCTTGGAAACGAAGCTGGATACAACAGTTCCCGGGATGACGAGCTGCGTTTTGCCCAGAGACATTTATTCAGCAAACGGAAAAGTGCTGCTTCTGGAAAGAGGTTCTAAAGCAATCGGCGAATACAAAGGGGCAGTTGAAAACGGCCTCAATCGAATTTTCGTGCTTTGGACCCAGATTCAAACGCCTAAAGGCGTGCGAATCAATTTGGACAGTCCGGCAACCGATTCGCTCGGAGGAGCCGGCATGGCCGGAGACATAGATTTCCACTGGTGGGCTCGTTTTGGCAATGCCCTCCTTTTCACATTGGTTCAGGACGCGTTTGAGTTTGGCATGACCAAACAAAGCGAGAACAACGGCGGCGTGAATTACTACCAAAATTCGGAAGACGGCATGAAAGAAATAATCCGTGAGGCGATGCGCCAGAGCGGAAACATTCCGCCGACGCTGACAAAGAATCAAGGCGAGCGCGTGGGAATTTTTGTCGCGCGTGATGTCGATTTCTCCACGGTGTATCGACTGAATCCTATAAAGAACGGAGAACAGCCATGACTTGCTACGCTGATGCTGCTTCCTTCACAATTTTCGGGTACTTTTCGGCAATCTTCAGCAACGTTCTTGCGGCGCCTGAAGGAGTCCGCACTCCTTGCTCCCACGCCGCCAGTGTTTTGACGGAAACTCCCAACAACTGTGCAAATTTTTCCTGTGTCAAACCGGTCTTATTGCGAGTTTCAACAACGGGAATTACAAAAGTTCTTCTTTCAGCCTTCCGAGCCTTCATCTGTTTAACGGATAAGAGAAGGTCTTCAGCGAACCGGTTAACTTCAATATCTGAAGAATATTTCATTTCACTCATTAATAACCTCCATCAAGGATTTATAGAGAGCTGGCGGAAGATCATCAAATTTACTCTTCGAGTAAACCATAAGCAGGTAAATTTCGCCGTCTTCAAGCACGTTGTAATAAATAACTCTGGCGCCACCTCGCCTTCCGTGTCCTTTGGCATTCCAGCGAACTTTTCTGAGGCCTCCGGTGCCCGGTATGACATCTCCGCTCAACGGATTGGAAGCAATCCAAACAATGAACTGTTCGCGTTCAGCATCTGTCCAAACATCCTTTGCCCGCTGGCAAAAAATAGGTGTTTCACAGACCGTATAAAGCATAACAACTCCCACAATGTAGTAGAAGCATATTCCTCTTTTACGAACGTTGTCAATAGCGTTATCGACTCAGCAAAGCCCATAGGAGTAAACAAACAATGACGGAAAAAGACGAATTCATCAAATTTTCAGATGACATTCTGTCCAGACAGGATGAAATTTCTTTGAACACTACCATTGGGCCGGTGTTTGTGGTTGAGGACAACTACTACAACGCCTGGGCAAGCTCCTTGACAGAAGAAGAGCAGAACGCGCTGGATGAAATCGTTCCCTCCGAATTCGTCCTTCCGCAGCAGTTTGACGCAAGAGCTGCTGCCGAGGCACTTGAAAAAATGACCCAGGCCGCGGAACTTCGATTTGAAGATTTCCTCAAAGGCAAATCGGTCAGTGAAGATGAGATTTCCGAGAAGCTCAGCGAGATTCCTGATTTCGGTGCAAACGCCTTCGTCAAATGTGCCGACTTGCGTGTCCGCTTTCCTCTCAATGCAAAGGAGTCTCCTGTCAAGTCCTTTGAGAAGATCGGGAACGAATTTGCGCTCACTCTGAATACACAGAAACTGCATGATCAGGATCGAGACGAACTGATGAATTGGAGAGACCTGGAAGAGCGAGTCCGAGACGGATTTTTAGTGAGAAATCTGTTGGATTTCGACGATTTTTCAAACGAAAAGATCAAAGCATTTTGGCAGGAGCATGTGAAAGCGCCCATCAGAGAGCACTTAGAGAGAGCAGCTCAGCCGGAGTTCAGTCTGAAACTGCACAACAACGAATTTTCACTCTCGGAGGCCGTTTCCAATCGAATTTTTGAACCTGCCAGAGAGTTCTTCAGCAAACACAAAAATGAACTTATGTCAGAAAAAACCGAAAACAAATTGAATGAAATCAATCAGAATTCTTACGAGGAACTCATCAGCAGGTATGCCGAGCAGGATGAGTTCCGTCAGAATCCGAAACTTCTTTCAAGTTTAAAAACGCATCTTCATCTGCTTTTTGAACAGGCACAGGCCAACGGAAAGGAAATCCCGAAGGATATCTTTGACATTGGTTTGAAAGCCGCTCCGGCTGCCGAGCCGGCAATGAATGAAAATGACGTGCCCATCGGATATTTTTCTCTTCACTTTGATCTGAATGCCGACTTTTTAAAAGAGTTTTCGTCCCGGACACAGGCAGCTATCAAAAACGCCTTCGGGCAGGCGTCGATTGAGGACGGGGCAAAGCTTGTTTCCTCCACTCATAATGCGATTGACAAAATCAACGCCTCCATCACTCAGACTGCGACAAAAAATGGCGAAAAACAAGCCGTTGATATTGAAAAACTGATTAAGGACTACCAAATCACAGCGCATCTGGGGAACATGAAGCTGGTTGTCGCCCAAAAGGAACAGAACGGTTTGCGTCCGGAAGGACACAATCCGTTCTACTTGGGCAACGAAACGTTATCAATCAATCAAGCTCGTTTTGACAAAGAAAAAGGCGGTTTTGTTTTCCAGGTGAAGGAAATTTGTTATTTACCAAATGAATGTCAAAAGATTGAGGCTTTATTTTCAAGTAAAAATCTGCCGCGCCTTGCAGAGAAATTTCGGAGTATGGAGCCTGCATGCTCACAGTTTGATGCAGAGCCCTTAAAGCGAATCCTTACGTGTGAGGCCGACAATCTCAACCGACAGCTGAGGACTGATTTCACTAATCCAATTGAACTGATCCTTCCTCCGAAAGCAGAGACTTTAACAGAGTGCGTGGAACACACTTATCTGCGCAACTGCGCACAGAAAATAAAAGAACTTTGCCGAAATGAAACAGAGTACATTCTGTCGAATCAAAAAAAATTCATTGACGACATTCAACGTTGGGGTACTGAGGAGATTCGGGTTGTTAACAACAAACCTCTGAGTACGGAAGGCCTGGATGCTGAAGACCTGAAAGTTGTTCAACAGGTTATTCCTGAGCAATTTGTTTTGCCGAGAGACTACAACAGCATTAACCTCAAAAAGCCCGCTGAAACGTTTGAGCTCATGACTCAGAATGCGGAATTTCAGCTGTATGACCATTTTGAAAAAAAATATTCACCGGAATTTGCAAAAAAGCAGCTCGATATCGTTCCGCTTTTTCTTCTTAATGCCGAGATTCGCTGCGCCGATCTGAGAATCCGTATTGATCCCTACGATCAGGAATACTCGCCGGTTGTTGATTTCACTCGTCATGGTGACAACAAATTTTCCGTGGACATTGACTGTTCTAATCTCGTTGGCACCGAGGTTGAACACCTGGCAATGGATAGAGAAATCTCCGATCTGGTTAAGGATCGGTTCATCAGTGAAAAGCTTCTGCGTGAGGAGGATTTTTCAAATCCAAACGTCGAAAAATTCTTCGAGCAGGAGGTTAAAGAGGTCGCAAAAGAGTTGAGTGAAAAAGCCGACCAAGGAGATTGCATCCAATTAGATTTCCACAGAGGCGAAACAACTCTGAGGGAAATCGCGGTCAACCGAATTTTTGAACCTGCCAAAGAACATTTCAATGAGCAAGAGCTTCTAGCCGAAGAAAAAGACACGTCAGGCGGCCTCAACAGAGCCAATCAGCAGGCATTTGACGTTCTTGTCAAAAGCTATGCCGAAAAGAGCGAGTTTCAAAACAACCCCAAACTGCTTTCAAGCCTGAAAACCAACCTTCATCAGTTGTTTGAACAGGCTCAGGCCAACGGTCAGGTGGTTTGTCTCAATCGCTTTGCGATTGATGCTCCAAGCCGCAACGCCACAGTGGTTCAGATGAAGCAGCCGGCAAGAGAAAAGGAGAAATAAAATGACGATCGAATACTCGGAACAGCTTGAAAAATTCAGCTTTGATAGCTCCATCTCTCCCCAATACATTCCTTACATAGTCTATGGGCCGGACAGCCTCGGCGACAGTGTTTCCGAAGCCGAAGTCCAGAAAATTGATCAGTTCCTTGAAAAATACGAATTCGTTAGTTTTGACGAGAACAGACTCGAATCACCTGATTTCGGAAGATGCAGCATTTCCGGTATGCAGGGCGAAGTTGTTCCGGCAGTTTTTATCAACAAAGAGGCTGTCAAAGAGGAAGAGCAAAGACGCGCAACTCAAGAAAAAATTTCCGGCATGAGTGCAGAAAACCGAGAAACGTTTGAAAAGGTTTTCCAGGCGCATGTCAATCAGAAGGAATTCAAGGAGCATCCGAAGCTCGTTGAGTCGTTCCGATCAAAACTTGCTGACGTGTTTGTTGATGCCAGTCGCCGTGGAATTCAATTGAAAGCCTCGGAAAAAGAAGCACCGGCAAAAGAAATCAACCGAGAGAGGTGAAAATGTCACTCATTGCTGAACAGCTAGGTTTCGACTTCTTCTTTGCTTCTGAAGTTCAACGCACTGAAGATACTGCGAAGACCGAAAAAATTCATGAAGAAAACAACCAACGCATCAACGACGATTTCAGCACACATCCGATTTATCAATGGGTCAAGCAAAACGCTCCTGCGGTTAAAGAGATCGACGGTGAAAAAATTCTAAAAGCATTTGAAATTCCCGGGCTGCTTAAGCAGTTGGAAACAGAAAATGGGAACTCTCTAAGACAACCTGAACAGCTATACGAAGCAAAGCGGAAAACTTACCAAAATGGTAAGTCTTTGGACGGAGAAGGAGAACGACTTCTTGAGCAGGCTGCCCGTTTGAGCATGCTTAGCGAGATTGTTCATTTTGTAGGATTTGTGAAGCTCCCTACATCAGAACTTTCTTTGCCAAACGATTACGCAAGCAAACTTTTCAATCTGTCATACGAAGCTGACACTGCGTTTTTTAATCACAGAGACACCCTCAAACACAATAAAGACGGTTCTCTAAAGCTAGAAGATTTCGGAGAGGATTTAAACAACACGCGCAAAGGCAGAGGCGCAGGCAAAAGTGCGGATCAAGAGCTGCCATATGACCCGGCAGGCGATTTGGAAAAGCGGCTTGCATCGAACTCACTTGAAAAAGTTTGGCCAAAAGAATCGATCATTGAGCTGCACAAGAAAAATCCCAAAGCTGCAGCCTGTCTCTGGTTGGTTCGTGAATCTCTGGGCGAAAGACGGCCTAAGAAGGGGTCATACCCGTATCGAAGCTATCTGAAGACGGCGGCAGCCGCCATCAATCTGCATCGGCAGGTCGTCACCGGAAAGCTTGCACCGGAAGCTGAAACTGAGGCCTTCGACAGCTTCTACAACGCACGTGACAAATATGAAACGTTTTCACACATCAATCCGAAATACTGGAGGTTCTTTAATTCGAGTCATCTCAACGATGCCAAAGATGTTTGCAAATGGAACCGTCTGAATTTATCAGACGGAACCGACATTAATTCCTTCAAATTTCAGTGCATCCTTCCCGGAGCCACGAATCCAGAGGACAATCTTCTGAGTCTAAAGACTCACAAAGGAGTGGTTCTTGATTATTACGCTGTTGCTGTTGGCAATACTGCGGAGGAATTTGAAAAAAATATCGAAAAGCAGCTCAGCGTTACTTTTGCGGATTGGGAGAAAACTGCCGACAAAGCCTCACAGGGAAAACCAAAATCCAAACCGGAACTTCCGATTCAATTGTTCGGACGCGGCAGACGCGATACAAACACCTATGAAATCTACGGCAAGCAAGGCTCCATTGAACTTCAGCTTACAGAGCAGATTTCTTTTGAATCGGACGAGGCTTTCTGGTCTTATTGCAAGAACCACAGGGTTGAGCTCGAAAGCAAATACCGAGAATTAAGAACTGAATACTCGAAAACTGAAAAAGATTGGAGAAACGGTTCTCCCATTCGCGAGAGAATCGGTCCAGATTGGCGAAACGGCAAAGATGCAACGCCCGACATGTTCATGAACACCTTCGGTTTCAGAGGCGTCGAATTCGGCAACTGGGTGAAACAAGGAAAAAACGGCAGAGAGCGCCAATGGATGCTCAACAATGCATATGATGCACTTTATGATCTCTCCAAGATTTTGAGCATTCCTCCCAAAGCGGTTGCCCTGGACGGAGAGTTGGGACTGTGCTTCGGTTCAAGAGGCTTTGGCAGTGCATCAGCGCACTATGAGCCGGAAAATCGAATCATTAACCTCACTAAAACCAAGGGTTACTCAAGCTTGGCTCATGAATGGTTCCATGCACTGGACCACTACATCGCACGAACAAACTACGAAACCAAATTACAGCAAAAATCCTTCATGAGTGATTTGGCCGATTCCAGGATCGACTATTTCCTGTCCGAAACCGCAAAGAAAAGAATCACAGAAAAAGCAGCCAAGGTGTTTGCTGCTGACGCTCCTCAGAGCGCCGCTACAGAAATTGAGTTCATGCTTAAAACCGATGCGAAAATCCGCAGAGAGCTTGAGCAATTGAATTGCGGCGAAAGATCAAGCGTCGATTTTGAATTCAAGCGCAAAGAACGCTCAAATTGGCCCGAAAGAGTTATTCCGGTGTCGCTGCGAAACAGTGACTTGATCCTTAGAGAACGCGGAGACAACGGAGTTGTCAGAGAAGTGCTGCATGACGCATGGGCCGATACGATCAACAGCATCAGAAACTCAGATATGCACCGACGAATGCTTAGGAAAAATGACTACTGGCACTCCAAGATCGAAGAAGCTGCCAGAAGCTTCGAGGCCTTTGTGTCGGTAAGAAGCAAAGAGATGAACGTCAGAAACGACTTCCTCACGAACGATACATTTTCTGAGAAAACGTTTGGAAACGCCGGTTTTTATCCGTATCTGGACGGAAAGGACGTTCAAACAGTCGCCTCCAAATTTGAGCGCCTTTTTAAAGTACTGAAAACACGGGAAACCGAAAAAGGCATTGCCCTCTACTCAAAATCGAAGTCCGAACCGATTTTCACGAAGAAAAGTGACATTCGCGATGCACTAGTTGAGGCGTTCGGGAAAGAAGGACTTATCAGTCTCGTTGACAGCGATCGCTTTTACCTGGCGCAGACAGAAAAAGAAGCGCTTTCTGCTGCAATGGTTGAACAAAAAGCCAAGTGCGGCATGTCATCGATTTCATTGCCTCAGGATCATCATGTCCTTGGATTCCATGATCCGGTTAACCACAAAACATATTTGATTGCAGACAATCTGACCCGGGAAAGCGCCTGCGCGGTAATGCTGCATGAAATCGGCGTTCACATGGCAAATGATTCAGAGTTGCGCGATCAAACACAAAACCTGATCAAAACGGCAGTGAGCCTATATGAAGCCGGTCTCAAGAAGGGTGAGCCGCTCATGAAGCGAGTGAGCGAGCGGCTTCAGGAGAGCAAAATTTCTCCTCACCACGTTGACTACAAAGAAGAAGTTTGCGGCTACCTGGTTGAAGAGGCCGCAAAACAACATTCAACAGCTCCAGCAGTAATTCGCCTTTTCAATGAGTTCAAATCAACCGTCAATGTCTGGCTGGTCAAACACGGTGTTCGTGATTCGAGCAAACTCACTTCGCTTGACATTGCCACTATTGCGAAGGCCAACGTAAAGGAACTCGCAAAACTGCCGAAACAGTACGAATTAAGCAAAAAAGGCAAGGAAGTTCTGGCAGAGCACGTGAAAACTCTGAGCACGAAATATTCAAAGATTTCCGACGCGGATGCCGAAATCCGATCGCTTTACAAAAGATTCTCCGAGTTGGAACAAGCCGGGAAACCCCTGCCTCAGGCACCGAAACTTTCAAAGAACAAGGAGCATGAAAGATGACAATTATCGGTGAAAAGGATTGGGTATTTGGCACGCAAAAAGCTGATCCTAATGAACAGATTCCTGTACTTTCGATTGAGCCTGAGTGTCACATAAAGTCAAAAAAGGAGGTAATCGACAGATTAAGTTCATGCCTCTCTATTGGGGTCATAAACAAAGACACTGGATTTCTTCTTCAAGCATCAAGAAGCGATGCAAAGAAAACTTTATTTCGGAAAGATATTTCCTCTCCTGTTGTAAAGGCAATATTTAAAAGTGCACAGGTAATCGCATCCTCAGCAGTTTTAATTGAATCTCACGCTGATGTACTGCATGAAAATGAAAAAGTTCAAGCGATTCATATTTTTGCTGTTCCGACTAGAGTGGAAAACACTTTGTATCGGGTTGAGCTCACTGTTCGTGACTACATTGAGAAAGAACACGAAAGGAAAATGATCCATTCTATAGATGGCATCAACATCAAGGAATATGAAAAAGCGTCCGTTTGGGAACCCCCGGTCCAAGAGGTGGCTTCGAAAAGCACTTTGCAAAAAACCGGTCAACCAACCAACGAACGCTATAAAGACATTTTAAATGAAGAAACATCTTCAGTATCCCTAGGGAACCTACTACAGGGATATCAGAGAGCAGACGGAAGAAATTTTTTTGACAAGATTCCTTCGGAAGAGTTCCAGCCGGATGGTGTTTACCAAAGTGATGTTAGACAGCTGTATGTAAATCGTTTTCTCTTCCGCTCTTTCATACATGAGTATGGGCATTTATTGGAGAAGAATAAGTTTTCTCTTTCCGAGAGAAATAGACAGCTCCTATTCTTAAATTTTGAAATTTCTGCGGATGATTTTTGGATCAGTACGAAGGGCCTTACAACAGACAAAAAGAGCTTGGAAAAAATCATTTCCAACAAAGCATCCTACCCAAAGCTAAACCCAGTTGCTCGTAGTGTTTTTGAAGAAGCAAGTCAGGCGGTTGACAAAGGTAATTTTCAGTCCTGTTTGAGCGAAAACGGACAGAAAATATTACGGCTTCATATACAAGCTTTGTCAAAAAAATATTCAAAGATCTCCGACGCGGATGCCGAAATCCGATCGCTTTACAAAAGATTCTCCGAGTTGGAACAAGCCGGGAAACCCCTGCCTCAGG
>NZ_WSRP01000021.1 GCF_009767915.1 Parasutterella muris
ACAAAGCCCCACGTGAACGTGGGTACCATCGGTCACGTTGACCATGGCAAAACAACTCTGACGGCTGCTATCACAACCGTTCTTTCCAACAAGTTCGGCGGCGAAGCCAAAGCCTACGATCAGATTGACGCTGCTCCTGAAGAAAAAGCACGCGGCATCACGATCAACACCGCTCACGTTGAATACGAAACTGAAAAGCGTCACTACGCTCACGTTGACTGCCCGGGACACGCTGACTACGTTAAGAACATGATTACCGGTGCTGCCCAGATGGACGGCGCTATTTTGGTTGTTTCCGCTTCTGACGGCCCGATGCCGCAGACTCGTGAACACATCCTTCTTGCTCGTCAGGTTGGTGTTCCCTACATCATCGTTTACCTCAACAAGTGCGACCTCGTCGAAGACGAAGAACTGCTTGAACTGGTTGAAATGGAAGTTCGCGAACTTCTGAGCAACTACGACTTCCCGGGCGATGACATTCCTATCATCAAGGGTTCTGCCCGTATGGCTCTCGAAGGCGACAAAGGCCCGATGGGTGAAGAATCCATCCTGAAGCTTGCCGACACACTCGACTCTTACATTCCGACACCGGAACGCGCTATTGATCAGCCGTTCCTTATGCCGGTTGAAGACGTGTTCTCGATTTCCGGCCGCGGTACAGTTGTGACCGGCCGTGTCGAACGCGGTGTCATCAAAGTTGGTGATGAAGTTGAAATCGTCGGTATTCGTCCGACACAGAAGACCACCTGCACAGGCGTTGAAATGTTCCGCAAACTGCTGGATCAGGGCGAAGCCGGTGACAACGTTGGTATCCTTCTTCGCGGTACAAAGCGTGAAGACGTTGAACGCGGTCAGGTTCTTGCTAAACCGGGCACCATCACACCGCACACAGAATTCCAGGCAGAAGTTTACGTTCTGACTAAGGAAGAAGGCGGTCGTCACACACCGTTCTTCAAAGGCTATCGTCCGCAGTTCTACTTCCGTACAACTGACGTTACCGGCACAATTCAGCTGCCTGAAGGCGTTGAAATGGTTATGCCCGGCGACAACATCCGTATGGACGTTACACTGATCGCCCCGATCGCTATGGAAGAAGGTCTTCGCTTCGCTATCCGTGAAGGCGGCCACACTGTCGGTGCCGGCGTTGTTTCTAAGATCGAAGCCTAATAAGTTTTAAGCTCTCTCGTTTGAGAGAGTCAATAGGGGTATAGCTCAATTGGCAGAGCGACGGTCTCCAAAACCGTAGGTTGAGGGTTCGATTCCTTCTGCCCCTGCCACAATTCAGAACCGCGGTCCTCGGATCGCGGTTTGATTTCACCGGAAATACAGATGAGTACGCAAAAAACAGCACCAGCACCCGAAAGCAAAGGCGGTATCGTTCTGATGACGATCGCCGTTCTTATCGCTTTGAGCGGAGTGTTTGCTTTTGCTCTGTTAGCCGAACAACCGACAGCTGTTCGTGCCGGCATTTTAGTCGGCTGTCTGGCTGTGGGTGTCGTTATTGGATGGTTCAGTGCTCCCGGAAAAGAGTTTGCTGCGTATTGCCGCGCCTCTTATGAAGAGCTGAGAAGAGTTGTTTGGCCGACCAGAAAAGAGACAGTCAATACGACAGGGCTCGTTTGTGCCTTTGTCGTTGTCGTAGCTTTTTTCCTTTTCGTGGTTGACAAGCTGATTGAATTCCTCCTTTACGATGTACTTCTTTCCTTAATCTAACGAGGCAAGTTATGGCAGACGACATGAAGTGGTACGTTATTCACACTTACTCCGGAATGGAGAAAAGTGCTGAATCCGCACTGAGGGAGCGCATTAAGCGCGCCGGCCTTGAAGATTCTTTCGGAGAAATTCTTCTGCCGACTGAAGATGTCGCTGAAGTCCGCAACGGTAAAAAGCGTGTTTCCACACGTCGCATGTACTCCGGCTATATTTTCGTCAACATGATCATGAATGACGAAACATGGCATCTGGTTAAGAATACACCGCGCATCACCGGCTTTTTAGGCGGTAGCGCGAACAGGCCTTCTCCCTTGCCTACTCGTGAAATCGATGTAATCAAGAAGAAGATGGCAGACGGAAATGAAGCTCCGAGACCGAGAGTTGAATTCGAGGTTGGTGAGTCTGTCCGTATTAAGAACGGTCCGTTTACAGAATTTAAAGGAATTATTGAGGACGTTAACTACGATAAGAACCGACTTCGTGTTAAAGTTCTCATCTTTGGTCGTGAGACCCCCGTTGAATTAGCGTTCAACGAAGTAGAAAAAGGTTAATTCTCCTGATCGTTAAGAGTCCGACGATTAGGTTTTTACAGTGGACTTAATTTTTACCTCGGGGAGCTTTTAAAAGCGATTACCCGTAAGGAAAGCAAATGGCAAAGAAAATCGTAGGCTTTATTAAGCTTCAGGTTCCTGCCGGCAAAGCGAATCCTTCGCCTCCTATCGGACCGGCGTTGGGCCAGCGCGGCTTGAACATTATGGAATTCTGCAAAGCGTTCAATGCTAAGACACAGGGTGTTGAACCTGGTCTGCCGATTCCTGTTGTGATCACAGCGTACGCCGATAAGAGCTTCACATTCATCATGAAGACTCCCCCGGCTACTATTCTGATTAAGAAAGCCGCGAAGATTCAGAAGGGTTCTGCACGTCCTCATACTGACAAAGTCGGTAAGATCACACGTGCTCAGGCTGAAGAGATCGCCAAGACAAAGATGCCTGACCTCACAGCAGCCGATATGGACGCCGCCGTTCGCACGATCGCCGGAAGCGCTCGTTCGATGGGTATTACCGTTGAAGGAGTTAAGTAATGGCTATCAGCAAACGTGAAAAAGAAAACAAGAGCAAAGTCGAGGCTCAGAAGTTCTACAGCCTCAACGAAGCGATTGAACTCGTGAAGGCTCTCGCCAACGCTAAGTTTGACGAATCCGTTGACGTTGCTGTTCAGCTTGGTATTGATCCTCGCAAGAGCGACCAGGCTGTCCGTGGTGCGATCGTTATGCCTGCCGGTACAGGCAAGACTGTTCGCGTTGCCGTGTTCGCTCAGGGCGCTGCTGCTGAAGCCGCCAAAGAAGCCGGTGCTGATGTTGTTGGTCTGGAAGACCTGGTTCACCAGGTTAAGGCCGGTGAAATCAACTTCGACATCGTTATCGCCGAACCGTCCGCAATGCGTTTTGTCGGTCAGGTTGGTCAGATCCTCGGCCCGCGCGGTTTAATGCCGAATCCGAAGCTTGGTACTGTTACTCCGAACGTTGCTCAGGCTGTTAAGAACGCCAAAGCAGGTCAGGTTCAGTTCCGTGCCGATAAAGCTGGTATCATCCACGCTCCTGTCGGCCGTGCTTCTTTCGAAGCCGACAAGCTTCTTCAGAACGTCAAAGCGCTGGTTGAAGCCCTCAATAAGGCCAAACCCGCTTCAGCAAAGGGTGTCTACCTTCGCAAGATGTCCGTCAGCTCTACAATGGGCCCCGGCGTCAAGATCGACGTTCAGACATTAGGATAATTTGATCGTCTGAATCAGATGATCCGAGGCGAAAGCCTCAAGTAAAGTACTTTGGGTTACGGCCTTCGGGCCGTAGCCGTCAAAGACCGCTGGTGAATGTCACTTCATAATTTCCTTGACTGAGGATCCCAGCGTAGATGGCAACCGAAGAGAGAACAAGCGTTGTGTGCCGTACATCGGCATTTTCCTTGAAACTCTCGGAGTGAGCCGGTTATTAGTAAACCGGTGCTGATAATTCAGCACCTCTGAGTGGAGCAGACCATGAGTCTTAACAGACAAGAAAAGGCTGACATGATCAAAGAGATCGGTGAAATTATCGCCGGTACTCAGGGTCTTGTTATTGCCGAATATCGTGGGCTGACCGTTGATGCAGCTACCAAACTTCGTGCTGAAGCACGTAAGAATGGTGTTGAGTTGCGCGTACTGAAGAATACTTTAGTTCGCCGTGCCGTGAAGGAAACTCCGTTCGAAGGATTGTCCGACCAGTTCGCCGGTCCTTTGATGTATGGTTTTTCCGCCGATCCGGTTGCTGCGGCTAAGGTAATCGCCAAGTTTGCCAAAGACAATCCTGCCTTGGTTATTAAGGGCGGCGCAATGCCGAACAGCGTCCTTGACGTTGCCGGTGTTGAGAAGCTCGCTACAATGCCGAGCAGAGAAGAGTTGCTGGCTAAACTCATGGCTACAATGAACGAACCTGTCGCCAAGTTTGTCCGTACGCTCAACGAAGTTCCGGCGCGTTTCGTCAGAACTCTTGCTGCTGTGCGCGATGCCAAAGATCAGCAGGCTGCTGCCTGATTTAGTTAAATTAGTTTAAATTTTACGTACACAACGTATTGGAGTAACAAAATGGCTTTGTCCAAAGAAGAAATCCTTGACGCAATCGCGTCCATGTCCGTCCTTGAAGTTTCCGAACTCATCAAAATGATGGAAGAAAAGTTCGGTGTTTCCGCTGCCGCTGCTGCTGTTGCTGTTGCCGCCCCCGGTGCTGCCGCTGCTGCTCCTGCTGAAGAAAAATCCGAATTCGACGTCGTTCTGACTGAAATCGGCGCTAACAAAGTCCAGGTTATTAAGGCTGTTCGTGAACTGACCGGCCTCGGCCTGAAGGAAGCCAAAGACCTCGTCGACGGCGCTCCGAAGACTGTTAAGGAAGGCCTTGCCAAGACTGACGCTGAAGAAGCTAAGAAGAAACTCGAAGCTGCCGGCGCTAAAGTTGACTTGAAGTAATTTTTTAGGTATACTGCAAGGCTCCAAAATTTTTGGAGCCTTGTTTTTCAATGGAAACTCTGAGTGGATCTACTTAGGTCTAGTCAAAGTCTTCAATGGATGCAGTAAATTTGACAATTTGTGTTATGCCGCGCAAGGGCCTCTCATGAGGCCTAGCGTGGCTATTCGTGTCTAATCTGCAACTATTGGAATTTCTTTTGTTTCTCTTCCGAACGGAGTGTTCATGTCGTACTCGTTCACTGAAAAGAAGCGTATTCGGAAAAGCTTTGCGAAGCGTCCGAGCGTACTTGAGGTGCCTTCCTTACTGGAAACGCAATTGCATTCCTATCACGAATTTCTTCAGACCGGTGTCCCGGCTTCTGAGCGTCGTGACCAGGGTTTACAGGGTGCATTTACTTCCATTTTCCCTATTGTCAGCCACAACGGCTTAGCAAGACTTGAATTTCAAGAGTACATTTTAGACGATCCTGTCTTCGATGTCTCGGAATGTCAGCTCCGCGGTCTGAATTATTGTTCTCGCCTGCGCGCCAAAGTTCGTCTTGTTATTTTAGACAGAGACTCTCCTAAACAGAGCACCGTTAAAGAGATTCGCGAATCCGAAGTATACATGGGCGAGATCCCGCTCATGACCAATAAGGGTTCTTTTATTATCAACGGAACTGAGCGCGTTATTGTATCTCAGCTTCACCGTTCTCCGGGCGTATTTTTTGAGCATGACCGCGGCAAGACCCACAGCTCCGGCAAACTGCTCTTCAGCGCCCGCATTATTCCTTACCGCGGCTCCTGGCTTGACTTTGAGTTTGACGCTAAGGACATTCTGCATTTCCGTATTGACCGCCGTCGCAAGATGCCGGGTACGATCATGCTCAAAGCACTGGGCATGACTCCTGAGAGCATCCTTCAGCAGTTCTACGACTTTGATTCCTACAAGCTCAATGCAGACGGCGCTTCCATGGCGCTTGTCCCGGCGCGCTTCCGCGGTGAGATTGCTGCCTTTGATATTAAAGACAAAGACGGCAAAGTTATTGTCCCGAAAGATAAGCGCATCAACGCTAAGCATGTTCGCGACATGGAAAAGCTTGGTATTACCGAGCTGAATATTCCTGACGAAATTCTTGTCGGTAAAGTCCTCGCTACGAATCTTTATGATGAAGAAAGCGGCGAAATTGTTGCGAACGCCAACGATGAGATCACTGCCGATCTGCTTGTTCAGATGCGTGAGAAGGGCGTTACGGAATTCCAGACGATTTACGTCAATGAACTGAACCGCGGTCCGTATATCTCCGACACGCTGCGTTTGGACGAAACTCCTGATCAGCTTTCCGCTCGTATCGCGATTTACCGCATGATGCGTCCCGGCGAGCCGCCGACAGAAGAAGCGGTTGAAACGCTCTTCCGTCGTCTGTTCTTTGATCCGGAAACTTATGATCTGTCCCGCGTCGGCCGCATGAAGATCAACTCCCGCTTCAAGAGAGGAACCGAGCAGGGTCCGATGACACTTGAACCGGAAGACATCATCGACACGATGAAGGCGATCGTTCAGCTTCGCAACGGTGAAGGCCAGATCGACGATATTGACCATCTGGGCAACCGTCGTGTCCGCTGTGTCGGCGAACTGACAGAAAACCAGTTCCGTTCCGGTCTCGTTCGTGTTGAACGCGCGGTTCGTGAGCGTCTCGGCCAGGCCGAAGCTGACAACCTGATGCCTCATGATCTGATCAACAGCAAGCCGATCAGCGCTGCGATTCGTGAGTTCTTTGGCTCTTCTCAGCTGAGCCAGTTCATGGATCAGACGAACCCGCTGTCTGAAATCACGCACAAGCGTCGTATTTCTGCTCTTGGTCCAGGCGGTCTGACTCGCGAAAGAGCGGGCTTTGAAGTTCGAGACGTTCATCCGACTCATTACGGCCGCGTGTGCCCGATTGAGACTCCTGAAGGTCCGAACATCGGTCTGATCAACTCCCTGGCTCTTTACGCCCGTTTGAACGACTACGGCTTCCTTGAGACTCCGTACCGCAAGGTTATCGACGGTCACGTGACCAATGAGATCGCATATCTTTCCGCGATTGACGAAGGCAATTACATTATTGCTCAGGCGAATGCGGCGATCGATAAGGACGGCAATCTTTCCGACGAACTTGTCAGCTGCCGTGACAAGGGCGAATTTGTGCTGATGACGCCTGATCGAGTTCAGTACATGGACGTCGCGCCTGCGCAGATTGTATCCGTTGCTGCGTCTCTGATTCCGTTCCTTGAACACGACGACGCGAACCGTGCGCTGATGGGCTCCAACATGCAGCGTCAGGGCGTTCCCTGTCTGCGTCCGGAAAAACCGGTTGTCGGTACTGGTATTGAGCGTACTGTTGCGGTTGACTCCGGCACTACGATTCAGGCTGAACGCGGCGGTGTTGTTGACTACGTTGACGCCAACCGTATCGTTGTTCGTGTCAATGATGAGGAAGACATCCCCGGCCGAGTCGGTGTTGATATTTACAACCTGCAGAAGTTCACACGTTCCAACCAGGGCACTAACATCAATCAGCGTCCGATTGTGAACCCCGGCGACCATATCGCCAAGGGTGACGTGATTGCCGACGGCGCTTCTACTGATCTCGGCGAACTTGCCCTTGGTCAGAACATGCTCGTTGCGTTTATGCCTTGGAACGGCTACAACTACGAAGACTCTGTGATGGTGAGCGAGAAGGTCGTTGCTGATGACCGTTATTCTTCCATTCACATTGAAGAGCTCGTTGTTTCAGCTCGTGACACAAAGCTTGGCAGTGAAGAGATCACACGCGATATTTCGAATCTGAGTGAAAACCAGATTAATCGTCTTGACGAGTCCGGCATTGTTTACATCGGTGCTGAAGTCAAGGCCGGTGACGTTCTGGTTGGTAAAGTGACTCCGAAGGGAGAAACTTCTCTTACTCCGGAAGAAAAGCTGCTCCGTGCGATTTTCGGTGAAAAAGCCAGCGACGTTAAGGATACCTCTTTGCGCGTTCCGAGCGGCATGGTTGGTACTGTTATTGACGTTCAGGTCTTCACCCGCGAAGGTATTGAACGCGATAAACGTGCGCAGTCGATTATTGACGAAGCGCTGAAGCGTTACCGTACCAACCTGAATGACCAGCTCCGTATTGTTGAGCGCGACGCATTTGACCGCTTGGCTCGTCAGCTGATCGGTCACGCTGCCAACGGCGGTCCTAACGGCCTTGGCAAGGGTAAGAAGATTACTCAGGAATATCTGGACGGTGTAAACGTTCACCAGTGGTTTGAAATCCGCATGGCTGACGAGAACCTTCAGAAGCAGATCGAAGACGTTCGTATTTCTCTGGAAGACAAGCGCAAAGAATTTGACGCTGCCTTTGAAGAAAAACGCAAGAAGCTGACACAGGGCGATGAACTGCCGACAGGCGTTCAGAAGATGGTTAAGGTTTACCTGGCTGTCAAACGTCGTCTGCAGCCCGGCGATAAGATGGCCGGCCGTCATGGTAACAAGGGTGTCGTATCCCGTATTACTCGTGTGGAAGACATGCCGTTCATGGCTGACGGACGTCCCGTTGACATCGTTCTGAACCCGCTGGGTGTTCCGTCTCGTATGAACATCGGTCAGGTTCTTGAAGTTCATCTCGGCTGGGCCGCTTTCGGTCTGGGCTGGAGAATTGAAGAGATGCTTAAGAAGGAGCGCTCCAAGCAGGTTGCAGAGATTCGCGCCTTCCTGAATCAGATCTACAACAAGAGCCACGGCAAGAAAGAAGACTTTGATTCTCTCACTGATGACGAGATCATTGTTCTTGCCAAGAACCTTAAGAAGGGCGTTCCTTTTGCGACTCCGGTTTTCGACGGAGCCAGCGAGGAAGATATTCATGAGATGCTGAATCTTGCCTTCCCGCCGGAAGCCGCTGAGAAGCTTCATCTCACACCTTCCAAGACACAGGCTCAGCTGTTTGACGGCCGCACCGGCGACGCGTTTGACAGACCTGTGACAGTGGGTGTGATGCATTATCTGAAGCTGCACCACTTAGTTGACGACAAGATGCATGCTCGTTCGACCGGTCCTTACTCTCTGGTCACACAGCAGCCTCTGGGCGGTAAAGCTCAGTTCGGCGGTCAGCGTTTTGGTGAAATGGAAGTCTGGGCTCTGGAAGCTTATGGTGCCAGCTATGTACTGCAGGAAATGCTCACGGTTAAGTCTGACGACGTTACCGGCCGTACAAAGCTTTATGAAAATATTGTCAAGGGCGATCACGTGATCGATGCGGGTATGCCGGAGTCCTTCAACGTTCTGGTTAAGGAAATCCGTTCTCTCGGTATTGACATCGACCTCGACCGCAATAAGGAACCTGCTAAAAAATGATGAATTCTCCTTTTAATCTTTTAAAGAAGAACAGCGAAGATGAGCCTTTTGACGCAATCAAGATCGGTATTGCCTCTCCTGAGAAAATCCGATCTTGGTCATACGGCGAAGTAAAGAAACCGGAAACGATTAACTATCGTACGTTCAAGCCTGAGCGTGACGGTCTTTTCTGCGCCAAGATCTTCGGACCGGTTAAGGATTATGAATGTCTTTGCGGCAAATACAAACGTCTGAAACATCAGGGCGTTGTCTGCGAGAAGTGCGGTGTTGAAGTCACACTTTCCAAAGTTCGCCGTGAAAGAATGGGACACATTGAGCTTGCCAGCCCGGTCGCTCACATTTGGTTCCTCAAGAGCCTTCCCTCCAGAATGGGTATGGTTCTTGACATCCCGCTCCGTGACATTGAGCGTGTTCTGTATTTTGAAGCCTACATCGTTGTCGACCCCGGCATGACAGAGCTTCGCCGCGGTCAGCTGATGACTGAGGACGATTACTTTGCCAAGACAGAGGAATACGGCGACGAATTCAAGGCGATGATGGGCGCAGAAGCGATTCGTGAGCTTCTCGCATCCATCGATATTGATCAGGAAGTTAACGACCTGAGAACCGAGCTCAAGGAAACAACGAGTGACGCCAAAGTTAAGAAGATTGCCAAGCGTCTGAAAGTTCTTGAGGGCTTCCAGCGCTCCGGCATTAAACCGGAATGGATGGTTATGGAAGTTCTTCCTGTCCTTCCGCCGGATCTTCGTCCGTTGGTTCCGCTTGACGGCGGCCGCTTTGCGACCAGTGACCTGAACGATCTGTATCGCCGCGTCATTAACCGCAACAACCGTCTGAAACGTCTTCTTGAGCTGAAAGCTCCGGACATCATTGTCCGCAATGAAAAGCGTATGCTTCAGGAAGCGGTTGACTCGCTGCTTGACAACGGCCGCCGCGGCAAGGCCATGACCGGTCCGTCGAAGCGTCCTCTGAAGTCCCTTGCTGACATGATCAAGGGTAAGGGCGGCCGCTTCCGTCAGAACCTGCTCGGTAAGCGTGTTGACTACTCCGGCCGTTCTGTTATTACAGTTGGCCCGTACCTCAAGCTTCATCAGTGCGGTCTGCCGAAGCTGATGGCTCTTGAGCTGTTCAAGCCGTTTATTTTCAACAAGCTTGAGCTTCGCGGTCTTGCGACAACCATTAAGGCTGCCAAGAAGATGGTCGAGAACCAGGAACCGGTTGTTTGGGACATCCTGGAAGAAGTGATTTACGAGCATCCGGTCATGCTGAACCGCGCTCCGACACTTCACAGACTCGGTATTCAGGCGTTTGAACCGCTTCTGATTGAAGGCAAAGCGATTCAGCTCCATCCGCTCGTCTGCGCGGCGTTCAACGCCGACTTCGACGGTGACCAGATGGCTGTACACGTACCGCTTTCTCTGGAAGCCCAGCTTGAAGCCCGTTCTCTGATGCTTGCCTCGAACAACGTTCTGTTCCCGGCGAACGGCGATCCTTCGATCGTTCCGTCTCAGGACATCGTGCTTGGTCTGTACTACTCCACCCGTGAACGTATCAACGGCAAGGGCGAGGGTATGTTCTTTGCCGACATCGGCGAAGTTGAACGCGCGATTGCCAACAAAGCGATCGAGCTTCAGACTCGCTGCACGGTTCGTGTGAAAGAGTTTGACGTCGACAAAGAGACCGGCGAGAAGACACCGCGCATAGTTCGTTACGAAACAACAGTCGGCCGTGCGCTTCTTTCGGAAATTCTTCCTCCGGGACTTCCATTCAGCGTTCTGAACAAGACACTGAAGAAGAAAGAGATTGCCAAGCTGATCAATATGGCTTTCCGCCGCTGCGGCCTGCGCGAAACGGTTATTTTCGCCGACAAGCTGATGCAGCGCGGTTATCACCTTGCTACCATCGGCGGTCTTTCCATCGCTATTGACGACATGATTGTTCCTGAAGCGAAGGAAAAGATTGTGCATGAAGCCGAGCAGGAAGTTAAAGAGATCGATGCTCAGTACACTTCCGGTTTGGTGACTGCCGGTGAACGCTACAACAAGGTGGTTGATATTTGGGGCCGCACAAGTGATAAGGTCGGTAAGGTAATGATGGAAGAAATTTCCAAGGAGCCTGTTATCGATCGTCATGGCAACAAAGTTGAGCAGGAATCGTTCAACTCCATTTACATGATGGCTGACTCCGGTGCCCGAGGCTCCGCTGCGCAGATTCGTCAGCTTGCCGGTATGCGCGGCCTGATGGCCAAGCCGGACGGCTCCATTATTGAAACGCCTATTACCGCGAACTTCCGTGAAGGTTTGAACGTTCTGCAGTACTTCGTGTCTACCCACGGAGCACGTAAAGGTCTGGCCGATACGGCTTTGAAGACAGCGAACTCCGGTTACCTGACTCGTCGTCTGGTTGACGTGACACAGGATCTGGTGGTCACAGAAGACGACTGCGGCACACACCGCGGTGTTCTGATGAAGGCTCTGGTTGAAGGCGGCGACGTTGCTGAAGCTCTGGGCGATCGTGTTCTTGGCCGTGTTACAGCTGAAGACGTTCTCGATCCGGATACTCATGAAGTTATTTTTGAAGCCGGCCATCTGATCAATGAAGACGATGTCGAACAGATCACGAAGCTCGGTATTGATGAAATGATGGTTCGCACCCCGCTTACCTGTGAAACCCGTTACGGTCTGTGCGCGAAGTGCTACGGACGTGATCTCGGCAGAGGTACACTGGTTAACGCCGGTGAAGCAGTCGGTGTTATCGCTGCTCAGTCCATTGGTGAGCCGGGTACTCAGCTGACAATGCGTACATTCCACATCGGTGGTGCTGCGAGCCGAAACGCTGTTGCGAGCAACGTCGTGACGAAGTCTGCCGGTACAGTCCGCTTCACAAGCGCGATGCGTTATGTGACGGGTGAGAAGGGCAACAAGGTTGTTATTTCCCGCTCCGGCGAAATCGTTATCGAAGGTCAGAACGGCCGTGAACGTGAACGCCATAAGATTCCTTACGGCGCGAACCTGCTCGCCAATGACGGACAGGAAGTTCAGGTCGGTATTGAGCTTGCCAACTGGGATCCGATGACTCGTCCGATCGTTACCGAATACGCCGGCCGTGTCCGCTTTGCCAACGCGATTGACAACGTCACAGTTAAGAGCCAGATCGATGAAGTGACGGGCTTGAGCTCTCTTGTCGTTATCGACGGCAAGCACTCTGCCTCGAGCAAGATCGGTCGTCCGATGATTCAGCTTCTTGATGACGAAGGCGAACTCGTTAAGATTCCGGGAACAGAGCATCCGGTGAGCATTCAGCTTCCGGTTGGTGCCCTGATCACGGTTCATGACGGTGACCACGCGAGCGTTGGTGACGTTCTGGCGAGAATTCCGACAGAAAGTCAGAAGACTCGAGACATTACCGGCGGTCTGCCGCGTGTTGCCGAGCTCTTCGAAGCACGTTCTCCGAAGGATGCCGGCGTACTTGCCGAAGCCAGCGGTACTGTTACATTCGGTAAAGAAACCAAAGGTAAACAGCGTCTGATTATTACGGATACGGAAGGCGCCGAACATGAATTCCTGATTCCGAAGGACAAGACAATTCTGGTCCATGACGGTCAGGTGGTTCATAAAGGCGAGGTCATTGTTGACGGTCCGGCCGATCCGCATGACATTCTGCGTCTGAACGGTATTGAGGCTCTGGCCCGCTACGTTGTTGACGAAGTCCAGGCGGTGTATCGTCTGCAGGGCGTGAAGATCAGCGACAAGCACATTGAAGTGATTGTTCGTCAGATGCTTCGCCGTGTTGTGATTACCGATCCGGGCGACACAAGATTCATCAACGGAGAGCAGGTTGAACGCAGCGAAATGCTGGATGAAAACGAAAAAGTTTTGGCCGAAGGCAAACGTCCGGCGCTCTACGACAACATTCTGCTCGGTATTACCAAGGCGAGTTTGTCGACAGACTCCTTCATTTCTGCGGCGTCCTTCCAGGAAACCACACGTGTTCTTACCGAAGCAGCCATCATGGGCAAACGTGATGAGCTTCGCGGCCTGAAGGAAAACGTGATTGTGGGTCGTCTGATTCCTGCCGGTACAGGTCTGGCCTATCACAGAGCCCGTCGCGATCCGGACGTGTTTAAGTACGACAATGAGATCATGACTGACACTGCTTATGTCGGAAATGAGAATCTTGTCGGAGACGCGGTCAAATCCGCAGCGGACGACGTGATTATTCCCAGCAAGTAAACTGAGAAGCACTCGTTAAAAGCCAAGAAGGGCGGCCGAAGGGCCGCCCGTTTTCCTTTGTAGGAAGTTGCAGGAAACACAATTGCTAACTACTTAATCGAACAAGAAAAATTTGACAAAAGATTAGATTTGAGCAATAATGCGGAACTTTTCGGAAATCCGCTCGGATTTCTGCGCTCTTTGAAAGCTCCCTAGAGAGCTCCTCCGCTGCGCAGAGTCCGCGCCAATCTCCCTAAAGTATTTTTGTTAAACCCCACTCGTCAAGAGTGGTTTTCTAATCGTTTCGGATACGGACTTTATGCCGACCATTAACCAATTAGTGCGTAAGCCTCGCGAGAGAGCTATTGAAAAGAGCAAGAGCCCCGCGCTCAAGAACTGCCCCCAGAAACGCGGTGTTTGCACCCGTGTTTACACTACAACTCCGAAGAAACCGAACTCGGCTCTTCGTAAAGTTGCCAAAGTACGTCTTACCAACGGATTTGAAGTCATTTCCTACATTGGAGGTGAAGGTCACAATCTGCAGGAACACAGCGTCGTGTTGATTCGCGGCGGTCGTGTTAAAGACTTGCCGGGCGTTCGCTACCACGTTGTTCGTGGTTCTCTTGATACCCAGGGTGTCAAGGATCGTAAGCAGTCTCGCTCTAAGTATGGCGCAAAGCGCCCCAAACAGGCTTAATACCGGCCCGCACCCGGTGACGGTCTCTTTTTATGACCGAGTAAGTCGCGGTTCACTTATTGACCCGCATTTTTAATTTATTTGACTGAAGACAGAATTGAGGTAAAAAATGCCCCGTCGTCGCGAAGTACCTAAACGTGAAGTACTCCCGGATCCTAAGTTTGGTTCCGTGGAAATCACAAAGTTTGTCAACATGATCATGCTTGACGGCAAGAAAGCCGTCGCAGAACGCATCGTGTATGGCGCTTTGGAAGAAATCCAGACTAAGTCTGGTAAAGATCCTATCGAAGTGTTTACCAACGCTTTGAACAATGTTCGTCCGCTGGTTGAAGTTAAGTCCCGTCGTGTTGGCGGTGCCAATTACCAGGTTCCGGTCGAAGTTCGCCCTGTTCGCCGTATGGCTCTGGCCATGCGCTGGCTGCGTGAAGCCGCCAAGGGCAGAAGTGAAAAATCCATGCCGCTCCGTCTCGCCGGAGAATTACTTGACGCCTCCGAAGGCCGCGGCGGTGCTATGAAGAAACGTGAAGAAGTCCATCGTATGGCTGAAGCCAACAAGGCCTTCTCTCATTTCCGCTTTAACTAATTTCTTAAACAATTGGGAGAGGTGTCAGCCTCTCTCGTTAATATAGGATAGAAAACATGGCTCGCAAAACTCCGATTGAGCGTTATCGCAACATCGGCATTTCCGCGCACATTGACGCGGGTAAAACAACCACCACGGAACGCATTCTGTTCTACACCGGTGTCAATCACAAGATTGGCGAGGTGCATGATGGCGCTGCGACCATGGACTGGATGGAACAGGAGCAGGAGCGCGGTATTACTATTACCTCCGCTGCTACGACTGCCTTCTGGCGCGGCATGGACATGAATCATCCCGAACATCGTATCAACATTATTGATACCCCGGGACACGTTGACTTTACAGTTGAAGTTGAACGCTCTATGCGTGTTCTTGACGGCGCCTGCATGGTTTACTGTGCGGTCGGCGGTGTTCAACCGCAGTCTGAAACTGTTTGGCGTCAGGCCAACAAGTACGGTGTTCCCCGTCTTGCTTTCGTAAACAAGATGGACCGTACCGGCGCTAACTTCTACAAGGTCTATGACCAGATGAAGTCCCGCCTGAAGGCCAACCCTGTGCCTATCGTTATTCCTATCGGCGCTGAAGATACATTTAAAGGCGTTATTGACCTGGCCAAGATGAAAGCGATCATCTGGGACGAAGCTTCCCAGGGTATGAAGTTCGCATTTGAAGACATTCCTGCTGAACTTCAGGCTGATGCTGAAAAATGGCGCAGCAACATGGTTGAAGCTGCTGCTGAAGCCAATGAAGAGCTGATGGACAAGTACCTTGAAGAAGGCGACCTGTCTGAAGCCGACATTACTAAAGGTCTGCGTCTGCGTACCATCGCCGGTGAAATCCAGCCGATGCTCTGTGGTACCGCGTTTAAGAATAAAGGCGTTCAGCGCATGCTTGACGCCGTGATCGAACTCCTTCCGAGCCCGGTTGACATTCCTCCAGTCGAAGGCGTTGATCCGGATGACGACTCTGTTGTTTCCCGTAAGGCTGATGACAAAGAGCCGTTCTCTGCTCTCGCATTCAAGATCATGACTGACCCGTTCGTTGGTCAGCTGACCTTCCTTCGCGTTTACTCCGGCGTTGTTAACTCTGGCGACACCGTTCTGAACTCTGTTAAGGGCAAGAAAGAACGTATTGGTCGTCTGCTGCAGATGCACGCCAACGAACGTAAAGAAATTAAAGAAGTTCTCGCCGGCGACATCGCTGCTGCAGTTGGTCTGAAAGAAGTTACAACAGGCGACACACTGTGCGATATCGCTAACCCGATCATCCTTGAAAAGATGGAGTTCCCGGAACCTGTTATTTCTCAGGCTGTTGAACCCAAGACCAAGGCTGACCAGGAGAAGATGGGCATTGCGCTTAACCGCCTTGCTCAGGAAGACCCGTCCTTCCGCGTTCGCACTGATGAAGAAAGCGGTCAGACGATTATTTCCGGTATGGGCGAACTTCACCTCGACATTCTCGTTGACCGTATGCGCCGCGAGTTCAATGTTGAAGCCACAGTCGGCAAACCTCAGGTTGCCTACCGTGAAACCATTCGTTCTACAGTTGAAAACGCAGAAGCCAAGTTTGTTAAGCAGTCCGGCGGCCGCGGCCAGTATGGTCACGTTGTTCTGAAGCTTGAGCCGAATCCCGGCAAAGGCTATGAATTCGTCGACGCGATTAAGGGCGGTGTGGTTCCTCGCGAATACATCCCTGCAGTTCAGAAGGGTATTGAAGACACCATGAAGTCCGGTGTTCTTGCCGGATACCCGGTTGTTGACGTTAAAGCCACACTTCATTTCGGTTCTTACCACGAAGTGGACTCTAACGAAAACGCCTTCAAGATGGCCGGTTCTATGGCTTTCAAAGAAGGCATGCGCAATGCCAACCCGGTCCTTCTTGAGCCGATCATGGCTGTTGAAGTTGAAACTCCGGAAGAGAAGATGGGCGACGTTATGGGCGACCTTTCTTCCCGCCGCGGTGTTATTCAGGGTATGGACGATCTGCCCGGCGGAGGCAAAGCTGTTAAGGCTGAAGTTCCGCTGTCCGAGATGTTCGGCTATGCTACACAGCTGCGTTCTCTGACACAGGGCCGCGCCTCCTACACAATGGAATTCAAACATTATGCTGAAGCTCCGAAGAACGTTGCGGAAGCAGTGATTGAAGCTAAGGCAAAGTAATTTTTTAACGCTATTTAAACTTTCTAAGGAATCTTAAAAAATGGCAAAAGGTAAGTACGAGCGTACAAAGCCCCACGTGAACGTGGGTACCATCGGTCACGTTGACCATGGCAAAACAACTCTGACGGCTGCTATCACAACCGTTCTTTCCAACAAGTTCGGCGGCGAAGCCAAAGCCTACGATCAGATTGACGCTGCTCCTGAAGAAAAAGCACGCGGCATCACGATCAACACCGCTCACGTTGAATACGAAACTGAAAAGCGTCACTACGCTCACGTTGACTGCCCGGGACACGCTGACTACGTTAAGAACATGATTACCGGTGCTGCCCAGATGGACGGCGCTATTTTGGTTGTTTCCGCTTCTGACGGCCCGATGCCGCAGACTCGTGAACACATCCTTCTTGCTCGTCAGGTTGGTGTTCCCTACATCATCGTTTACCTCAACAAGTGCGACCTCGTCGAAGACGAAGAACTGCTTGAACTGGTTGAAATGGAAGTTCGCGAACTTCTGAGCAACTACGACTTCCCGGGCGATGACATTCCTATCATCAAGGGTTCTGCCCGTATGGCTCTCGAAGGCGACAAAGGCCCGATGGGTGAAGAATCCATCCTGAAGCTTGCCGACACACTCGACTCTTACATTCCGACACCGGAACGCGCTATTGATCAGCCGTTCCTTATGCCGGTTGAAGACGTGTTCTCGATTTCCGGCCGCGGTACAGTTGTGACCGGCCGTGTCGAACGCGGTGTCATCAAAGTTGGTGATGAAGTTGAAATCGTCGGTATTCGTCCGACACAGAAGACCACCTGCACAGGCGTTGAAATGTTCCGCAAACTGCTGGATCAGGGCGAAGCCGGTGACAACGTTGGTATCCTTCTTCGCGGTACAAAGCGTGAAGACGTTGAACGCGGTCAGGTTCTTGCTAAACCGGGCACCATCACACCGCACACAGAATTCCAGGCAGAAGTTTACGTTCTGACTAAGGAAGAAGGCGGTCGTCACACACCGTTCTTCAAAGGCTATCGTCCGCAGTTCTACTTCCGTACAACTGACGTTACCGGCACAATTCAGCTGCCTGAAGGCGTTGAAATGGTTATGCCCGGCGACAACATCCGTATGGACGTTACACTGATCGCCCCGATCGCTATGGAAGAAGGTCTTCGCTTCGCTATCCGTGAAGGCGGCCACACTGTCGGTGCCGGCGTTGTTTCTAAGATCGAAGCCTAATTAACACAAACTTGAATCGCGGGCCGAAGACGGCTTCGGCCCCTTGTTCTTTAAAGGATTAAAATGCAAAGCCAACGTATTCGTATTCGCCTCAAGGCATTTGATTACAAACTGATCGATCAGTCTGCTCTTGAGATCGTCGACACTGCCAAGAGAACCGGTGCTATCGTAAGAGGCCCGATTCCCCTGCCGACACGCATTCAGCGTTTCGACATTCTGCGCAGCCCGCACGTCAACAAGACCAGCCGTGACCAGCTTGAAATCAGAACTCATCAGAGACTGATGGACATCATCGACCCGACTGACAAGACAGTCGACGCTCTGATGAAGCTTGACCTGCCGGCAGGCGTGGACGTTGAAATCAAGGTCCAGTAATCGGTTGACTTATTAAGCGAAACCTCCGTAGATTTAGTTCTGCGGAGGTTTTTCTCTCGTCTATTGTTTCGTGTCTTTAAAGACGACCGGGCCGCTTTGAGGGATGATTGCCGTTTTAAGCGCTGGGTCAGTGACGCGGACTAGAGATTCAGCACTCTTGGTGATGGCTGCCTTCTTCACCGATTCATCGACGAGCACCGCCGGAAGATCGGGATGCTCCTGAAGGAACTTGACTGCTCCGTCCCACCCCATTACGAACAAGGCGGTGCAAAGCGCATCGGCCTGAGCGGAGTTTTTATCAATGATTGTGACCGAAGAGAGTGTCGCCGGGACCGGTTTTCCTGTTTTCGGGTCGAGGATATGGCTGTACTTCACGCCGTTTTCAACAAAGAATTTCTCGTAGTCGCCGGAGGTCACAATTGAGGTGTCATCAAGCGGCGCGACAGCAAAGAAATTTCCTCTTTCTTTATCCGGGCTCTGCAGGCCTACGTTCCAGGGTTTATTTTCGGCATTGGTTCCGCATCCGATGACATTTCCTCCGAAACTGAGCAGGGCGTCTCTGCATCCGTGGTCCTTGAGAGTTTTCATAACCTTATCGGCAATAAAACCTTTTCCGATGGCTCCGACGGAAATTTGCTGCTGCTTTCCTATTTTTGCGTAGAACTTGCCATTTTCCTGTTTTAATCCGATTTTTTCGTAGCCGACAGCTTTAAGCGCTTTTTCAAGGCTTTGGTTTTTCGGGATATGATGATCGGGCTGATCAACGCTCCAAAGTTTAATAACTGTTCCGATAGTCGGATCGAAAGTGCCGTGGGTTTCTTTAGAGATGATTTTAGAAGCTGAGAGGACTTCGAAGGTATCACGGGAGATTTCAACCCAATGGCCGGCGTTGCTGCCGAGTCGGGAAATATCGCTGTCCTCGTCGTAGGCAGAAAGCAGATGTTCGAGGCGGCGTGTTTCGTCGTTCATCAGGCGATAGCAAGCAGAAGCTTCTTCTTTTGTTTTTGTTTTGAACTGTCCGGTGACGATGGTGCCGACCGCAAAGGTTTCGGTAAAGAAGACTTCAGCAGATGCAGCGGCAGTGCAAGTAAGTGCAAAAGCCGATGCCGCACAGAAAATCAATTTTCTAAACATATTCGTCAAAAAACTCTGAAAGCAGAGTTAAATAAAAAGTCAAACCTAAAGCAACGAATTCTTACATATTAATTGCGGACATAGATTTTAGTCGAATATTGCGCAGGGGAAGGCGGTTAGAGATTGTTTTGAGTAGCGAAAACGGTCTAATGCGCATGCAGGAGGGACAAATTGCGGTGGGGAAAGGCAGCAGAAGCGGGAAGAAAATTTGCAAACAACAGAAATGAAATATTTTGAGGCAAATTAACAATTGATAACTCACGGTTTTTAGAAGGAATATTTGCAAAAAGGATTTTTTCGTTGTAGAATCGCCTTCTTTTCGTGATCACCTAATGTCTTTTAAGGTGATTTTTTCTAAACTAGTCCCGGCCAATCGCAGCTGGGGTGGAGATAATAATGAGTGAGAAGCTCGGCCTCGTCGGTCGTAAGATCGGCATGACGCGCATCTTTACCGAGGATGGTGTGTCTATTCCGGTAACAGTGCTCGATGTGTCGAACAACCGCATTACACAGGTAAAAACGGTTGAGACTGACGGCTACAATGCAGTGCAAGTCGCCTACGGCTCCAAGAAGCCGTCGCGTGTGAGCAACCCTCTGAAAGGCCAGTTTGAAAAAGCTGGTGTTGAAGCAGGTTCCGTGCTCAAAGAATTCCATGTTGAAGAAGATAAGATTGGCGAAATGAAAGTTGGCCAGACTCTTCCGATTTCCATGTTTACTGAAGGTCAGAAAGTTGACGTTACAGGAACAACAATCGGTAAGGGATTTGCCGGCGCTATCAAACGTCATCACTTCTCATCCAATCGTGCCAGCCACGGTAACTCTGTGTCTACAAACGCTCCCGGTTCTATCGGTAACCGTCAGGACCCGGGCCGCGTATTCCCAGGCAAGCGCATGGCAGGTCATTTAGGTGACGTGCAGCGCACAACTCAGAATTTAGTTATCGCCCGTGTTGATGCTGATCGTCAGCTCATCATGGTTCGCGGTGCCGTTCCCGGTGCCAGCGAAGGCGAAATTGTTATCCGTCCGGCCGTGAAGGCCAAAGCCTAAGGAGCGATTAATGGAACTGAAAGTCTTAAACGATCAGGGCCAGCAGACCGCTACTCTTGCGGCTGCCGATTCCCTTTTCGGTCGTGAATACAATGAAGCTCTGGTTCATCAGATCGTTGTTGCCTATCAGGCCAACGCTCGTCTCGGAACCCGTGCGCAGCTTACTCGTGAAGCTGTTCATCACTCCACACGCAAACCCTGGCGTCAGAAAGGTACAGGCCGTGCCCGCGCCGGTATGTCTTCCTCGCCGGTTTGGCGCGGAGGCGGCAGAGCTTTCCCGAACACACCTGATGAAAACTTCACACAGAAAGTTAACAAGAAGATGCTTAACGGCGCCATGGCCTGCATTTTCTCCAAGTTAGCTCAGGACGGACGTCTTGTTGTTGTGGACTCCATCGATGTTGACACTCCCAAGACAAAGAACTTTGCCAACAAGCTTAAGGCAATGGGTCTCGGCAGCGCTCTGATCATTACAACAGAGCTGAGCGAGAATCTTGATCTTGCCAGCCGCAACCTGAAGAACGTTTGGGTTGTTGAGCCGCGTTATGCTGATCCTGTTTCTCTGGTTCACTTTGATTCTGTTGTCGTTACAAAACAAGCTATTGCTAAGCTTGAGGAGATGTGGGGATGAGCCAAGATTTCCTTTACAAAGTAATTCTCGGTTCTGTTGTCTCTGAAAAGGCGACAAGAATCGGTGATAAGCACAATCAGTACATCTTCAGCATTGTTCCTGAAGCAACTAAAGAGGATGTCAAGGCCGCCGTTGAATTTCTTTTCAAGGTAAAAGTATCCGGCGTTCAGATCGTGAACATCAAAGGCAAGCAGAAACGCAACGGTCGTTTCCCCGGTAAGCGCAGCGACGTTCGCAAAGCTTATGTCTGCCTGGCCGACGATCAAGAAATTAACTTCGCAGAGGTGAAGTAATGGCTCTGGTTACACTTAAACCTACATCTCCCGGCCGCCGTCACGCAGTTAAGGTTGTCAACAACGAACTGCACAAAGGCAAGCCGTATGCTCCGCTGGTTGAAAAGAAGAACCGCGGATCTGGCCGCAACAACTTCGGCCGTATTACCGTTCGTCATCAGGGCGGCGGTCACAAGAAAGCGTATCGTATTATTGACTTCAAGCGCGACAAAGACGGAATTCCCGCTATTGTTGAACGCATCGAGTACGATCCGAACCGTTCTGCGAACATCGCTCTTGTTCTGTACAAGGACGGTGAACGCCGCTACATTCTCGCACCGAAAGGCCTGAAAGCCGGTGACGAAATCATGAGCGGTCAGGAAGCCCCGATCAAAGTCGGCAATACACTTCCGCTTCGCAACATTCCGGTTGGTTCCACGATTCACAACATCGAAATGAAGCCGAAGAAAGGCGGTCAGATGATCCGTGCTGCCGGTGCTTTTGCACAGCTTCTGGCTCGTGAAGGCGCCTATGCTCAGGTTCGTCTTCGTTCTGGTGAAGTTCGCCGCGTTCTTATTGAATGCCGTGCGACAATCGGTACCGTCGGCAATGAAGAAAACAGTCTTCGTGAACTCGGCAAAGCCGGTGCCAAGCGTTGGCGCGGTATTCGTCCGACCGTTCGCGGTGTTGTAATGAACCCGGTTGATCACCCGCACGGTGGTGGTGAAGGCCGTACCGGTACCGGTCGCGCGCCTGTCACACCTTGGGGTCAGCTCACCAAGGGTTATCGTACTCGTAACAACAAGCGCACAGACAACATGATTGTGTCTCGTCGCTATCGTAAGTAAGGGGGCCTGAATGTCTCGTTCGCTTAAGAAGGGACCGTTCGTCGACGGATCCTTACTGAAGAAGGTCGAAGCCGCCCAAGCCGGTCGTGACAAACGTCCGATCAAGACTTGGTCTCGTCGTTCGACAATTCTTCCTGAATTTATCGGTCTTACCATTGCTGTCCACAACGGACGTCAGCATGTGCCGGTATTTATTAATGAAAACATGGTTGGCCACAAGTTGGGTGAGTTTGCTCTTACCCGTACTTTCAAGGGCCACGCAGCTGATAAGAAGGCTGCTCCAGCTAAGAGGTAAGAATAATGGAAACCACAGCAATCGTACGTGGAGTTCGCCTCTCGGCTCAGAAAGGCCGTTTGGTTGCGGATCTTGTTCGCGGTAAACCCGTTGACAAGGCCCTGAACATTCTTTCTTTCACGCAGAAGAAGGCTGCTGGCATCATCGGCAAAGCGCTTCAATCTGCCATTGCCAATGCCGAGCATAATGACGGCGCTGATATTGACGATCTTCGCGTTACTTCCATCTATGTTGAGAAGGCCGCCACACTTCGTCGTTTCTCCGCCAGAGCCAAGGGCCGCGGCGCTCGTATCGGTAAGCAGACTTGTCACATCTATGTGACAGTCGGCGATACACCGGCTAAGAAATAATAGGTGAACCATGGGACAGAAAATTAATCCGACAGGCTTTCGCCTTCCTGTAACACACGACTGGACATCACGTTGGTATGCTACAGGCCGCGATTTTGCCCGCACACTGGCAGAAGACCTCAAGGTTCGTGAATTCCTGGGCAAGAAGCTCAAGAACGCATCCGTTGGTCGTATTCTCATCGAGCGTCCCGCTAAGAACGCTCGCATCACCATCTTCTCCGCTCGTCCGGGCATGGTGATTGGCAAGAAGGGTGAAGATCTTCAGGTTCTGAAGAACGAACTCTCCAAGATGATGGGCGTACCTGTACACGTCAACATTGAAGAAGTTCGTCGTCCTGACTTGGACGCTCAGCTGATTGCCGACGGCATTACTCAGCAGCTCGAAAAGCGCATTATGTTCCGCCGCGCGATGAAGCGCGCTATGCAGAACGCCATGCGCCAGGGCGCTCTTGGTATCAAGATCATGTCTTCCGGTCGTTTGAACGGTGCTGAAATCGCCCGTACCGAATGGTATCGTGAAGGTCGTGTTCCTCTGCACACTCTTCGTGCCGACATTGACTACGGTTTCTCCGAAGCCAATACCACATACGGCATTATCGGTGTGAAGGTTTGGGTTTACAAAGGCGACAATACTGCCAAGGATCTTGCAGCTGAAGCTGCTGCTCCGGCTGATCGTGAAGATCGCCGCAATCGTCGTCCGGGCAAGCCGAACAACCGCCGCGGCCGCAAACCCGCTGACGGAGAAGGCAAGCAGGCTCGTGCTCCCCGCAAGGCCGCCGAAACTGCTGCTAAGGAAGGAGAAGAATAATGCTGCAACCAAACAGAACCAAGTACCGTAAGGACCAGAAGGGCCGTAACTATGGTTTGGCTCAGAGAGGCGCAAAGGTCTCCTTTGGTCAGTTCGGTCTGAAAGTTACCGAGCGCGGTCGTCTGACAGCTCGTCAGATTGAAGCTGCTCGTCGTGCCATCACCCGCCACATTAAACGCGGCGGCCGTGTATGGATCCGTGTGTTCCCGGACAAACCTATTTCCTCTAAACCCGCTGAAGTTCGTATGGGTAACGGTAAAGGTAATCCGGAATACTGGGTTGCATTAGTGCAGCCGGGTCGCGTGATTTATGAACTGGACGGCGTTGATGAAGCGCTGGCTCGTGAGGCTTTCCGTCTTGCCGCAGCCAAGCTTCCTCTGAAGTCTATGTTCGTTACACGCCAGATTGGCCAGTAAGGAGAGTGCAGAATGAAAGCCAAAGATTTACGCGCTATGGACGAAGCTGCGCTTAACAAAGAACTGCAGGACCTTCTGAAAGCACAGTTCACACTGCGTCTGCAGAAGTCTCATCAGCAACTTGAAAATACGAGCATGATTCGTAAGACACGCCGCGACATCGCACGCGTCCGTACAATTCTTGCTCAGAAGGCAGCGACGAAATGAGCGAAAACAAACTTACACGTACCCTGATCGGTAAAGCTGTTAGCACCAAGATGGACAAGACAGTTACTGTTCTTGTTGAACGCAAGGTTAAGCATCCGATCGGCAAGATCGTCGTCAAGAGCAAGAAGTATCATGTTCATGACGAAAACAACGACGTTAGAGAAGGCGACATCGTCGAGATCTCTGAAACCCGTCCGATTTCCCGCACGAAGTCCTGGACAGTTTCCAAGATCATCGAACGCGCAGTCATCTAATTGTAAAAAAATAATTTAATTTTCTTAGAGAGCTTGCAAAGATATCCTTAATTGGATATACTTGCGGCTCTCTAAGTTTATTTATTTGGAAAGTTCTTTCCGTTTAATAACTTAGAGGTTCACTGGGGTTCCGGTTCTTTTGAACAACCTGCCCCGTAAAAGCAGGTATCTGTGAGACTGGATTGGAAACTCTTCTCCCGGACGGGACCAAAACTGGCCGAGCATAGCGAATCGCTATGACCTCGGAATAAGTTGGAATATTAAAAACCATGATTCAGATGCAATCTAATCTGGACGTCGCCGACAACACCGGTGCTCGTTCAGTGCAATGTATTAAAGTGTTGGGCGGCTCCAAGCGCCGCTACGCCAATATTGGCGACATTATCAAAGTGACCGTCAAAGAAGCGGCCCCCCGCGGTCGTGTCAAAAAAGGCGAAGTCTACAGTGCTGTTGTAGTTAGAACTGCTAAGGGTGTTCGTCGTCCTGACGGTTCCTCCATCAGCTTTGACGGCAACGCTGCTGTCCTGCTTAACAACAAACTGGAACCGATTGGAACACGTATCTTCGGACCGGTTACGCGCGAACTGCGTACCGAACGTTTCATGAAGATCGTTTCTCTGGCTCCTGAAGTTCTTTAAGGAGAACACAGAATGCAACGTATCCGCAAAGGTGACGAGGTTATCGTCATTACCGGCCGTGATAAAGGCAAAAAAGGCACGGTGACTGCTGTTCACAGCGACGGTAAAGTCGTTGTTGAAGGCATCAACATCGTTAAGAAGCACGTCAAGCCGAACCCCATGCTGGGTCAGGCCGGCGGCATTATGGACAAGACGCTTCCCATTGACGGTTCCAACGTCATGCTCGTCAATCCGAAGACCGGTAAGGGCGACCGCATCGGTTTCCAGGTTGTTGACGGCAAGAAAGTACGCGTCTTCAAGAGTGACGGTGCCGTTGTCGGCGCCAAAGCATAAGAGGTCGCAGTAAATGTCTCGTTTTTTCAATAAATATCGTGACGAAGTGGTTCCGGCCCTGACAAAACAGTTCGGTTACAAAACCGAAATGCAGGTTCCCCGCATCACAAAAATCACACTGAATATGGGTGTCGGTGAAGCTGTCAATGATAAGAAGCTTATTGACCACGCTGTTTCCGACCTGACCAAGATTGCTGGTCAGAAGCCTGTTGTTACCAAGACTCGTAAGGCTATCGCCAACTTCAAGATTCGTGAAAACATGCCGATCGGCTGTATGGTCACGCTTCGCGGCGAGCGCATGTATGAATTCCTTGACCGTTTAGTCACAATCGCTTTCCCGCGTGTTCGTGACTTCCGTGGTGTTAACGCTCGTGCCTTTGACGGCCGCGGCAACTACAACATCGGTCTGAAGGAACAGATTATTTTCCCGGAAATTGAATACGACAAGATCGACAAGCTCCGCGGACTTAACATCAGCATTACGACAACCGCTAAGACGGACGAAGAAGCCAAGGCACTTCTGGCTGCCTTCAAATTCCCGTTCCGTAACTAAGCGAGGTGATTTAATTGGCTAAACTCGCACTTATCAATCGTGAACTCAAGCGCAAAATGTGCGCTCAGAAGTTTGCTGCTAAACGTGCCGCTCTGAAAGCGGTTATTAACGATGCTACCCGCTCGATGGAAGAGCGCATGGAAGCCCGCATCGCACTTCAGTCTCTGCCCCGTGACGCAAGTCCCTGCCGTCAGCGCAACCGCTGCGGCATCACCGGTCGTCCCCGCGGTACATTCCGCAAATTCGGCCTAGCCAGAGGCAAGATCCGCGAAGCGGCTATGCATGGTGACATTCCCGGCCTGACTAAGGCCAGCTGGTAAGCGAGGAGATTACAAATGAGTATGAGTGATCCGATCGCCGACATGCTGACCCGTATCCGTAACGGTCAGATGGTCGACAAAACGGAAGTTACAATGCCTTCTTCCAAGCTGAAGGTGGCGATTGCAAAGGTTCTTGAAGACGAAGGCTACATCTCCGGTTATTCCGTTGACGCCAACGAAGGCAAGCCCGTTCTTCATATTGGTCTTAAATATTATGCCGGCCGTCCTGTTATCGAAACAATCGAACGTGTTTCGAGACCCGGACTGCGTGTATACAAGAATCACGAAACGATTCCTCAGGTCATGAACGGCCTTGGAATTGCGATCATTTCCACACCGAAAGGCGTGATGACTGATCGCAAAGCTCGTGAAGCTGGCATTGGCGGCGAAGTCATCTGCTACGTTGCCTAAGCTAGGAGAATACTATGTCACGAGTTGCTAAGATTCCCGTCACCCTCGGTAAGGGTGTTGAAGCCTCGATCGCTGACGGCGTTATCACCGTCAAAGGACCGAAAGGCACGCTTACTCAGAAGCTTGACGCTTCTGTTGAAGTGAAGGTTGAGAACGGCCACGTTTACTTCAAAGCTCTTGAAGAAACGAAGCAGTCCAACGCAATGAGCGGTACGCTCAGAGCTCTTGTTAACGCGATGAACATCGGCGTTACAGAAGGCTTCACAAAGAAACTGACTCTGGTCGGTGTTGGTTACCGTGCTCAGGCTCAGGGCGACACCCTGAATCTGAACCTCGGTTTCTCTCATCCGGTTGCTCACAAGATGCCTGCCGGCATTAAGTGTGAAACCCCGACTCAGACAGAGATTCTGATTCACGGCGCCGACAAACAGAAAGTCGGCCAGGTTGCTGCAGAAATTCGCAGCTATCGTGCTCCTGAACCCTATAAGGGCAAGGGTGTTCGCTATGCTGATGAAGTTGTAGTGATCAAGGAAACTAAGAAGAAATAAGCGGGCGGAGGCTTAAAGTGATCGACAAGAAACAAAATCGTCTGCGTCGTGCGCGTGCCACGCGTGCCCGCATTAAGAGCATGAAGGCTAATCGCCTGACTGTTCATCGTACAAATCTGCACATTTACGCTCAGATCATTTCTGCCGACGGCAAGAATGTTCTGTGCTCTGCCTCTACGGTTGAGCCGGAAGTCCGTGCTCAGCTGGCAGGTGTGTCCGGCAAGGGCGGCAACGTCAACGCTGCGAAGATTATCGGTACACGCATTGCTGAGAAAGCAAAGGCTGCCGGAATTGAAAGCTGCGCTTTTGACCGCGCCGGTTATCGTTTTCATGGCCGTATCGCCGCGCTTGCAACAGCAGCGCGCGAAGCCGGTCTCAAGTTCTAAGGAATAGCTAAATGGCAAAACAAGCTAAAGGCCCCATGGCTGAAGAACAGGATGACGGCATTCGCGAAAAAATGATTGCTGTCAATCGCGTCACCAAAGTTGTTAAAGGCGGTCGTATTCTCGGCTTTGCTGCTTTAACAGTAGTTGGCGACGGCGACGGCCGTATCGGTATGGGCAAGGGCAAGTCCCGTGAAGTTCCTGTTTCCGTCCAGAAAGCGATGGATCAGGCTCGCCGCAGCATGGAAAAGATTCCTCTTCGTGACGGAACCATTTACCACGCTGTTGAAGGCCATCACGGCGCTTCCCGCGTGATGCTTCTTCCGGCTCCCGAAGGTACCGGCGTTATTGCCGGCGGTCCGATGCGTGCTATTTTCGACGTAATGGGTATTCGCAACATTGTTGCCAAGTCTCATGGTTCCTCGAACCCCTACAACATGGTTCGTGCCACCATTGACGCTCTCAACAATCTGCGCACCCCGAGCGAAATTGCTGCTAAGCGCGGCAAGACCGTTGAAGAAATCATCGGTTAATCAGGAGTGTTAAATGGAAAAGAAAACAGTTAAAGTGACTCTGGTCAAGAGCCCGATCGGCTGCAAGAAAGCCCATCGCCAGACTGTTCTTGGTCTCGGTCTGAAGAAGATTCGTCAGACACGCGAACTTGAGGACACTCCTGCCGTACGCGGCATGATCAGCACTGTCTCTTACCTTGTTCGTGCTGAATAATTGAGGATTAGAAATGAAACTTAATACCATTCAGCCGGCTGCAGGTTCCAAGAGCGCAGCCCATCGCGTTGGTCGCGGTGTTGGAAGCGGTTGGGGCAAGACTGCCGGCCGCGGTCACAAAGGTCAGAAGTCTCGTGCCGGCGGATTCCACAAAGTTGGTTTCGAAGGCGGCCAGATGCCTCTGCATCGTCGTCTGCCGAAGCGCGGCTTCACTTCCTGGACTCATGAATTCGTTGCTGAAGTTCGCTTGAGCGAACTTGAAAAGCTGGGTCTGGAAGAGATCAACCTCGGCGATCTGATCAATGCAAATGTGATCAAATCCAATTCGAAGGATGCTCGCGTTATTCTCTCCGGAGAAATCAAGCGCAAAGTTATTCTTCGCGGCATTACCGCTACTAAGGGTGCGAAGGCTGCTATTGAAGCTGCCGGCGGATCCGTTGTTGTGGAAGCTGATAAATAATTTGAGATAAGGAATTAAACGTGGCCAAGAACATTCCGGCGAAAGCCAGCAGCAAGTACGGCGATTTATATCGACGAGTAATTTTTCTTGTATTGGCTCTCGTTGTTTATCGTATCGGCACGCATATTCCGGTTCCCGGTATCGATCCAGATACCTTAAAAGAGCTGTTTAATCAGCAGCAGGGCGGCATCTTAGGGCTGTTCAACATGTTCTCGGGCGGCGCCCTGTCCCGTTTCTCCGTTTTCGCGCTTGGTATCATGCCGTACATTTCGGCATCGATTATCATGCAGATGCTTTCTTACGTACTTCCCTCTCTGGAGAGTCTGCGTAAGGAAGGCGAATCCGGAAGAAGAAAGATCACGCAGTACACTCGTTACGGCACACTTCTTTTGGGCACATTCCAGGCGTTAGGTATTGCCGTCGCTTTGGAAACGCAGCCCGGCCTGGTCATTGATCCGGGCTTCTTCTTCCGCTTTGTCTGTGTTGTTTCTCTCGTTACCGGCACCATGTTCCTCATGTGGCTTGGCGAGCAAATTACAGAGCGCGGAATCGGCAACGGCATTTCGATCATCATTTTCGCAGGTATCGTTGCGGGTCTGCCCGCTGCGGTAAGCGGTCTTTTCCAGTTGGTTTCCACCGGCGCGATCGGACCTCTGTCTGCGATTTTCATCATTGCGATCGTGATGCTCGTTACGGCATTTGTGGTCTTTATGGAAAGAGGCCAGCGCCGTATTACAGTTAACTATGCCAAGCGTCAGGTCGGCAACAAGATTTACGGCGGTCAGAGTTCGTATCTTCCTTTGAAGATCAACATGGCCAACGTGATTCCTCCGATCTTTGCTTCTTCGCTGATTCTCTTCCCGGCTACCTTAGCCAGTTGGTTTACCAGCGGAGAGAGCACACGCTGGATTCGTGACCTTGCGGCTTCTCTTTCCCCGGGTCAACCGATTTATACACTGCTCTATGCAGCTCTGATTGTATTCTTTGCTTACTTCTACACGGCTTTGGTTTTCAATCCGCGTGAGACAGCTGAGAATCTTAAGAAGAGCGGTGCCTTTGTACCGGGTATTCGTCCGGGTGAACAGACATCCCGCTATATTGACAAAGTTCTGCTTCGTCTGACACTTGCGGGTTCCATCTATCTGGTCTTTGTCTGTTTGGTTCCTGAGTTCCTCAATCTGCGCTTTAACGTTCCGTTCTATTTCGGCGGCACATCACTTCTGATCGTTGTCGTCGTGACGATGGACTTTATGAGTCAGGTTCAGGCTTATCTCATGAGTCATCAATACGAATCGCTGCTGAAGAAGACAAACTTCCGAGGCTTCGGTCCCGGTTCACTTCCCCGTTAACGGGTTGTAACCAGTCGATAATTTGCAGAAAAGAGCGGGATTAGATATAATCCCGCTCCTTATGCATTACTCTGCGATTTGCACTACATTTTGCAGGGACAGTTCTGTATGAGGTTCTTCGCGAGAGGCCTCGTGCACTTTTGGAGATAACTATGAAAGTAAACGCTTCGGTCAAAAAAATGTGCCGCAAGTGCAAGATCATCAAGCGCAAAGGCGTGGTCCGCGTGATCTGCTCGGATCCTCGTCATAAACAGCGCCAAGGCTAAAGAGGTAAATAATGGCTCGTATCGCCGGTATTAACATTCCGCCGAATCAGCACGCTGAAATCGGCTTAACCGCCATCTATGGCATCGGTCGTCCCCGTGCCCGTGAAATTTTGAATGCGGTTGGTGTTGACACAACTAAGAAGGTCAAAGACCTGACAGACGCAGAACTTGAAAAAATTCGTGATGCGATCAGCAAGCTGACTGTCGAAGGCGACCTTCGTCGTGAAGTTCAATTGTCAATTAAGCGCCTTATTGACTTAGGTACCTACAGAGGTATGCGTCATCGTCGCGGTCTGCCCGTTCGCGGTCAGCGCACCCGTACGAATGCTCGTACCCGCAAGGGACCGAAGAAAGCTGGCGTCGCACTTAAGAAATAAGGTAAAGGACGACTATGGCAGGAAAGATTCCTAACGCGCAGCAGATTGCTGCTCAGCGCGCTCGCAGAAAAGTTAAGAAAGTCGTGACAGAAGGCATTGCCCACGTTCACGCTTCCTTCAACAATACAATCATCACAATTACTGACCGTCAGGGCAACGCGATTGCCGCGTCCAGCTCCGGCGCTCAGGGTTTCAAAGGCTCTCGTAAGTCCACTCCGTTTGCAGCTCAGGTTGCAGCAGAGCAGGCCGGCCGTCATGCCCTTGAATATGGCTTAAAGAACGTTGAAGTCCGTATTACCGGACCCGGACCCGGCCGCGAATCCAGTGTTCGTGCGCTCAACGCTCTTGGTATTCGCGTCACTTCCATTCAGGACGTTACTCCCGTTCCTCACAACGGTGTTCGTCCTTCGAAGCGTCGCCGTGTTTAATAACTAATTCCCGCGTTAATCAGCAAACTGATTAACTGAATGTGGAAGACACAGGATAAGAGAAAAAAATGGCTCGTTATACCGGACCTAAAGAAAAGCTCGCACGCCGTGAAGGCTGCGACTTGAATCTCAAGAGCGCTGTTCGCTCTTTTGATTCCAAATGCAAACACGAATATGCCCCGGGTCAGCATGGCCGCACCTCCGGTGCTCGTCTCTCTGACTACGGTGCTCAGCTTCGTGAAAAGCAGAAAGTTAAACGTATGTACGGCGTTCTCGAACGTCAGTTCAGACTTTATTTCGCTAAAGCCGCCAGAAAACGCGGCAACACCGGCGAGCAGCTCCTCAGCCTGCTTGAAAGACGTCTGGACAATGTTGTCTATCGTATGGGCTTCGGCTGCACACGTGCTGAAGCACGTCAGCTGGTTTCCCACTGCGCTATCAGCGTCAACGGCAACAAAGTCAATATTCCTTCTTACTTAGTTAAAGAAGGCGACGTCATCGCCGTCCGTGAAAAAGCCAAGAATCAGGAACGTATTGTTAACAGCCTGAAACTGGCAGAAACCGGTGGTTTCCCGGACTGGGTTTCCGTTGATGTAAACAAGAAGGAAGGAACATTCAAGCATGTTCCGGCCCGTGACGAAATCGCTCACGACGTCAACGAATCTCTGATTGTTGAATTGTATTCTCGCTAAACTTGCAGTACCGCGGCAGTGTAGTGCGCTGCCGCATAGTTTCACCACGCGATCTCATCCTTTGGGGCTGAGATCGTCGTGTCGTTTAAGGCCCCAACATTCCTACAGCCTTATCGGTGTAACGAGCCGAGGGTATTGTTAAAAGGAAAACTAATGTCTGTTAATGCTCTGCTTAAGCCGCGCAGCATCGAAGTCGAAGCTGTTGACGGCAATCCTTATTCCGCCACCGTAACGATGGAACCGTTTGAAACCGGTTACGCCCATACGCTTGGCAACGCGCTTCGCCGTGTTCTTCTCAGCTCCATGGTCGGCTTTGCTCCGACTGAAGCTCAGATTGCCGGTGTTGTTCACGAATACAGCCAGATTGACGGTGTTAAGGAAGACGTTGTTGACATTCTTCTTAACGTCAAGGGCGTGATTTTCAAACTCGAGAACCGTGATGAAGTCACCGTAACGCTGCGTCGTGAAGGCCAGGGTGTTGTGACAGCGGCCGACTTTGATCTGCCTCATGACTGCACGATTCTCAACCCTGACCATGTGATTGCAAATCTTTCCGGCGGAAAGATCGACATGCAGCTCAAGGTTGAAAAAGGCCGCGGCTATCAGCCGGGCGATATGAGAGCTCTGAAAGACGACTACAGCAAGGGAACGATTGGCCGCATCATTATGGATGCTTCCTTCTCCCCGATTCTTCGCGTCGCCTATAAGGTTGAAAACGCTCGTGTTGAACAGCGTACTGACCTTGACAAGCTCGTTATGTCCATTGAAACGAACGGCGCTATTCTTCCGGAAGAAGCCCTTCGTCAGGCCGCTCACATTCTTCAGGATCAGCTTTCCGTCTTTGGCGGACTGCCGACCATTGGCGCTGAGCCTCCCGCTCCCGCGCCCATCTTCAGCAACACCAGCGGTGTCACTGTTGAAGAGCCTGTTGTCAAACCTCAGCCTCCGGTTGATCCGATCCTTCGCCGTCCGGTTGACGATCTTGAACTCACCGTTCGTTCTGCGAACTGCCTGAAAGCCGAAAACATTTACTACATCGGCGATCTGATCCAAAGAACAGAAAACGAACTTCTCAAGACTCCGAACCTCGGACGCAAGTCGCTCAATGAGATTAAGGAAGTCCTGGCTGCGCACGGTCTGACACTCGGCATGAAGCTTGAGAACTGGCCTCCTGTTGGTCTCGACCACTAAGAACATTTTGTAGTATTTGTTTTACTTCGATATTTTTAAATTTTATTCAGCTCGGCTATAATGCCGAGCTCACCCGCCCGCTCCGAAAGGAGATAGAAGAGACGGGAGATGCCCAAGCGGCACCCTAACTAGACTTTTTATTAAGGAATTTGAAAATGCGTCATAAACTCGGTCTTCGCAAACTGAATCGTACATCTGCCCATCGTCTGGCCATGCTCCGCAACATGACCAATTCTCTGCTGCGTCATGAAGCCATCAAGACAACTCTGCCGAAAGCCAAAGAGCTTCGTCGTGTTGTTGAGCCGATGATCACTCTTGCCAAAGAGCCGACAATTGCGAACAAGCGTCTCGCATTTAACCGTCTTCGTGATCGCGAAATCGTTGTCAAGCTGTTCAACGAAATCGGACCGATGTTCAAGGATCGTAAGGGCGGCTACACTCGTATCCTGAAGATGGGCTATCGCGTTGGCGACAATGCTCCTCTCGCTTACGTTGAACTCGTTCAGAAGACAACCGACGCTGCTCCTGCCAAGGAAGAAGCCAAGGCTGAATAATCTCTGACATAGAGACGGAACAAGGTAAAGGCTCGCAAATGCGGGCCTTTGCTGTACCTGCAGGATAGAAAATGAAGAAAAACGAGATTGAAGACAGTGACGTTCGCCTGGACAAATGGCTTTGGGCCGCGCGTTTTTACAAGACACGCACGCTGTCTCAGGACAATATTGAGCTTGGCCGCGTACGGATGAACGGCGTACGGCTGAAAGCGAGCAAGACGGTCAAGGTCGGCGAGAAGCTGGAGATTATTCGGGGCGAGGAGCGTTTTGAAGTGATCGTTAAGGCTCTGTCCGGAAAGCGCGGAAACGCAGCCGCAGCGCAGGCACTTTATGAAGAAACGCCGGGAAGCCTCCAAAAACGACTTCTGATACGCGAAAACAGCAAGATGATGCCGATGCCAGGCAGTGACTATCACGGCCGTCCTACGAAGCGTGACGGGCGGAAAATCAGGAAATTCATTGAAGGCTTTAATCCTTCAAAGGACATTTAAAAGAAAAGGAGCGAATCCGTTTTGGACCGCTCCTTAATTTTTTACTGCGCTTGTCGGCTTACCTTCTGCCTTCTTCGGCGAGCCAGCGGGCTGCCTGCGGAGCAAAGTACGTCAGGATGCCGTCTGCGCCTGCACGCTTGAAGCAGACGAGAGACTCCATGATGGCTTTCTTTTCGTCGAGCCAGCCGTTCTGGATGGCAGCCATCAGCATGGCGTATTCTCCGCTCACCTGATAGACGTAAGTCGGGGCGAGGAACTCCTGTTTGACGCGCCAAAGAACATCAAGGTACGGCATACCGGGTTTCACCATGACCATATCGGCGCCTTCAGCCAGATCAAGACCAACTTCCCAAAGCGCTTCGTTGGTGTTTGCCGGATCCTGCTGATAAACCGCTTTATTGCTTCTTCCAAGGTTGGAAGAGGAGCCGACGGCGTCGCGGAAAGGACCGTAGAAGCAGGAAGCGTATTTGGCGGAGTAAGCCATAATCTTGGTGTAGATCAAACCTCTCTTTTCCAGCTCCTGACGGATGATGCCGATACGGCCGTCCATCATGTCGGACGGAGCAACGATATCGGCTCCGGCTTCTGCCTGAGCGAGGGACTGACGAACCAGCATTTCGATGGTTTCGTCATTGAGGATGAATCCGGTTTCGTCAATCAGGCCGTCCTGCCCGTGTGTTGTGTAAGGATCAAGTGCCACATCGCACATAACGCCGAGTTCCGGGAAATGTTCTTTGAGCGCCCGCACTGTGCGCGGAATTAAACCGTCAGGGTTGGCAGCTTCGGAACCGTCCGGTGTCTTGAGACTGTCTTCTATTGAAGGGAAAAGCGCCATGACGGGAATGCCGAGCTTGACGCATTCTTCAGCCTGTTTCAGCAGAAGATCGATAGAAAGACGTTCCACTCCGGGAAGAGAGGGAACTTTTACGCGGGTGTTTGTCCCCTCTGTGACGAAAACGGGATAGATAAGGTCGTCAACACTCAGCCGGCTTTCACGCATCAGTCGTCTGGAGAAATCGTCGTGGCGCATTCTGCGCATTCTTACGGAAGGAAACTGTCCTAATGTCTGCATAATTTCGAATGAGTTGAAGTTAGAAATAATCTACTCGGTGATCATAGAACCGCTGAGTGAAATGAAAATTAAGGGTAGGGCTGATTAAGCCAGCCGCTCAGGACTTTTTGCAGCTGCTCGACGCCTTCTTTCTTGAGACCGGAGAAAAGCTGTACGGAGACTTGAGGGCCGATTTCCGCGGCTCGTTTCTGAGCGATATTTAAAGCGGCGCGTCTTTCCATGTTCTTGAGCTGATCCGCTTTATTCAGAAGGAAGTGGAGTTTAAGCTCCGGACGGAACGAGATGAAGTCGAGCAGGAATTCGTCGGCCGGCATAAAGGGTCTTCTGGCATCCATCACGACAACCATGCCGGTGAGCTGAGGACGCTGCTGTACGTAGCCGCCGACGAGTCCTTCCCAATTTTTACGTGTTTCCGGAGACGCTTTTGCAAAGCCGTAGCCGGGGAGGTCCACAAAGAAGCCGACCGGTTTTCTTTCTCGCGGCTTAAGTCCTTTGACGGACAGCTCAAAAAAATTCAGCAGCTGAGTGCGTCCCGGAGTTTTAGAAGAGAACGCAAGGCGCACCTGACGTGTTAAGACATTAATCGCTGTCGATTTACCGGCGTTGGAACGACCTGCGAATGCGATTTCCGGAAGATCCGTGTCCGGAAGTCCGTCGAGCTCGGAGACGGACATGACGAACTTTGCGGAATCAAACAAAGCGCTCATAAAAACAAAATTCCTTCTGAAGAGTTGAAGCTCTGCGGCGGTCATGCAGGCAGAGCTTCGATTGATAAATTAGGGAGAGTGTAATTCCAAATTCGGCTTAAAGTCCCATTTACTGCGTAAGCTACTTTTCAATAGAGCCTGTGATGGAATTTGTGCGGTAGACGATTCTCGGATCCACTTCTCCGATGACGCTCAGATCGCGTCCGGTGTAGTCGATATTGCTCAGTACTAATCGGATGGCATTGATACGCGCGCGCATTTTGTCGTCACTTTCAATAACGGTCCAGGGAGCGTCCTGAGTGTCGGTCTCGAAGAACATCTTATGAATGGCTTTGGTGTAGTCATCCCATTTGGAAAGAGAAGCAAGATCGACCGGAGAAAGCTTCCACTGTTTGAGCGGGTCTTTTCTGCGCTGTTTGAAGCGGCGTTTTTGTTCCTTGCGGGAAACGTCGAGCCAGAACTTGAAAAGAATAATTCCGCTCGAAAGGATATTTTTCTCAAAGCTTGGCACTTCCTTGATGAACGTCTCGTACTGATCCTGAGTGCAGAAACCCATTACCGGTTCAACGACGGCTCGGTTGTACCAGGAGCGGTCGAAGAAAACCATTTCTCCGTTGGTTGGGAGATGCGCGACATAGCGCTGGAAGTACCATTGGCCGGATTCCGTTTCTGTCGGTTTAGGCAGAGCCGCGACGCGCGCAAAGCGCGGGTTGAGATGCTCAATGAAACGCTGAATGGTGCCGCCTTTGCCCGCGGCGTCACGTCCTTCGAAGATGAGGACAATTTTTTTGCCTTTTTTCTGTACCCAATTCTGCAGCTTGATCAGTTCAATCTGCAGCTGACGAATCTGTTTGTTGTACAGATCTCTGTTGTAGCCGTTCAGATAAGGATATTCACCGGGTTTGAGATCCGGCTTGAGCGCGTCCATTTCTTTGACGCTGCTGATTTTCTTGTCAAAGCGTTTGGCCTCATGCTGAATCAGGGCGGTTAGAAGCCGCTCTTTTCCTTCCTGAGTTAATTGCTCAAGCAGGTCGTTGGAAAGTTTGTATGCGTCGTTTGTCTGAGTGGTGCGCAGGTACTGCTTGAGGTACTGATAGGGATCCTCGTAGCCTCCGAAGTCGAACCTAGAATCTTCCAGAGAGACGTCGGCCTTTTCCAGCACCTGCGGCGACTCTCCGCCGACGGATTCCTGTGTCGGAGCGTCTTTTGTTTTCGGTGCGGAACGAAAGATTTTGCGTTTAGAAATTTTTACCACGATAGTCCTCTCTCACTATGCTGAGGCGTAATGTACTGAGCTTAACCTGTGAGAGAGGATCAGCGGGGGCATCTCCCATCAAATCAGGCAGTTAAAAAAAGCGGCCGCATGAATCGGCCGCTCGGGATTCGGAAAGGATTATGACTTACCGAAGACTTCGTTGAGTTGCTGCGTGACGCGTACGAACGTAGTACGTTTGGTCAGCTCCTTGAGTCGGCGCGCCCCGACGTAAGTGCAGGCGGAGCGGACGCCGCCGAGGATATCCTGCACGGCGTGTTCGACCGGGCCGCGGTCTTCGAGCAGAACGGTTTTGCCTTCGGCAGCTCTGTACTTTGCGACGCCGCCGGAGTATTTATCCATTGCGGATTTGCTGCTCATGCCGTAGAAGGCGCGGTAGATTTTGCCGTCTTTTTCGATCGTTTCGCCGCCGCTTTCCGTGTGTCCGGCGAGCATACCGCCGAGCATGACGAAGTCAGCGCCGCCTCCGAACGCCTTAGCGATGTCACCCGGGGTGGTGCATCCGCCGTCGGCGCAGATCAGGCCGCCAAGGCCGTGCGCGGCATCCGCGCATTCGATGATGGCTGACAGCTGAGGATAGCCGACGCCGGTCATTTTGCGTGTGGTGCAGACGGAGCCGGGACCGATGCCGACTTTAACGATGTCGGCTCCGGCGAGAATCAGCTCTTCGGTCATATCACCCGTAACGACGTTGCCGGCCATGATGGCGATGTGCGGGAACTTCTCACGGATTTTGGAGACGAAGTCGACGAAGATTTCCGTATAGCCGTTTGCCACGTCGATACAGAGGTACTGGATCGCGTCCGGCGCTTTTTCCATAACAAAGCTGAATTTTTCCATATCGGCAGCGGTAATGCCCATGGAGTAAAAGGCAGCCGACTTTCTTTTCAGACCATTAAAGAAGGAGACGTACTCTTCCGGTTGGTAATGCTTATGCAGCGCGACGGAAAGGCCGTGTTTTTCAAGGGCTTCGGCCATTTTGAAGGTTCCGGTGGTGTCCATGTTGGCCGCGATGATCGGAATGCCGCTGTATTCCACACGGCTGTTGCGCAGTGTGAAGGGACGGGTCAGATCGACATTGGAGCGGCTGGAAAGCGTGGAACGTTTGGGGCGGATAAGAACATCTTTGAAGTCAAGCTTAACTTCGTTTTCGATATGCATTGGTTAGATCCTTTTAAACCGTTTTTTACGATTCATTTTGTCATTTTTAGGGCAGCCGATACGCTTGAGCGAATCCGAAAAAGATAACAAACGTAACCAAAAAAAGGCAGGTAACTGCGCCTGCCTTTTGCTTTTTTATCGGGTAAGAAGGATTTCGTCCCGGTAAAGATCTTCATAGTTTTGCCGTCTTCGGATGAGATGTGCTTCTTCTCCGTTTACAAGCACTTCAGCGGGCAGGCAGCGGGAGTTGTAGTTAGAAGCCATGGTCATACCGTAGGCACCCGCGCTCAGCATGGCGAGGATATCTCCCTGTCTGACGGACAGCAGGCGGTCTTTGCCGAGCCAGTCTCCTGTTTCGCAAACGGGGCCGACCACGTCATAGAAAGCCGCGGATTTATCGTTGGAGGGCGTTACCGGAACGATCTGCATCCATGCCTGGTAAAGGGTGGGACGGATCATATCGTTCATGGCCGCGTCGACCATGATGAAATTTTTAAGCTGACCGCTTTTGAGGAATTCGACTTCCGTGAGGAGGGCGCCGGAGTTGCCGACAAGTGAGCGGCCCGCCTCGAAAATCATTTCCAGATCTCCGTAGCCGCGTCTGACGAGCACTCTTCTGAGCGCGGCCATGAGTTCTTTAGCGGTAGGGGGCGTTTCCGTCCCGTATTTGATTCCCAAGCCGCCTCCGAAATCGATATGTTTGAGATTGATTCCGTGCTCGGCGAGCTGATCAAGCAGAGTGCAGAGTTTTTCGCAGGCATCGGCAAACGGCGTTGTTTCCGTGATCTGAGAACCGATATGGCAGTCGATGCCGACGACTTCAAGTTCAGGGGCCTGCGAGGCTTTAATGTAAAGGCTGACCGCGTCCTCGTAGGCGATACCGAATTTATTCTTTTTTAAGCCGGTAGAAATATAAGGATGAGTTTTAGCATCCACATCCGGGTTGACGCGGAAGGAGACTCTTGCGCGCAGTTTAAGTTCGGATGCGACCGCGATGATACGGTCGAGTTCCGCGGGCGATTCGATGTTGAAGCATTTGATATCGGCAAGCAGCGCTTCACGAATTTCGCGAACGGTTTTACCGACGCCCGAGAAGATGACTTTACGGGTGTCGCAGCCCGCGGCCTTGACGCGCTGCAGTTCTCCGCCCGAGACGATATCGAATCCGGAGCCGAGTTCTCCGAAAAGTTTAATGATAGAGAGATTGGAGTTCGCTTTAAGGGCGAAGCAGACCAGATGAGGGTGGTCTGCAAGCGCGGACTGATAGGCATTGAACGCGCTCACGAGCGCGTGTTTGGAGTAAACGTAGAGCGGTGTTCCGAATTTACGGGCCAGTGTCTCAAGCGAGACGTCCTCGCACCAGAGCGAGCCGTCTTTCCAATAGAAATCCTGATCGTTAGGCAAAGTTAAGTTCATGGCGAATTCTCCGAAAGCGATTTGCAGTGATGATGTTTCGCTTTAGATTGGTTTTGTTGTTTCGCTACTTTCAGTTTCGCCGCTTTCCTCGGAAGGTTTTGTTTTAGTTTCCGAGTCGGTGTTTTTCGGGGCGTCTTCCTGAATTTGTTCATCCGCGCTTAAAGAGACGGGTGAGGCAGAAGCGGAGGCACCGATTTCGCTGTCCTCGGAGGGCTGCAGCTCTTTTTCAGAGGTGCTGCCTTCAGTGCGAAGGGGCTGCTGACGTTCTTCAACCGGAGCGGGCGCCGGGCCGACCATATCCTGTCCCGTCCACTCGTTAATTTGTTTACCGATACGGGAGAGGTACGAGTCATCCGGGTCCGGAGGGAGATATAACGGACCTTTAATACCGCAGCCTGTCAGGAAAAGGCACGGAAAGAATAGAATTAAGAATCTTTTATGCATAATGGATAAATCTAGCATGATAGAAAGTGATTTTCTGCAGTTGACGGAAAAAACCTTCGAAGAAGCGGAGGCGTTTGCCGACGCGAATTATCCGAACAGTGACTCCTACAGAGAGGGCAATGTTTTGACGATTGAGCTTGAAGACGGTCCTTCTGTGGTCATTAATCGGCAGGAGGCGATGCAGGAGATGTGGCTTGCGGCTCCAAGCGGCGGTTTCCATTTCAAACATGACGCGGACGGCTCGCTTCGCTGCACGCGTGACGGCGTGCTGTTTGAGACGTATCTGCAGCGCGCACTGGAGGGCAGATGAAGCGTGTTTGGTTATGCAGAGGCCGAGAGATTGACCTCAGCAGTCCGGTGATCATGGGCATAGTGAATGTGACGCCGGATTCATTTAGTGACGGCGGGAAGTATTACGATCCGCAGCGTGCGATTGAGCATGGCTTTCGTCTGTTAGAGGACGGCGCGTCGATTTTGGATGTAGGCGGCGAGTCCACTCGTCCCGGGGCGCCGGAAGTTTCGACGGAAGAAGAGCTTGAGCGCGTGATTCCCGTGATTGAGGCGCTTGCGGATGCCGGAGCTGCGGTTTCCGTTGACACGAGCAAAGCGGAAGTCATGCGGCAGGCGGCTGAGGCCGGCGCGATCATTATCAATGACGTTTACGCGCTGAGGCAGAAAGGATCTCTGCAGACGGCGGCCGAGAGCGGCTGCGGCGTTTGTCTGATGCATATGCAGGGTGTTCCGAGAACGATGCAGGCTGCGCCCTCCTATCAGAATCTGATTGAAGAGGTTCGTTTATTTCTCAAGGAACGCGCGGATGCGGCGCTTGCGGCGGGCATTGCGGCTAAATCGATTGTTTTGGATCCGGGCTTTGGGTTTGGAAAGACGGTCGGGCAGAACTTTGAGCTGCTTGCGCGCACGCAAGACTTTTTATCGCTTGGCTACTCTCTGCTGTACGGGATGAGCCGCAAATCGAGTCTGGGGGCCGTGACCGGAAAGGCGTCTGCCTCTGAACGCGTTGTTTCGTCGGTCGCCGCGCATCTGTTGGCGGCCGAGCGCGGCGCCTCGATACTGCGGGTGCATGACGCAGCGGAAATGAGAGAAGCGCTGCTGGTTTACGAAGCAATGAAAAACTACAAGGAATTGAAATGAGCAGAAAATATTTCGGGACGGACGGCGTAAGAGGCCGAGTCGGCAATACACCTATTACACCGGAGTTCGCGATGCTTTTAGCGCAGGCCGCAGGAAGAGTGCTGAAGCGCTGGACGCATGACGGAGAAGTCGGTGTATTTATCGGTAAAGACACACGAGTTTCCGGTTATATGCTGGAAGCGGCCATGCAGGCCGGATTTTTAAGTGCGGGTGTCGATGTGATGCTGGGCGGCCCGCTGCCGACGCCAGCAGTTGCCTATTTAACTCGGGCTCAGAGGCTGAACGCCGGTGTTGTGATTTCTGCCTCCCACAATCCTTTTTACGATAACGGCATTAAGTTCTTCTCTTCTAAGGGTACGAAGCTGCCTGATGAGCTGGAGCTGCAGATTGAAAAAGAGATGGACCGCGGCTATCAGTGCGTAGACAGTGCTCAGCTTGGCAAAGCGCGTCGTCTGGATGACGCCTCGGGGCGCTATGTGGAATTCTGCAAGAGTACGTTCCCGAGTGACCGTGATTTGAAAGGACTCAAGATTTATGTTGACTGCGCCAACGGCGCCGCCTATCACATTGCGCCCGATGTTTATCACGAACTTGGCGCGACGGTTGTCTGTGACGGCGATCATCCGGACGGCTTCAACATTAATGAAGGGGTCGGGGCGACGCATACCGATACGCTTCCGCAGCGCGTCGCGAAGGCGGGCTGCGATATCGGCATCGCGCTGGACGGCGACGCCGACCGTCTGATCATGGCGGACTCCGAGAAAGTCTACAACGGTGATCTGCTGCTGTATCTCATCGCCAAGGACCGTTTAGTGAGAAGAGGTCTTGCGGGCGTTGTCGGCACGCTGATGACCAATTTCGCGGTTGAGAAGAAGCTGAAGAGCTTAGGCGTTGCGTTCCACCGCGCCAAGGTCGGTGACCGTTATGTGCTGGAGACGCTGCAGAAAGAAGGTCTGCAGCTGGGCGGCGAGGGTTCCGGACACCTGATTATTTTAGACAAGCAGACGACGGGCGACGGTATTGTGTCGAGTCTGCAGGTGCTTGCCGTACTGGTTCGCAACCGCACGACGCTTCGGGACGCGCTGGCGGAGGTTTCTCTGACGCCTCAGGTTCTGATTAACCGCAGATATCCGAAAGGTTATGTCTGGACTGATGACGAAAATCTTCAGAGAGCAATTGCCGAGGTGTCTGCCAGGCTTGAAGGCAAGGGCCGTGTTCTGGTGCGCGCCTCCGGAACCGAGCCGCTGGTGCGCGTGATGGTTGAATGCGAAGACGCATCTGAGGCTAAACAGGTTTGCGAGGCGCTTGCCGGACTGATTCCGGCGGGGCAATAAATTTTTATTGAGTCACAGACATGTCGATATCGGTACTGATTGTTGAAGACGAGCCGGCGATTCTCGAGTTGATCTCCTATACGTGTCGTACCTCAGGGTTTCAGGTTCAGAAAGCCTCCAACGTCGGAGAGGCGAGAAGGGCCATTGCGGAGAAGCGTCCGGATTTGATTCTTCTTGACTGGATGCTTCCGGACTGTTCGGGGCTTGACTGGCTGAAGGAGCTGAAGGCGAATCCGACGACGGATAATTTTCCCGTGATCATGCTGACCGCCCGAGGTCAGGAGGATGATCGTGTTAACGGTTTAGAGGCCGGGGCGGACGACTATATTGTCAAACCTTTTTCTCCGCGCGAGCTGATTGCTCGCATTAAAGCGGTGATTCGGCGTAAAGGCGGCAAAGAGGAAGGAGAGGTCATCCGGATTGGGCCGCTTGTCATTGATATTGACCGCTTTGAAGCCCGGGTGAGCGGCGAGCCGCTGCGTTTATCCGCGGTGGAATTTCGGTTTTTAGCGTTATTTGCCAAGCACCCGGGACGTGTTTATTCACGGGCACAGCTTATTGAGCGTATTTGGGGCTTTAGCGCCGACATTGATGAGCGTACCGTTGACGTTCACATGCTGCGGCTTCGCAAGCAGCTTTCGGGAACGGAAGCTGCTGACTTCATTGAAACTGTCCGAGGTTTAGGCTACCGAGCCGCAGCACTTAAATCGTCTCAGGCGAACTCATGATCAACGACTTTTTAAAGTTCGGCTATGCTGCCATTCTGACCGTCATTGTGATTGCTCTGGCGGTGGACTTGGTTTGGGGGTTGGCTGCTGGTCTGGCGGTTGCGCTGTTAGGTCTTTTAGGGCTCTTTCTGCTGCATTTGCGGCGCTTCAAGCGTTTCGTGCAGTGGCTTGAGGGTACGGAGTTGGAAGATTGGCCGAAGTCTGAAGGCGTTTGGGAGAGCATTTACCGCAAGGTATATACCGCACGCAAGAAGACGGAGAAGAATCAAGCGAAGCTGGAAGAAAAAGAGCTCCGCTTTCGCTCCACGCTGAATGATCTTCCGGACGGCGTGGTTCTGATGCGCAAGGACTTTGAGATTCAGTGGATCAATCGCATCGCGGTGCGGGATTTATCTTTAAACAAGCGCCAAGACATCGGGCGCAAGCTTGCTGACGTGATTCATTCGGAAGAGCTGATGACGCATATTCGTTCGAAGAAATGGGGTGAGAGTCTGATGCTTTCTCTTCCGGACGGGCGTACTTTGGAAGTTCGTGTGATTTCCGCCGGGAGCAAGTATACGGTCGTGGTGACGCGCGACATTACAGAGAGCAAGCGCATTGATGATTTCCGGCGGGACTTTGTCGCGAACGTTTCGCATGAACTTCGCACGCCGCTGACGGTCATCAAAGGTTTTCTGGAATTAACGGAGGAGAACTCGACGCTTTCTCAGGAAGATCGTCTGCATTTGAAGATGATGAGCGAGCAGGCTGAGCGCATGAGTTCGCTGGTGGATGATCTTTTGACGCTGTCACGCCTGGAGCGGGACAGTGCGCCCGCGGGGCGAGATCCGATTGACATGCTGGAAGTGATGACGGATGCCGTTGCGGAGGGCCGTATGGTTTCGGGCGGCCGTCATGAGATTCGGATTGACAAAGTTGCCTGTGAGTGGGTTTTAGGCGATCGCAAAGAGCTTCGCAGCGCGGTTACGAATTTAGTGACGAACGCGGTGCGCTATACACCGGAGCATGGCAAAGTTTCCCTCAGCTGGGAGGTGACGGATCAAGGCGGCGTGTTATCGGTTTCTGACAATGGGATTGGCATTGCGCCGGAGGATATTCCGCGCGTGACGGAGCGTTTTTACCGTGTTGACAAGTCGCGTTCGCGCGAGACCGGGGGCACCGGGCTTGGTTTAGCGATTGTGAAGCATGTACTTTTCCGGCATCAGGCTCAGCTGCAGATTGAATCTGAGATTGGCAAAGGCTCCACCTTTAAGATTGTGATTCCGAAGGTTCGTCTTCTTGACGAGGAGGAGGAGCTTTTAGGAGCTCCCGCTGGAGCGGCGGAGCGTTCAGTGATCTCCAAGAGTGATCTGATTCATTAAGAAGGGGACTGAGACATGCCGGATGCAGGCGACATGATTCCATTATCCGACGTTGCGGGTGCGGTTAAGCTTGGTCAGGTGTTTCGGCGTACCACCTCGTCGTACAAATTTCTCTGGTTCTTATCCATTTTAGATTTAGTCGCATCCCGCGATCTGCAGATCGGAAAGGCGCTTCGGCTCAGTATGCCGGAGATTGTTGCGCTAATGATTGCAAAGGCGTGGGTGCCGACGCAGCGTTTTCGATTGAATTTCGGGCACTGGGACAAAATGACTCAGCGCATTGAAGAGCTGAAATCGCTGAAGATTGTGCGTTTGGACGCGGCAGACGACGAACACAGCGTTATCAGAGCGTTGAATTCTTTGAAGTCTGATCAAAAAGCAAAGTATCTGGAAGAGATTTACAAACCACTTACTCGTTATGTTCCGCAGCATTTTCTTTCGCCGTGGTCAGGCAGCGCGGAGAAGGACGATGCGAATTGGTCGCCTTACAGACGTGTTGGCCACTCGGACGAAATAGAGATTTCTTATCCGTGGGCGCAGTATCTTCAGGAAAACTATCAGGTCCTAAAAGGTTTTGCGCTGTGGAAATTTGCCGGTTATTTAGAGGACCGCAATACGAATGTGCCGGGTCTTAACCAGCGGCTTGAGTTTACGGGCGCCAGAGGGTCGCTGTCCGTGCCGACTGAGTTTTGGCGTTCTTATCTGATCAACGGGAAAGTCAAAACCGACATTTACGGGGAACCGATAGTCGAGAGCGATGGGTCGTTCAGTTTTCATCTGGACCATTTCCTTCCGTGGCACTTTGTGATGCACGATCAGATTTGGAATTTGAGCCCGGTGAATTCGAATCTGAACTCTTCGAAAAGCGATCGAATTCCTCAGGTTGATCAATTCATCAGGCAATTTGCGCTTCAGCAGCAGAAACTGCTGCACTTTCATTTGCAGCGCGAGCAGCAGGAGAAAACCGAGGAGTATTTCTACGCGCAGTACGAGAATTTTTTCGGATGTGAGGTTTCGGTCTTAACGGAAATGCCTGAGACAAGTCTGATTACACTTTTCTCCGATCGATTTCAGCCGATGGAGCGCACTGCGCTGAACATGGGTTTTGAGCGATGGGATAGGGTAATGGCTACTGCATCTATAGGAAATTAAAGGATTTTTTATTGTCAATTCCGCAATGCTGGCATAAATTTATTATATCCTGTAGAATACCGCTTCTGCGCTGAAGTTTGTTTAGAAGCAGATCTTGAAGCAGGGCAAGAAGTTTTATGTTATAGTCTCGGTTCACTTAACGGGGTGTAGCGTAGCCTGGTAGCGCGCCTGCTTTGGGAGCAGGATGTCGGGAGTTCAAATCTCTCCACCCCGACCAAAAGATTTTAGTCCGCAGGAAAATCTGCCCGTAGCTCAGTTGGATAGAGCATCGGCCTTCTAAGCCGAGGGTCACAGGTTCGAATCCTGTCGGGCAGGCCAAGTTTTAGTGGTACGAGTAGCTCAGTTGGTAGAGTCCAGGATTGTGATTCCTGTTGTCGTGGGTTCGAGCCCCATCTCGTACCCCACCGAATTCGGTGGGAAGAGCCGCCTCAGGTTTGAGGCGGCTTTTCTAATTTTAGCGTCAGATACAATGAGAATTTTGGCGCCGGGATAAATTTCAAATTAATTCCCTATCGTTTCCTCTGCATTTTTCTTAGTTTGCAAAAGGCCGCAAGCAAACTCTATCGCTTTTCTGTCTGAAATATTGCAGAATCTAGAGCCTCTAGCAGAGGCTCAGCTTTTAATCTGAAGGCATCTTCTTTAGAAGTCTGTCTCTTCTTCGTCGTCTTCGTAGACCTGCGCCTTTTCGGGCTCTGCATCAGGAACCGGAACCCCGAGGGCTTCAAATAACATCCGTCTTTTCCCTGCGATTTCACCGAAGTAGTA
>NZ_WSRP01000022.1 GCF_009767915.1 Parasutterella muris
TGAGTGGCTCAAAAAGCTGCTCGAACTCGATGGGGGCGTCTTTGTGGACACGCCCGCAATTGTACGAAACCTGCATGCATGTGTGGGTGTTCGCCAATTGCTAGAAATGGGAGCACGCTCCCATGAAATCTCGCACGTGAGTGCGAGGTAGTTCATGTTCGCACACTGTCAGAGCTCAGTGCTTCAATACACTCTTTGTCTAATTTGCGATACAGGTGAATTGCTTATGGCGGCATTGCTTCTTGAATCGAATCTTTCTCATGGTCGATACGCAGCTGTTGGTGAAGTCCTAGAAAAACTTGCAAGCGGAAGAGCTCATCCCTCTAATTTAGCGGCAAAGGATCTCTTAGAGGGGCTGAGCTGGTCAGGCAATCGTATCAAAGAGGTCCTGGCTCATCGAATAAAAAACATCTTTTTGGGTTTCTTACGCGGAGCTGAGGTGTCGACAAAATGGGACGGCAGAGACAGTGTTGTCGGAGGACTGATTGCTGTGAACGAAAAGCAAGAGTGTTATTGCATTGATCTTCTCTCGAGAAACTGCATGTCGGACTACTTCTTCAAATATATGTTTTTCGAGACAGGGTTACTTGGCAGTGATCTCTTTGAATTTGCAGAAGGTCAGCCCGTGCGCTGCACTAGTGCTGAGGACGATGCCCCGAGTCTATGCTTACAGTTTAAGGTTAGTGTTTTGATCTAGGGCAATGGTGGAAAAAGATCGTTACGCGTCTGAAATTACGTAAACGCAATCGTAAAAATAACTATAAGAAACCCGAGCGGTATATTTCGATGTGGTACGGAATAACGGCGGGGGCGTTGATCTGAGGGTGGCGGCAATTCACTCCTCCCCGCCTACCACAGTTCAAAGTTTTTATATTCAACATTTACAAAATCTACGATTTTGAGAAATTTTTTAACTTGGGCTGAAGGTTTTCGTGAGTGAAGGACCCCAAAGGGGAGTGTCAGTTCAGTATCAAATGGAATTGTTTTGAGCAATGGATGGGCGAATAACCATGCATCTGTTCCTAATAATAAATTTTGAGAGTTTCCGCAGAGATTTAATACGTCCATTGAGAGGTTCTCAAAAAATTGACAAGGAATCTTAGCTGATGACAGTATGCTTTTTAAGGCATCATAACTTTGGAACCAAGAATGTTTTCTAACCAATACCCCCTCCAGAAAGCTGGATGATAATCGTGTGTTTGGAGTCACATTTATAGAACGCATTGAGGGTGAATAGAATTCAGCTAAGCGCTCTAATGTGATTTGTTTCTCGTTGGATAACTTGTGAGTAGTAGTCATGGAGAGAGTGAAATGTAGCTCTCTAAGTTTTAGGGCTGCACACTTCCTCTCTGTTAAAAAGTTGTCATCGTAGGCACAAAGCAGAATATCAATCTTTCCCTCTGAGCCGAGATGAGTCAGGACGTCCCAGCCTGTTGTCTCATCAGTGTCAAAAGGAATTATTTGCGCTTTAAGGTTAGGGTACTGCTTTATTGCAATTGGCCAAACCTGTGAGAGGAATTTAGCAGAAGCAAAGGGGGAGATGCCAATTCGAATTAAATTGCCATCGCTCCGCTCAATCTCCCTTGCTCTTGACAAGGCTTCCTTTGAGAAAGAGATAAGATATTTTGCATCTTTATATAGAGATTTGCCCGCAGGTGTCAAAGTTAAGCCTGTAGGGCTCCGATCAAATAATTTGAGATTGATTTTTTCTTCTAAGGTCGTGATCTGCTTAAAAAGTGCCTGTGGACTCTTACCAATTAGATATCCGGCTTTCGTAAAGCTTCCGGCGTCGGCTACAGAAATGAAGATGCTTAGATGTTGGGTATCCATATAAAAATTGGTAGTGTTAGAAGGGTTCTGGGATCAAAAATAGACTGATTTAACTTTTAAGTTATTAAATTCTCTATGCCGTTGTCAATTAATAGCTATCAGTGATTTTACATTCTTTATTAAGTTATGTTTTGTCCAGCTAAATATTAGTTTCATATAAGGTTGTCCTAGGATAGTTAGAAATAAATATAATATTTTTATAGATACGCTTTAAATTATATTAATGAGCAATACCAGATAATATTTTATAAAAAAATAATCAATAAATTCAGGTTGATATAATATATTTCTAGCTATTTAATAGTTTATTTTAAACGTTTTAACATTATCGTTTAAATAAAGAATAATTTCTTCATTTTTTTTAGCGTTATCCCTGTTACTAAGTTTTACTAAATATTAAATAATAAAAAAGAGGTTTTACCTCGAAGTGCAGAAATTTATTAGGTGTATTTTCTGCGCAAATTAAATTAATCCATTTTATGGATAACCTAAGGAGAAATGGTTATGAATAAGGCATTTAAAGCTATCTGGAGTGATGCCAGACAATCTTTTGTCACGACCAGTGAGAAACAGAATTCTCACGGCAAAAGAGCAAAGGTATCAGTCGCTATTTGTGCTGCAATGCTTGCGTTTGGCGGAGCTGCTTCTGCCGCCTATGTTGAAACAGGTACGCTAGGAGATAAGGCTTCCTGGGAAACGGCTGAGTATCAGAAAGATTGGGGTTTGGCTGCCATGCACGCTTCCTCAGCATATGCTCTTGGTTTTAACGGCCAGGGCCTGACTGTTGGCGTAATGGATTCTGGAGCACTTCTTTCTCATCCTGATTTAGCCGGTGGAAGAATTACCGGCACGGTTGTTTCCGGCGAATACGGTTCGGATGGCAACAGATATCCTCAGTCCGTTGTGACAGTTATTTATGCCGGACAGGATGTAGAACCTACAAAGGGTCAACCCTTTACAAAGGGAGAAACATTTGAAGTAACGGGCGATTGGATGATGGGTGTTAATGATACACATGGCACTCATGTTACAGGAACTGTAGGCGCGAACAGAGATGGAAACGAAATGCACGGCGTTTCCTGGGGTTCAAATATTATCGTAGGTAATACTGGTGCTACTGATAATAATAACTACGGTCCATTCCAAGATTACGAATACTTCTATCAGGGTTGGAAGGCTTTAGCAGACAAGCTTGTTGCAGATAACGGTGCTGAAAGAGGCGGTGTTATCAACAACTCTTGGGGAACGAATATTCGTATCGGTATCCTTCAGCAATACAAAAATGGCAAATGGACCACGGTTAATTCACTTCCCACAGTCGCAGAAGTACAGGAAGCGATGAAGCAAGCGAATGCCGGTACGGCTGCAGCACCTGTTGAAGGGGATGTTCGTGTTTCATTCAGCGGACATATTCCGACAAATGATGTTGCTCAAGCTGAATACGAGTATTTCTATCACAACAAGATGTACGGCGGAACGAATAAGAGTTTCGTTGATGCAGCTTGGGATGCAGTTAAGGGAACTAAGGTTGTCCAGATTTTCACAACTGGAAACCGCGACTCTAACAATCCCTTCTACAGGCCCTTGTTCCCCTATTTCAATCCTGAAGCAGAGAGCCAGTGGATTGCAGTGGCCGGCTTAAGAAGAGTTGCCGGTAAGGACGGTGCTCCGGACACTTATCGTTTATATGACACATTCAATGAGGCCGGTCTTGGTAAATGGTGGACTGTTGCGGCTCCTGGAGCAAGTATTTATTCGACAAATGTAAATTCGACGACAGGCGCTCCGGGTTATCAGAGTTCCAGCGGAACATCCATGGCAGCACCGCACGTTGCCGGGGCAATGGGCGTTTTGATGTCGCGCTATGCCAGCATGGATGCGACTCAGGTTCGTGATGTGATGTTCACAACTGCTAACCACAAGAACCCTGACGGAACCGATATGCAGGGCTGGAACAATAAGGACGGCTCCACTCCCGCAGAAGGAGAAGTATCGGATGCAATGGGTTGGGGTGTGCCTGATCTTGAAAAAGGCATGTATGGTCCCGGACAGTTCCTGGGCAAATTTGACTACAACCTGAACTCGACTCCGCTTGACGTTTGGACCAATGATATTTCAGAAGTTGCTCTGAAGCAGCGAGAAAAAGAAGACTTGGCATGGATGGAACAGACCAAGAACGGTACTGATCTTTCCGGAGACTACGAACTCGGCGAGAACTTTGTTGTCGGTGACGGAGATGGAGACTTTACTAACCATGTCATTTCTGCCGATGATGCTGAAGCCTGGAGAGCGGCCTATTATCAGAAACGCGCTGAAGCGATTCAAAACAAGATCGACAACGGCTTATATAACGGTTCTCTCGTTAAGCGCGGCGCTGGCACATTAGTGATGACAGGCCAGAACTCCTACACAGGCGGTACGACGGTAGAAGAAGGCCAGCTGTTTGGCTTCACTGAATCCTTCGGCTCCGGTGCTGTCAATGTAAACGGCGGTACATTCGGTGTACTGGCGACATACAATGACCAGTTCACACAGAAAGGAGAACTCCATTCTGTAGTTGGCGGTGTTAGCCGTGCAGAAGCTCAGAAGGCTACAGTTGTCGTTAACGACGGCGGTACATTCGCAGTTATCGCTGATCAGGATGTTCAGCTCAAGAGCCTGACCTTCAACGAAGGTGCTCAGATCACAGTGGGTTCTCTCACAAATGATGCATTCGAACAGGCCTGGGACGGTAATGCACAGGTTGGTACAGTCACAGCCGAAACCCTGGAAGGTGCGAACAACGCTATCGTGACACCGGACTATGCTTTGGTTGACCATACAATCACTGTCGACGGCAATAAGATCACCGGTGTATTAGAGAAGAGCGATAAGACACTTGCTGACTACGCAAACAACGGCAATGGCGTTTCTGTTGCTAATGCTCTGATGGCTGATGAAGCACTTTTCTCCGGTTTAGTCAGTGCAACTAAAGATGAAGCAAGACAGACGATTGCTTCTCTCGCAAACGATATCCATGTCACCGCAAATGCAATGACTGTTGCAAACGGTCAGTCCTTAGTCCGCGCCATTAAGGATCAGGCTATCGGTATTGACGGAGCAGCTCGTGTTGCTGATGTTGATGACGGCCGTGCTCGCCTCTGGATGTCCGCAGTCGGCAACTGGTCGAAGATGGACCGTGCCGGTTCCTCCAAGCTCAAGTCCGACTTCTACACTGGCCTGGTTGGTTTAGAAGCTGATATCAACGTTAATAACAAGGTTGGTGTCTTCTTTGGTGCCGGCAAGACTAAGTTCAAGGGCGGTGCTGATGGCAAGATTGACTCGGATGATCTGCATTTTGGCATCTACGGTCAGTCCAAGATCAGCGATGTTCGCTTGAACTATGGCTTTGCTTATTCTCAGCAGGATAGAGACGCCGGTACAGCTCTGTTCTACAGAAATCAGGCATTTGCTTCTTCGCCGAGCTACAACGCAAAACTTGCTCAGGTCTTCGGTGAAGTGGCCTACACCGGTCTGAATCTTGGTACTGTCAATGTTGAACCGTATGTTGGTTTAGCTTGGATGCATCTGTCCGCTGACGGTTTCAGCACTGATTACGCAGGCGGAAAAGCTTCGACCAGCTTCGACAGCCAGAATCTCGCTGTAACTAATGTTGGTGCTCGCGTTAAAGTGCCGTTTGAAGCCGGTGCTGCAAAACTCAAGGCAGTCGCTGACGTGAACTGGACACAGTACATGGGTGACACACGCGGCAAGTCCACACTTAAACTTGGAAACGGCGCAACAGCTAAGATTCAGAGCGAAAAACTCTCTGCTGTCGCTGCGGTGGGTGTCGGTCTTGAAGCTCAGCTCGGCAAGAGTGCTTCTCTGGGAGTCTCTTACTACGGTGCCTTCGGAAGCAAGATTAAATCCAACGGTGTTGGCGCAACATTCAAGCTTGCCTTCTAAATCCGGCTTTCTCCCTGGGTGACTAGGAGCTTCTGACGAAGCTTAGGCAGAGGACGAAGGATATATCGTCCTCTGCCGATCACCTTCCATTGTCCCAAGTTAATAAGAGAAAAACTATGGATATCATGATTATTCTTCAGATCATTGTCCTGTTGGGCGCGATCTTCATTGGTGTTCGTCTTGGCGGAATCGGCATTGGTTACGCCGGTGGTGCTGGCGTTCTCGTTCTCGGTCTCTGCCTTGGCATGAAACCGGGCAATATCCCCTGGGATGTGATTCTGATTATTGCTTCCGTGATCGCTGCTATCTCTGCGATGCAGCTCGCGGGCGGTCTTAACTATTTGGTCTACATTGCTGAGAAAATTCTCTACAAGAACCCCAAATATATTAACTACCTCGCTCCGGTTGTCACATACGTTCTGACAATTTTTGCCGGTACAGGGCATACAGCTTTCTCGATGATCCCGGTTATCGTCGAAGTCGCCAAAGGCGAAAACGTTCGTCCGTCCGTGCCGCTCTCTATCGCGGTTGTGGCTTCTCAGATTGCAATTACCGCTTCTCCGGTTTCCGCTGCTGTTATTTACATGACAGGTGTTCTGGAACCCTTCGGTTGGAGCTATCCGGCTCTGCTGGGTGTTTGGCTTCTCACTACATTTGCAGGCTGCATGATCACAGCGTTCATCATGACGCTTATCTCTAAGATGGACCTTTCTACAGACCCGATCTATCAGGAAAGACTCAAAGAAGGCTTGGTTAAACCTGCGGTTGGTCTTCATGAAATGAAGATCGATGCCAAGGCCAAACTCTCTGTTTGGATCTTCCTCATCGGTGTTCTCTGCGTTGTGTTCTATGCTTCCGCGATTTCTCCGGCTGTAGGTCTGATCAAAAATGTTGTTGTTCCTCGTGACGCGGCCATTATGAGCCTGATGCTTACAGTCGGTGCTCTTATTACCATCCTCTGCAAAGTCAAACTCGGTGATGTTGCCGGTACATCCGTCTTCAAGTCCGGTATGGTTGCCTGTATCTGTGTTCTCGGCGTTGCATGGCTTGGCGATACATTCGTTTCCGGTCACACCAACGAAATCAAGGCATTCGCTTCTCAGACCATCAGCCAGTACCCAGCTCTGCTTGCCGTTGTATTCTTCTTAGCCGCTATGCTCCTGTACTCTCAGGCTGCTACCGCTAAGGCGATTACTCCGACAGTTGTTGCGGCACTCGGCATCACTGCAGCCAACCCCGATAACGCTTACATGCTGGTTGCCTGCTTCGCTGCTGTTTCCGCTCTGTTCGTTCTCCCGACATACCCGACACTGCTCGGCGCTGTTCAGATGGACGACACCGGTACAACACGCATCGGTAAGTGGGTCTTTAACCACTCCTTCTTCATCCCTGGCGTTCTAGCGATTTTCTTCTCTGTCGCTTTAGGTTTTGTTGTCTGCGGGCTCTTCTAATTAACGGGGGCGCACGCCCCCATTGAGAGATTCAAATGACAGAAGTGATCCTCTTTTGCTTCAAAGCTGGGCTTACAGCTTATGCAGTAACAATGATTCTTCTGATATCGGCATTCTGTTTAGTGCTGATCTATCGATATTTTTATAACTAGATATCCCCTCTGAAAGAAGACGTATCTTGGAAGTATTGGGCAGGCCACACAGTCTTTGTGTTGCTTGCCCTTTTTTTATAACGTATGTTTGTTGGATCTTTGGTAGCCTGTATTTATAAGTTCCACCATTAGGCATATAAACATCATGCAGTTTGACTAATTGAATGTTTGCCTGCAATCTTTCCAAAAACAAAAGCCGAAGTAAGTGCGACGCCGCCCATTCTGTCATGCCCGTGAAGGCCTCCCGAAGCTTCTCCACAAACATAGAGCCCTTCAATGACACTTCCGTCCTTGCGAAGGACTTGCGCATTTTTATTAAATCGAACGCCCCCGCAGCAAAAGTGTACGCAAAGGCGTTCAATGCCGAAGTAATAAGGCGGTACAGAAATAGTTTGAGTAAATCTGTTTTTATGGAAAATCGGATCCTCATTTATCTTTGCATGTCGGTTGTACGTATCAAGCGTTTGAGTAAGTACCGATGGTTCGACATGCATGATCGAAGCCATTTCCTGAACACTGTTGGCTTTTCTAACGACTTGATTCATGAGCTTGATGCCAAGACTTGCGCCTTTACGTGATTGGGAATCCGTAATTGCCCACATTTCTTTATCAGGCTGCTTCAGCACCGCCTCGGAGATTTCCTTCCAAGAGGCGCTTTCGCTTACGAAGCGTTTACCGTGCTTGTTGACGAAAATATCTCCGCCGACATAATCCAGGAGTCGGCCGCCCCAAAAAGGGATGAGCTGAATATATTGAGCATCTTTGAGCGCGGCTCCGAGCGGCTCAGTCATAGTTATTGCGTCTCCGGTTGCTCCGTCATAAGCGTTGCCAAACGGGTTTGCAGTGGTTGCGAATTCCGGGCCAAGTCTGGGATCAAATCTGGTGCGCATTTCTACATTAGCCGTAAATCCTCCTGTCGCAAGAATGACGGCGCCTGCATACATCGGAACGCTTTGATCTTTGCCAAGGGATGCGGTAACGCCCACTACGCGGCCATCTTCTGTAATGAGTGATTCGACTTTTGTATTAAGAAGCAGTTTGGCTCCATGCCTGATTGCGTAGCTGTTGAGCGCCATGACATAGTCATATCCGGCTCTTACCGTATTGGAAATATGACTTCTGGGGAACAGCCCTGCGGCGGTTTGAAGCAGCGTTGGCTCCCACTTTACGCCGACATCTTCCAGCCAATTGATGATCTCAAAGGATCTTTGACAAACGATCTCAGCAAGAGCCGTGTCGTTCTTGTGACCGCCGATTTCAAGCATGTTTTCCAGCATGAGCTCAGGAGAGTCTTTGTACTTTTGACGCTTTGGGTCTACTGCGCTCACATAGCCTGTGGAAACAATGGAATGGCCTCCGATGACGGGACTTTTTTCAAGAATAAGAACGGATTTTGCTCCACTTTGCAAAGAAGAGACTGCGGCGGAAAGCCCTGCGACACCGCTGCCGACAATGATGACATCCCACTTTTTCTTGGCAAAACACAGTCCGGGAGCCATTAAGGCGGATGCCGTACCAATAATTATCTGTCTTCTACTGATCATGATCTTTCTCATCGGTCATGACAAAATAGGCTTTTGAGGCTTCAAGAGAAGAGTGCACGCCCATCTTGTCAAAAGCATTGGCTCTGTGCATTTTTACGGTTGGAACGGCAATATCAAGCCTGGCGCTGATGCCCTTATTGCTAACACCCTGAGCCGCCATCTCGAAGATTTGCTTTTCGCGTTTGGTCAGTGAGTTAAAACGTTTTTCAATTCTATCGCGTTCACTTCTTTCGCCCTGGCTGGTTAGACTCTTTGCGCAAGCCTGCCGTATACAGTCTAAAAGCACGGCCGGCGCAACCGGCTTCTGAAGGAAGTCAAGTGCGCCATGTTTGAGCGTATGGACTGCAGATTCGACATCGCCATGACCGGTCAGAAAAATAATGGGAATCGGATGCGCAACCGTTGATTCAATGTGGTGCTGAAGTTGCAGGCCGGTAAGGTTCGGCATTCTAATGTCGAGAACAAGGCAGCCCGGTTCTATGAAGCGCTCTTCCGCTATGAATTTTTCTGCGCTGCTGAAACCTCTAACTGACCATCCCTTCATAGACAGAAGAACTTTCAGAGACTCTAAAAACTGCGTGTCATCATCAACAAGCCGCACGACGCATTTTTGCTGAAGTCTATTTAATTCATGTGTGTTGTTCATGTTTCAATCTCCAGCTGATCGATTTCCAGAAGAGCAGCAACGCCGCCGCCTTTTCTTTTCCTAAAACTGAGATCGGCCGAATGATGATCAGCGATCGATCGGATAATGGATAACCCGAGTCCCAGACCTTCAGCCTTTACACTCTCTCCGAGTGAGATTAGTCGAGCCATTTGCTCATCTGTCATCACATTCCCGCTGTTTTCGATCTTGAGCTCAAATCTCGAAGACTCGATTCTACTGATCGTTATTTTAATAAAAGGCTTTTGTTTCTTTTCAGCTTCCAATGCCGCATGCGCGCCGTTTCTTAGAAGATTAATAATGAGCAGTTCCAAGGAAACCGGATCCGAACGAACCAAAGCCTTACCAGCTCCATTGAGAAAGTTCACTTTTACAGCGTCATATTCCGGTTCATTTCTCCTGAAAGAGCGAATTGCTTTTTCTGTGATCTCAACAAGGTCACTCGGAATCAGCGGATTCTCTTTCTTTTTGGCAAAATTGCGGACGGACTCAACCAGAGAGTTCAGTCTGCCAACCTGTTGAGCCACATGATTAATAGCGGATAGAACGATGGGGTCTTTTTCTGGACTGACTTCCTGCTTCATTCGTAGGATTTCCAGATAGTTAAGGATTGTTCCGAGCGGCTGTTTAGCTTCGTGAGCGATAATGCTGCTCATTTGCGAGATAACGCCGTTTCGCTCCAAAAGAGCCATTTTCTTTCTCTCGGACTGTAGTGTTTTATCGGCTGCGATTTTATCTTTCAGCGCTTGATGCAGTTCTCGGGTTTTTCTATTTACCAGCCAGTGAAGTCTGAGTTCATTGAGAACAAGGAAAAGAATTAGTCCTAAAGCGGTAAGGATCTCAGTTTTGAACCGTTTGAAAAGTGCTGGGACAGTGTTATCGCGCATGTATGCGTAAGGCCCGAGCTGCAGGTCCTCTAAAAGAGAGCGGACGGCATAATAATTGTCTTCTATAGACCATCGGTAATGGTCAAAATCGGGCATGGCTAATAGGGCAATGGCAACATTCTTGATAATCGTCTCCGGTGTACCTTTAACAGCAACAAAAACCAGATCCGGATAGAGCGCTTCAGTAGAGCGGACGCATTTCAAACTATTGGCATTCTCGTTCTTTTGATTGATAACCTTAATGGAATCCTGACTGATGATTCCGGATCGAACCGCGTTTTCCAGTGTGCAGGTTGAAAGTACTCCAACGTCGGCGGCTCCGACTAACACAGCGTTTAAAACGTCGGGCGTCTGAAATTGAAGGAAACTGACCTTGCTGAAAAATTTATCCGGATTCCAGCCGTTTCTTTTAATTTCACCCAGTGCGGCAAGCCATCCGCCAAGAGAGTTAGGAAGAGAGGCTGCGCAGCTTTTTCCTTTGAGATCCGCAAGATCTTTTATGTCATCTCTGTCGGCCTTGGTAAAGAAGACACTTCCTAAGGTTCTGGCAGGATTTTCTGCTTCAAGAGTACTCCGCGTAACGATGTGCGTCAGAGGAATGTCATGAATGATCTCGACATAAAAATTACTCGGCGCGAAGAAAAAATTCAGCTTAGATTTACGGATTTCCTCAAGCGTGTCCACCGGTGAGATTTGCTCGAGTACAAAATCGTATTGCGGAAGTCTTTGCTGAAGATAATGAAGAGTAGGGTTGAGCGTGTTTTGCTCAATGTTCATTTCCAAACCCTGAGCAAAGCCGACTCGAATAACAGGTCTTTCAGTTTCTGCGGCAGAAGCGAAAAACGCGAAAGCCAAGGCGAACATAAGGATCAACGCATAGATTTTTCGCTTCACCATACGATACCCCTGGCTTCTAAAATGAACTGAAGGGCGGATGCCCTGAAGCATCCGCCTGATAATAGTTACTTGTTGAGGAACTTGACTGCGCTTTCAGCTGCAAGCTTGCCGCTGGTCATAGCCCAAGCCATATTGCCTCCGGGTGGCGAGTCATCGCCCATAGCGCCGCCGACTAATTCACCCGCAGCAAAGAGACCTTTAATCGGCTTGTCCTGCTTGTTCACAACGTTTAGGGTCCTGTCGGTTACGACGCCGCCCATTGTTGTTGCGAAGCGAGGTTGCTGCTCAACGATGTAATAGGGACCTGTGAGCGATACCTGAGTCTTCATGAATTTAGCAGGACGATTAAACTCTTCGTCTTTTCCGTTTTGCACGAAGGTGTTGTAGCGGGCAACTGTTTTCTGAAGTTCGGCTCCGTTAACACCGGCTTTCTTAGCGACAGCCGGGATACTGTCTGCTTTCACGACAATCGGATAACCCTTACCATCCTGAGCCAGCCAGTTGTCCATATCACCTTTACTGATTCCAGTGATATTAAGTTTTGTGAGGAAGGCGTCATATGTCTTCTGATCCATGAGGATGAAGAGTTTTCCGCCTTGTTTCACTTCTTCGTTCTTGATATTGTGGTTTGTATCAAGCTCGCTGATGACACGCTTACCAGCTCTGTTGACCATAATGCCGGAGTTGTCTTCAAAGGCCGCCTTGTTGGACCAGATGGTGGACTTAGCGATGCCGGGAGCGACTTCCATGCCGTTCGGGTAGATCTTGCCGAGATCCATCATTTGCGTCTTGGCACCGATCTTCATGGCCATACGGTGTCCATCGCCGTTTGAACTCTTAACGCCATAGTAAAGAGCATTCTTAAGATTGCCGGTCAGCATGTCTTTATTGGCGCCGAATCCGCCCGTAGTCAGAATAACTGCAGGGGCCTTAATCGTGTAGAGGACGCCGTCATTGCCCTTAGCTTTTACGCCGGTAACTGCGCCATTGTTCAGCGTGATTTCTTCAACCGGGGTGCCAAGCATAACTTTAGCGCCGGATTTTTCGACAGAAGCTTTAAAGTTGCGGGTTGCGCCCTGAGCTCCGTCCACCCATCTCATAACACGCGGTTTGCTGTGTTCGGCTTCATTGGTGAATCCGGCTTTGGTGTTCAGCTGCATTCCGCCGTCGGTTGTTGCCCAGTCAATCATCGAGCCGACATTATGGACATAGAGGTCAAGCATGCGTTTGTCATTTAGACCGTGACCGTTCTTAATGTAGTCCTCAGTCATGATTTCAGGGCTGTCGTCTTTGACGCCGGCATCCTTCTGAATTTTAGAGCCCTGAATAACAACTGTACCGCCGTTTACAGCTGCCGCGCCGCCTGCGAACGGCATCTTTTCAAGGAGGATGACTTTCTTGCCAAGCTGAGAAGCGCGAATTGCGGCAGTTTGTCCTGCAGCGCCGGCACCGACAATTGCGATGTCAGCGTTAAGAGTCTTTTCTTCAGCTTTTTGGGCTTGCTTCTGTACTGTCGTCTGCAAAGCTTCCGGGTTAGCACCTGCCTTGCTGACGCAGGCTGCGATCGCTGCGAGAATTGCCTTGCTGGTAATCGAAGCGCCTGCTACAGCGTTAACAGCTAAAGACTGATTTTTAACAATTGCGGCCGGCACCTGTTCAATGGCCACCGATCCGATTCCCGGTGTTTCTTTGTTAGTGCCGACTTGAATTTTTTCAATCTTGTCCTTGGAGAATGTCACTGTTACCGGGACGTCCCCGCCGTTGCCTTTGGCTGCAGCGGTGTATGTACCGGGTGTGAACTCAACCGCCTGAGCTGCTGACATACTCATTGCCAGCAGAACGGAGACGCTGAGGAGATTTAGCTTTCTTTTCATATGATTTACCTGAAAAGGAGAGAGGCTTTTAAACCTCTCCGGTTAATGGTCCTATTTACCGTTTGGATACATAGCTTTATGGATGGAGTCAAGAATTGTCTTGGCTTCTTCGCTCGGGATCTGACCCGGTGCGGAAGGTTTACCGCCAACCATGCAGAAAGTAATGTCTGAGCCGGTGAATTCACCTGTCATTCTGCTCATTACACCATATTTACCCATTGCCATTGTAAGCATCGGCTTTCTGGAATAATAGTGACGAGTTTTCCATGTCGCATTCATCAGATCAAGTGCGTCGCCGGTGGTATGGGCCATGACCGCGATCTTCAGGATGTCGGAGCCGAGTTCTTCCTGCAGCAGCAGACGACGAATGATTTCAGCTTCAGAAGGAGTCCAGCCGAATTCATGGTCACTCATAACGACCTTAACGCCTTTTTGTTTCGCTTTAGCAACGATCTGTTTGCAGATGTCAGCGTTACGGAACATTTCAATATCGATGAGGTCGATCTTGCCGTTATCAAGAACGTCGAAATAGAAATCACGGTAGAACTCATCGGAAACATGACGGCCGCCGCCTTCAGTCTTGTCACGGAAGGTCATGAGAATCGGTTTGTTTTTGGCGATTTCATAAACTTCTTTTGTGAGCTTTGCAAATTCTTTGCCGGAGATTTCGCCGATGTAATCCGGACGCAGCTCGATCATATCGAGTTCCGGACGATTGTTGTAGTCCTTAACTAGGGCGATGAATGCTTCCGGAGTCTTAGCAGTAGTTGATGCGATGATCTTAGGACGGCCTTCGCCGATTCTGACACCTTTGATCTCCAGAACTTCAACAGGTCCTTTTTCCCAGCCCGGCTCACGATTGACACTGTCAACCGGCATCATTTTTTCGTCACCTTTCAGTTTGGTGCTGGCAAGAGCTGAGCCGGAGAATGCGGCCGCTAAACCTGAAATGCCGGACTGCATGAGGAATCGTCTTTTCATCTGCTTGTCTCCAAATGTTTTAAATGAATAAGTTCATTCTGAAGACAGCAGGCTTTGCTGAATACATCCTTGAGGATGTAAAAGATCAAGACTTAGGGGTTTGGGATGTAGGTAGAAACTCTAATATAAAACTCTGGATTTTGCATCACTTGGGACTAAAAGTTTGCTTCAGTGAAGAAGAACCGGTCTATCTATGGCTTTCGGGCAACCACGGCAAAATGTGTTGGCATTAATCGCTTATCGCGTGTTTCGACGGTTTTTAGGATTTCAGTACTGATGTTTACAAAACCCACTTTAGCGAGGACGGCTTTATCCCAGTCGGGACGGACATGACGGCTAAGGGGAAGATCTTCAGCGATTTCATCAATCACACTGGTTTTGACGCCCAATAGAATGTGCTTACTTTGTTCGGTCTGCGCTTTATGAATATCCGCATAGGTCTTGTCAAACAAATAACAGTAGTGATTCCCGTCAAAAACAAAAAGCCTTCCTCCCGGTTTCAGAACGCGAAACCATTTACGGTAGGCTGATTCCGGATTTTCCAGGTTCCAAACCAGATTCCGACTGACGACAGCATCAAAAGCGTCTGTATCAAAAGGAAGTTTTTGAGCGTCGGTTTGAAGAAATCGAACCTGAGCATCCGGGGTCTCTGAGAGAAGATTCTTTGCTTGCGTCAGCATCTCTTCCGAGTAGTCTGCCGCTGTAACTTTCATGGACAGTGACGACAGAAGTCTCGTGAAAAATCCCGGACCGCACCCGATATCCAGAACTTCAGAACCGACAGGAAGATCGCTGAAAAACGTTCTGTATTCCTCTTCCCGATGATTACGAATTTCTTCGTCAACCTGCATGCGATAGCCTTCAGAACGGCTGTCCCAATAGCGTCGTATTTCTTCAAGATGTTTCATAACGGTCTTATCGGAGTTAAAGTTGTGAGGCCTAAGCTGTTCTTTTCGATCAGACTCTCGATCTGATAGATCGGATCAATGACGGAAGAATGCAGCACGTTCTCCGGACGATCAAGCGCATGCACTTTACCGTCATGCAGAAAGAGAATGGAATCACTGTAGCGGGAGGCAAGCATTAAGTCATGAATAACAAAAAGCGCAATGGCGTCTTTTTCTTTGCAGTATTTAGCAACCGTGTCCATGACCACCAGCTGATGTCGGATATCCAGAGCGCTTGTCGGTTCATCCAGCAGTAAGATCTTTGGCTCCGATACAAAGGCCTGGGCAAGAAAGACGAGTTGTTTTTGTCCGCCGCTCAGACTTTTAACCGGGGTATCGGCTAAAGCTTCCAGTTTTAATTCTCGAATCACGTCGGAGACTTTTTGAAGCTGCTCCTGAGAAACTTTCCACGTGAGCTGTTTGGTTAGACCTAGAAGGATGGTTTCAAAGGCAGTCAGAGAGGACGTAATTTTTTCTAACTGAGGCAGATAAGCAATGTGCGAGCGATCTAAAACTTTTTCTTTGTCGGTGAGGCGAACTTTCCCGCAATAATCATGAAGACCTGCAATACAGCGGATGAGCGTTGTTTTTCCGGCACCGTTTCGACCAAGAATAGCGGTGAGGCGTCCGGAAGAAAACTCTGCATGAACACAGTTCAGGACCGGTTTGCCTTTATATGCGCATGAGAGACTATCAATTTGCAGCGTCGCCATAAGCTACTCCTTTGAGCGCATCAGAAGGAAAAACAGGAACGGTACACCGATTACCGATGTCACAATCCCGACAGGAAGTGTCGCTCCATCAGAGAGCAGCTTGGAAATGACAGATGCTGCCAGCATAAGAATGCTGCCCATGATCGAAGAGCTGATAATTAGAAATCTTTGATCATCTCCCAAAATCATTTTGGTGCAGTGCGGTGCGATTAAACCGACAAAAGCTACAGTGCCGATGAACGCGACAGCGGCAGAAACAAGAATGGAACTGACGAAAAAGACAAACATTCTCAGGCGGTTTGTATTGATTCCTAATCCGTTGGCCCGTTCCGCACCGTCTGCAAAAGCAGTAAGTTTCCACGCGTAAGTCAGAGAAATAAGCATCGCCGCTGTCCACGTGAACGCTGAAACTGAGGCGCTGATCCAGGAACTTCTCTGCAGATTGCCGAATGTCCAGCCTGAGATCACCTGAGCGATTTCCGGGGAAGCGCGATACTGCAGATACTGCTGAAGTGCCTGAAAGAAGAAATTCATGATCACGCCGACAAGGATCAGCGTCGTTGATGTAAGTGAGCGCCGATTACCGAGGTAAAAGATCAGAGTAGAGACGGAAAGCGCCATGACGAGCGCTGAAAGCGATGTGCCGATCCAAACCTGACCTAAAACAGCAAAGCTGAGCGTGATAGAGACCGCCGCACCAAAACTTGCTCCGGCAGTGACGCCAAGCGTGTAGGGGCTTGCTAAAGGGTTGTGCGTGATCGTTTGAATGAGAAGACCGGCTAGGCTGAGAGAAGCACCGACAAAAAGACACGTGAACGTCATCGGAAGGCGAATCTCCCAAATGATGAAGGCGGAAGATGAGCTGCCGTCGGGGCCGTCCAATATTGCCCGCAGAAGGGACGCCGAAGAGATATCTGAGGTCCCAACCTGGATATCAGCGAGTAAAAGAATCAGCATCAGAAGGATTAGCGCAAGCGAAATTAGTACTCGTTTACGGATCCTTCGGCGGTAACTGTCTATCGCAGAACCTGCTGCCATCATCACTTACTGCGCTTTATTCAAATGAATCATAAATGTGCCGTCGTATTTCAGTTCAGGCAGATATGTTTTATAGAAGTCATTCAGATTTTTTTCCGGATCGATGTCTTTGAAAGCTTCGGGATAAAGCGTCTTAGCCATAAACTGAGTAAATGTGTAGTCAGCCATGTTTCTCAGACTTCCGTGATCAACGGCATAAACCTGATTGTTTTTAACCGCGTCGAGCCGGTTCCAGCCCGGGCGCTGTGTGAAAGCAGCAAGCCGCTTCTGTGCATCATCCGCTTTTACGGTAAATCCCATTCTCATTTGATCGCCTTCGGATTTATTGCGCCAAATGCTGCCTCCGATAAAGATAATCTGTGGATTCTGAGAGATGACGTATTCCCTGTCGAGTGCCATATACGGCTGAGGAGAATTTTCTGCGAGATTGGCGGCTTCGATGTTTTTGAGGATAGCGCCCCACAGAACGTCTTTGTTGTAGGAGTTTCCATATCTGCCAACACCTTTACTGGCAGTCTCCATGTAGGCACGCTGGTTTTTCTTGTCCTGAGGCAGGTTCCTTATCGTTTGGTAAACGTGCTCTAGAGAATCCCTGTAGGTTTTATTCTGAGCTGCGGCAATGTCTTCTCGGTTCAGCATCTTGCCGAGGATTTCAGTACTTCTGGTGTGGTTCGCAGTGGTCATAGCGTGATAGTCAAGGACGACCACCTTGATGCCCGCATTTTCAAACGTCTTGATTCTCTGATTGTTTTCTGTGTATTGAGTGCGTCCGATTAGCAGTACATCCGGATGCAGACTCAGAATTTTCTCTGCATTAAGGATATCGTCATGGTAACCGCCGATACTCGGCAACTCTTTCATTTTCGGAAAGGACTGAGTAAAAACCTGGTACTCTCCGAAACGCGTTTCCTCCCAGCCGTCTTTTGTCAGGGCAATTACTTTGTCCAAGCTGGATTTCCCTCCCACCATCATGAAGTTTGCGATGTAATTTGCGACAACGAATGTATTGGGATGCTGATCAAAATGGATAGTCCTTCCTTCAACGTCTGTAATATCAAAACTTTCGGAAGCAACGACAGCAGAGAAAGAAACAGATAGCAGCAATATGGCCAGGATTTTTTTCATTATGTCGGTACTCCTTAATAGAGTTTATTAATGCCTAAAAAAAGGAAAAATAATTCGTATGAGATTTTATAAAATTATCATACAAATAAATTAAAAAACTAAGAATTGACTTAACAACTCAACGAGAAGCCCTATTTTGGTTTGTGTGCGTCTTGGTGTGCGTATCCCTTAGGAGCGGACCGGTTCAATAACTCATTCCGCAATCGGCGGCGTGTGACTTCTTAGCAGAAGTCGCTTCCGATTCGAGGAGAAGTAAAGGCGCTATTATCTGGCAGTTGGCTTAGTGATAATTTCGCTTCTTAAAATTTCTCGGATTTTTAAGATGGCTTGAGGCGTTTCCTGCACAGAATGACCCGAAACAACAACAGTTTCACTTGCAGCGCCGTCAAGGTGAGAACTCCAGTAAGGGACAATTCCGTCAGAAGATTCTTCGAGAGGTCCCTCGGGGTTTTCTCTGCCGATGATCGAGAAGTATTTTACATTTGGTGAGATTTTGAGCTGCTCTAAAATCTTAACGGTTGGGTCCTTAGCCGATAAATTATCAACGCCGGTCATCGAAATTTCTCTTGGAAGTTCTCGTCCGAAAATAGTCAATGCCATCTCGCCCACTGTATTCACGATAGAAAGGGGAAGCTTCACAAAAGAGGCTAAGTATTTCGCCCACGATGCATCCGCGTACGGCGTTCCGCGATGCGGTGCCGCTAAAAAGATTGCGTCGGAGACGCCGCGGAGCGGTTCGAATTTGATAATAGAGGAGAATTTACTGCTCTTCGCACTGAGCTTTGCTCCGGCCGCAGGATATTTTTTCTCAAGTGCATCCAAAAGAACATCTCCGGAGCTGGAAACTAAGAGCCTTGCCAAAATACCGCCCATACTATGACCGATCAGCGTAATGCCGCGGCTCGCAATGTTGGATCTGCTCGGATCGAAGTGGTCAATCGTCTTGTTAATTGCCTCAGCGATCTCATAGCGATTAATTAGGAGCGGTACATTTGTCGGGTAATAGACCTGCCAAATTTGGAAATGATCCCGAAGGATTTTGTCTCCCATAATTTCGTTTGCAGTGTTGACCCATGCTTCCGGGCTGCTGGCCAAGCCGTGAATGAGGATAATTGTCCTCAGGTTTTTCTGATAAGGCCGCATGAGAAAGACGGCCGGTCGATCAATGATCGTACCTCGTCCGAAAATACTCGTAAACGAAGTTACCGCAAAATCCGAGCTTGCTAGCCACAGTCCGTATGCGCCACTGAAATTCGCAGATAACGGAACTCTTGTTTTACCAATCGTGATGCTTCCTGTCGTTGAGGCATCATACGTGGTAATTAGCGCTTCATGAGTCTGAGTAATTTCGGAGAGATTTTTCCCGGGGAAAGAAATCATCGCAGTAATCGCGGAGTAAGGCATCAGGCGCCAAGGCTGATCTTTTTCCTCTTTACCCTCCTTTGCCGAAAGAACCATTCGCGCGCCAAGTCCGTCTTGACTGTATTGGTTCTTGAGACCTTTAAATGAAAGCACGGTATCCGGGATGATATCTGTGATGTGATCCGGTTGGCTGAGTTCCGGAGCGGAGAGTCCTGCAATAGAGATTTCCCAATTCTTTTCTCTGATTGGAAATTGAATGGGTTTGCCTTTAGCGGCAATGTAAAGCTGTTCAATAGCGTTTTGGACTGCAAAGTTATAGTAGTCCTTCACCTGAGTTTGACGGTCTTCGAGTGCTCGGCTACTAATAGTCCTGTCAGAGAAGAAAAGATAAGCGTACGCGTATCGAGCCGCCTCAAGATAATCATTTACCAGCTGAGAGACTAAATTCTCCTCATCAACAAACTCTCTGTTCTGCATCCGAATTTTTGCGTCTTTCTGAGTCTTCATGGCCTTAAAAAGCCACATCTCCGCCAGTGCAGAAAGCTTTTGATCCGTGCCGGTGATTTTGCTATTGGAGACCGTCTTCAGACAGGTGTCGATATTATTTTCGCAGTCGGATAATCCAAGAGCGGTCAGAACTGTGATGTTCTGTTCACTTAAATGTCCCTGAGAAATAACGTCACCGCGTCTTTGCTTCAGGTATTCCTGACTATCAATGCTCGATACCTGAACGGAGGCGCAGCCCGAGAGCAGTAAACAGAACAGAAGACAGATGAACGCTTTCATTTAACGTAGGAACAAGAGAATAGAGCGATTGTACCGAGCAAATCTCCTGGAGTTGCTATGTTCGGCTTTCTTTGTTTTCGTTTTGGGAATTATTGGAAATTTCTTTTGCTTCCGACAAACCCGAGAAAAATGACAGCCGCCAGAATCATTGACGCACCGATCAGCATCGGTGTATTCATCTTTTGTGAGAAAAGCAGCCATGACAAAAGAATAGCTGTCAGTGGTTCAACGGTTTCTAAAACACCAGTAATCGTCGGAAGAATCTTACCCGCACTAATGATGTACAGCATGTAGGCGACAATATGGCCCATGACGGCGACCCAAAAGACAGAGAGAACGGTTAAGAATGTCCAGTCCAGCTTCACCTGCCAGAACGGAAAATATATATTGCTGAGAACGGATGCAAACAACATCGCCCAAGCCATGGAAATCAGCGGTCCGACCTTCCTTACGAGTGCGCGGCTTTGAAGTGTGTAACCCGCACTGAACAAAGGCGCGCCCAAGCCGATTAGGACAGGAAGCCACCGTAAAGAAATCGCAGAAAAGTTTCCCTTCGTCGCCAATAGGGATACACCTGCAAGAGCCAGTCCGCAGCAAAGAATTTGAGAAACAGTAGGGCGGACAGAAGCAAATATCAGCAGTCCCATAATGCAAAACGGGCGTGTCGCAGCAATGACCGCTGCAGTTTCCGCGTTTGAGTATTTCACGCATACGTAGAAGCTGACCTCTGTGAGCAGTAAAAGCAAACCAAAAATCATCATCTGTCCGATATTCCACGGACTTTTAAGTACAGCAAAGGTTTCCTGCGGAGAACGAACCAAAGCAGCCGCAAAGAGAAGCACCGTGGATAGCAGCATTGTCAGCGAGATAAAGGGTGCCGGGGTCAGTTTCGCCGTATGCAGAAGATATTGAGAGGCAATGTCCATCGTGCCCCAAAAGAATCCTGATAAAACTCCGCAAATGACGCCGACTGTCCCGATATTCATTTTTACCTCCGCTTATGAATGGAGTTATAGGGCTCGCAGGACGATTAAAGGCACACGATTATTATTTTTTGGGTATAAAGTTTCTGTATATCTCTTAGGCCGAGAAGGCTTTTGGGCGCCTATCGGATGATTTATCGAATTAGGCGGTTGAGGATGAGAACAGAAGAAGCGGGCGCTGAATGCGCCCGCGATGTCAGGTTATCCCATCACCTGCTTCAGTCGACCGATATATTCACGGATTGGATTAACCGCTTCAGCTCCTTTTTCTTCCAGCAGCTGAAGCAGCGGAGCTCCGATGACAATTCCATCAGCAAACTGCAGAACCTCTTGAATCTGTTCCAACTCAAGCCCGTTTGCATCAATGCAGCAGGGGATTTGCGGGTTGGCATCCTTTGCTTCGCAAACCATTGCTTTGAGCTTTGAGCAGACATCCTCTTCAGAATTCGTCGCATCTGGTGCGGCAATACCGTAAAGGAATCCTTCAGCTTCGGAAGCAATCTTTGGGACTCTCTTTCCTGAGGAAGTCGAAAGCATTGAAATTAGTTCGACTCCGTATTTTCTGCAGAGCGGAGCAAAGTCATCCTTTTCCTCAAAAGGTACATCCGGAAGTAAGAGCCCTTTAATTCCGGTTTCCTGACATCTTTTTAAAAAGCGTTCTGTTCCATAGCCAAAAACCACATTAGCGTAAGTCATGATGACAAAGGGCGCTTTTATTTCGGACTGAAGTTTCTCAGCCATGCTGAACACTTTATCCGTGGTTACGCCGCCCTTAAGTGCCCGAGCGCTGGCTCTTTGGGCAATCGGAGGCTCTCCGGCCGGATCAGAAAAAGGAATACCAAGTTCAATAATGTCGGCCCCTGTCTGATCGACAGTCTTGATAACATCAGCTGTCACGGCTAAATCAGGATCTCCACACGTAATGTAAGGAATGAGAACTTTGCCGTTTTTAAAAGTCTGAGCAATATTATTCATGGATGTTTTCTCCTCTGTAGCGGGCGATAGCGGCGCAGTCCTTGTCTCCTCGTCCGGAAATGTTGATCACGATGATTTGGTCTTTGTTCATAGTCGGTGCAAGTTTGCGTGCGTAGGCGACCGCATGAGACGATTCAATTGCAGGAATGATGCCTTCACACTTGGATAAATACTCGAATGCGTCGACAGCCTCGTCATCTGTAATACCTACATACTGAGCTCTGCCGCTGTCGTAAAGATATGAGTGCTCAGGCCCGACGCCGGGATAGTCCAGTCCGGCAGAGATACAGTAAACAGGAGCAATCTGTCCGAATTCATCCTGACAGAAATAACTCTTCATCCCGTGGAAGATTCCGGTGCGTCCTGTACAAATGGTCGCAGCTGTCTCCGCTGTATCAACTCCTCTTCCTGCCCCTTCGACACCGATAAGCTGTACTTCTTTATCCTCGATGAAGTTATAGAAAGCGCCGATCGCGTTGCTTCCGCCGCCGACACAGGCAATAACCGCATCAGGGAGCCTGCCTTCTTTTTCTAGGATTTGCTCCTTAGTTTCCTTGGAAATTACTGCTTGAAAATCGCGAACCATGGTTGGGAACGGGTGAGGGCCGACAGCTGAACCCAAACAGTAATGGGTATCTTTCAAGCGGCAAGTCCATTCTCCCAGTGCCTCGTTGACCGCATCCTTCAGGGTGGCTGTTCCTGATGTCACGGCAATGACTTCTGCGCCGAGAAGCTTCATACGATAGACATTTAAAGCCTGACGTTCCGTGTCTTCTTTACCCATATAGACAACACATTCCATACCGAGTAAAGCTGCAGCGGTTGCTGTTGCCACGCCATGCTGACCCGCACCGGTTTCAGCTAGTAAACGGGTTTTGCCCATTTTCTTAGCAAGGAGCGCCTGACCTAAAACATTGTTGATTTTGTGCGCGCCCGTATGGTTTAAATCTTCGCGTTTAAGATAAATCTTTGCGCCGCCGAGATCCTCGGTCATTCGTTTTGCGAAATAAAGACGGGACGGTCTTCCCGCATATTCGTTCAGCAGCTCCTGCAGTTCTTTGTTGAATTCTGGATCATTTTTATAATGATCGTAAGCCTCCTCGAGCTCCTCAAGAGCGCTCATTAGAAGTTCCGGTACGTACTGTCCGCCGTGTATTCCAAATCGTCCTTTTTGCATTTTGAATTCCTTTTTTCTATCAGTAAGTTTGGTGATCATCTGCGTAAAACTCTTGCAGGAGAAGTCGTGGATAAAACCTCTTGCGGCAAAGGGTCACGACTGAAGACAAAGCAAGTACGGGTTAGGGCCGCTATTGCTTCTTTAGGGAATAGAGAATCTCTGGCGCGCTCACGGACGGAGCGGAAGGCTTCTCGGCACAGATTAGATCTAAATTTCAGCATCGATATTCACCTCGATTTATTCGAGGCGGATACGCAAAACCCGTCCTCGAATAAAAACTTTCGTTAAAAAACAAAACTCTTATTCAAGGACGGGCGTTGATTCGCTCGCGGTGCCACCTTGGATTCATCTGCTTCAAGCGTTACAAATACACTTTGGCAAATGCACTCTGCGAAGTACCATCATACTTCCGGCAACTCACGTATGCCTTACGTCGCAGAATACTCAGCTGTATGCAGCCTTTCCTTGCGCCCTCAGCGACCCATTATGCAAGTATGCGTCCTGCCCGTATCTCAGCTACACGGACTCTCTGTGAGTGCACTACAAGCTTTACTTTCGCTTCATAGGTTTAATTTCTATTTTTAGAATATCAAAGAAAATTTAGAAAAATAAAGTTCTGACAGAAATTTTTTTGGGTATGTAAAACCCCTAACGTTCAGCTTTTGCACCCGTGATTGCGGTAATACTTTGTTCCGGTCGATCCAAAACCGGTGAGTTCTTTGTCAGCCACTTGGCAAAAAGTTCCGGTATTAAAACATTTGTTTTTTTGACAACTTTTCCGCTGCCAAGCGCCTTATGTCCGTCTCCTCCGGATGCCAGAAAGGTGTTCAGTGCGACCGTGTACCTGCGATTGAGCTTTATCGGCACCCATCGTCCCTTCTGATTTTGAACCTCAACAGAGATGACACGTTTACCGACTTCAGCAGTAGGATCGTAAGAATATCTTAACCCCGCAGTTTGCAAAATTCTAGGACCTATGCCGCCCTCGTCTGAGACACCGCGCTCAACCGCTTCGAGAAGCTCTCGCCCGGTGTATTCTTTGATTTCCAATATGTCCTGAAAGGGCTGGAGGTTATCCAGATCTCCTTTTGTTACTGTCCCGACCGGTATTGATCCACGGAAACTTCCGCCGTTAATCAGTGCAATGGATGCTCCGTTCTTCTTTGCGTATTCAAGCATTGCACGCGTTACTAGAAAGGTAGAAAAACAGTCCCCGTGTCGGCATGCTTCTATTCCGTCGTTAGCTCTAACTCGGTTCTCACCGACAATAACGGAATTTTCTTTTTGAATTTTCTCAGCCGCCTCATCAATAATCTGTGTGATCTCTTTATCCCCGCCGGCTTTTCCCATCAGCATCGGACTGCCAGACCAAGAAATCGGCTTGCCGGTGTTATCGAATCTGACGGAAAGATTTCCAAGATACTTTGCTTCTCCGGACGTGGTCACGATCAAAACCGGGGCTCCGTTTGGAGACTTTTCAACAATGGGGTAGCCCCCTATTTTTGATCCCGGGCCGATGTAATCGTGAGTATGTCCGCCAACGATAATATCAATGTCTGCGACCTCTGAAGCCAGCTTTTTATCAAAAGGCAAGCCCATATGAGAAAGCACAATAATGACATGTACGCCGGCTTTTTGAATTTCCTGTACAGAAGAGCGGACGGCTTGTATCGGATTAATAAATTTCGTGTGTCTGCAGGCGATGGATTCGCTGACAACATCGGGATTTGCAATACCGATGATGCCAACCCTCTCTTTGTTGTATTCGGTAATGACGTACGGTTTGATGTTTGCTTTTCTAAGCGCACAGCCGTCTTCCGGCTTTAAGTTCGCTGCCAGAAACTGGTAATTAGCCGTGTTAATAAATGCCAGAAGCTTTTCGCAGCCTTCATCGAACTCATGGTTGCCCAGCGTTGCATAGTTAAACCCCATGAGATTATCGATCTTTCTAACGAACTGTGATTTTCCGTTCACGTAGAGTAATGAACCTTGAAACTGATCACCTGCATCTAAGAAAAGTGTTTCAGGGTCTTCTTTTTTAGCCTGTTTTACATAAGCCGCAATAGCGCCGTAACCGCCGGTACAGCCTTCTTCCCGAAGACAAGCATTGTCACTCTTGCTTCCGGCAAAATGCGAGTGCATATCGTTAGTATGGAGTATTTTTAATTCCGGTCCATTGTCGACTGAAGGATGAAGAGCGCAGCCTGAGAGAAAAAGCACAAAGAGAAGCAGAAGACAGGTTCGCTTATAGACGGCTGCTAATCCATGAGCGGAGTCTAAGTTAGTCAAAGTTTTATGCATTGAACGATCTGCTTTGGCGGAATCTTTGTGATGAAGCGTGCCAAATTTAAAACGATAATTTACCAAAAACCTGCGGTTTGGAGTAATTACTATTTTCTCGTTTACAACTAAATCCATTGAAGCCAGTTGCAAATTTGATAGCTGTTGTCGGAAGTTTGCGCTTGGAAATGCAGCCGCTTTGGCGTCCGAAGCTTTGAGAAAAAAGAGGTATGTTGATTCAAATGAATAACCCCAACTCGTCAGAGTATTAATAAAGTTAAATGGCAAAGAAAAATTAAAGGATTAGACGCTATGCCGAAGTTTGTGACCACAGCCGGATGAAGCAGACTACATTATCTTCCGTTATTTTTAACTCTTGGGTTGTTTCGGTTTGCGCTCTTATGGCGGACCATTTATCTCAATTTAACCTTCTGAATATTTTCAATAATCCTCTCTTCTCCTCTTCTATCGTAATTCGAAGTTGTGACGACGCTGGCGTGTCCCATCAAATCTCGTACAGCGACTAAGTCAACATTTTGCTTAATAAGCCGTGTTGCAAAAGTTCGTCTGAGATCATGCGGTGTCACTTTGTCTGTAATGCCGGCAAGAGCTGTATATTTTTGAACAATCAGTCCGACAGCTTCAGGTGTCAGCGGAGCCTTTGTATCGATGACGCCAAATCGTCTAATTCTGACAAAGATTGGTCCTTCTGTCTGACTGCCTCGAACATCGATCCATTGATCGAGCGCCTGTCTTACTTCATTCGGCATATAAACTTTTCTTTGCTTATCTCCTTTCGCGATAATTTTTAACGAGCCTTGCCGTCGGTCATATCCCTCAAAAGAGATTGAAGAAATTTCAGCGCGCCGTATTCCTGTTCCGATGAGGATGGCAAGAATTGCGTGATCTCGGATTTCTGAAATTTTGGGCCCTGAGCTATTGTCGAGCAATGCAGCAGTTTCTTCTAAACTTAGTTCACGTCCTACGGTTATACGTTTGGTTCTGAATTTTTTTATTTGTCTAATGCGCGCTGTTTCTTCCTGTGTCATTAGCCCAAGGGACCATGCAGCCTCGCTGATTCCCCGAATGGCAGAAATATATGAGTTCAGAGAGGAGCTCGTATAAATCTGACCTCCGTTTTCATTTTTCAGCTCACTCATGATCTGAATGAGTTTTCTGAAATGGATCAGCCGAAGTGATCCCCAAGGTACTTCATGACAATTGTTAAAACCAATCAAGTTAGCCATGACATTGAGTCGGCTTTCTAAACAGCGTATTGAGTTTACTGATCGAAATCCTGCCAGATAAAAAGCAGCCACATCAATCGTTTCAGCAGGTTCGGGAACGCTGATTCCAAAATTATTCTTGTCTCCGATAACTAGAAGGGATTTTTCCATAGAGGCCCCGAATATTTATCTTTACTTCTTATAAGTAATATTATATGAAATAGAGTAATAAATCGATAATTTGTAAATTTTTGGAAAATAGGGAGGTTGTTTTAGTAACCAGGCCTCGAACTCGGAAGCGTCGTCACTAATCAAATTCTCATAGAGAGCACCAAGTAAGTTTTATAAGGAAGCCGTTTCAACAATATCTTCAGCAATGAAGTTCGTGACTGTGATAAAGGAGTGGTAAATGCTCTACAGATCAATACGGTCATTTGAGCTACCGAAAGCGTACATACAGCACAGGGAAATACATCAGTCGGCCCAGTTCAATTCATGCAACAATGAAGATTCGGTCTATCTTAAATTTCAATAATTAATATCTAACTTCGGTTAACTGTATACATCATTTAATTGATAATGATTTTTCTAAATAAGAAATTTAATAAAGATGACGATAGTTAACAAAAGATGATGAGATATTACTGTCAATTAGTTGGGATAGTTAGAAATTAGAGCACTGACAGTGAATTATCTTATACGTCAGTCACTCCGTCACTCATCCTTTCATGACATTCTTGTATGAAAGAACCAGACCGGCTCGATCTAAAGTAAAATCGTTATCAGACACTTACAAAAAGAGGTTCAATAACTCATTAGATAGAGACTAGCCGTTAATCAACCCACAAATGCACAAAAATAGGGAAGAAAATAGTGAACCGCAACTCTCAAGGCATAAGAACCTCGATCAAGGCTCTTTTATCATCGTTGTTTACAACCTTTATTGTTACCTTAGGTTTCCAATCGTCACTTTGTGCCACGGAACAAAATCAAAAAACGGTCACGCTTGGGATAAGTGAGTTTGCATCCCATAATATTAATGAGCTTATTATTGAAGATACTATCAAAACACTTCAAAAAGCGCTTAAAAACAACAAACTTGTTGTTAAAAGGCTAAATCTTATTGGTATTACGAATGCGGTAAAGAGCAAAGAATTGGACCTTGTATTGACGTCTGCTGGCGCTTTTCGGCGACTCGTTATCGAGAGAACAGGCTTGAGGGATTTAGCAACCGTAGCTTCCGATCTGGCACCTAATCCTAACTATGCTGACGGCTCTGTGTTTTTTGTCAGAAGAGATCGCGAAGACATTAAAACCATTGCAGATTTAAAAGGTAGGGTTGCTTCAGCTAACTATCCATATGCTTTCTCGGGCTGGCAAATAGCAATGGGTGAGCTTCTAAAACAAGGGTTCGCTCCGGATAATTTCTTTAAGAAAACCCTTTTTCTTGGTCATGACGCATATCCTGCCATACAGGCTGTCTTAGATAAAAAAGCAGACGTTGGCATCGCCAGAGCCTGCTTCTTGGAATACTCCGGCCTACTTGAGCAAAATCAGCTGAAAATTATTGGAGCAAAGCCAAGCGGAGAGGAGTTCCCATGTCTTCACTCTACAGACCTTTATCCAAATTGGACACTGTCTACGACGCCAAATACGCCACCTGAGATCAGCAGGGTTGTTTCAGCAGCGCTATTGGATATGCCGCCCATTGCCCATAACCTTCACTGGAGCGTGGCAACTGATTTCACAAAGGTCGATAAGCTTTTTCTGGACCTAAAGGTCGGTCCTTATGAATACTTACGGAAATTTGATCTGACACGTTTCATCCGAGAATACCGCCATTATTTTATATTCGCTGCTCTCTTGTTCTTCGGCTTGCTCCTGCACGTTGTTCGCGTAAATGTCTTGGTTATCAAACGAACTAGTCAGCTTACTTACTCTCTTAAACGTGAAAAGGAGCTCGCTAAGGAAGCCAATGTGATTCGGCAGCGTCTTAATAAAATACAGACTTCAGGCGTTGTGGGACAGATGGGAACAATGATAGCCCATGAACTCAAACAGCCTCTTGCCACAGCGAGCAACTATTGCTTCACCCTGAGAAGACGAATGGAGAGAAATGACCTTCCTCCGGCGCTCCTGGATACTTCTCTGGAAAAAATTAATAAACAGATGCAAAAAGCCACGCAAATTATCGATAAGGTCAGATCCTATGCTAAGGGGGATCGTTTTCGAGAGGAAATTAATATCGTGTCTGTTGCTTCTGCAGTAGTTGTAGACTTAAAAAAATCATCTCCTGAAGCCGGCTGTATCAGTTTTTCTTCCGCCTCAGCGCCGCAGTGTGCGAAGTGTGATGAGATAGAACTTCAGATCATCTTATTGAATATTCTCAATAATGCGCTTGAAGCGGTTCATAATCAAGCGTCGCCCAAAATTTTCTTAGAAATTTCAGCGAAAGATAAGGACATCGTACTTAGCGTTTCGGATAACGGTCCGAGAATTAGTGAGGAGATGTGGAAAACTCTTGAAAACCACTCTCAAAAATCAAGCAAGGAGGATGGCCTCGGATTTGGTCTCTTAATTGTCCAATCCTTAGCGGAGGATTTAGGCGGGAAGCTTATCTTTAAAAGAAATGTACCAAACGGATTAACCGTGACAGTTTTAATTCCGAGCTGCGGAGCGAATGAAAATGGCTGAGAAAGCGTGTATTCGAGTCGTTGATGACGATGAAGATCTGTTGGAAAGTTTGGAATTTCTTTTGGAAAGTGAGGGCTGGAAGGTAAAAACCTATAGTAGCGCCCAAGATTTTCTCAGAAATGATGCAGCTTCAGTCACCGGCTGCTTAATTAGTGATATTCGAATGCCGGGAATGACAGGGCTTGAGCTGCAAAAAGAGATGAACGATCGACACATTCATCTGCCGATCATTTTCTTAACAGCCCATGGCGATATCGATATGGCCGTATCCGCGGTGAAGGCAGGAGCCATTGAGTTCCTACAAAAGCCGGTTGATCAGGAAAGACTTCTCAAGGTCGTAGCCGATTGCGCGAGGAAGTCAGCAAAAGGCTACTCTTTACTCAGTTTCGATATTTTTGAAGCGCGTCGGCGCTGGGATGCCCTAACGGAAAAAGAAAAAACAGTTCTGAAGTTTGTTGCTGCCGGTCTTATGAACAAGGAGGTCGCAGAACGCCTTGGTAATTCAGTGAGAACGATTGAAAATCACCGGGGAAACGGTTTGAAAAAGCTGCAGATTCACACAATGGCGGAGCTTAACCAATTGATTTCTGCGATCAAGGAAAACGAGTAGTCAGAAAAAAATAACTGAATGTTGAGTAAACGCAAACTACCTAGGTAGTCTCTCGGAAAATAATTTCTCCATCAGGCAGAAGCAAGCCTTAACAAAAGTGTCAATCCCGGAGAAAATTATGACAGTTCAATTATCTAAACGTTCATTCCTCAAAGGCCTTTTTGCAACTGGGGCCGCTCTTCCGCTCGGTTCTCTCGCACACGCTGCCGTCAGCGAAATTCCTCAGAAATGGGATCGGGAAACTGACGTCGTCATTCTTGGTTACGGCGGTGCTGGCGCCTCTGCAGCTATCACAGCAAAAGATGCGGGCGCTGAAGTTGTCATTTTTGAAAAATGTGCCCAGGGCGGCGGCAACACAGCTGTTTCTTCCGGCGGCATGATGATCCCGAATAATCGCGAAAGAGCGATCGCTTACCTCGATAAGACCTACGACTTTGCGAACTCTCAAAAAGATGCTGAACTTCTTGAAGCGTTTGTTGACGAAGCAATGAAGTCTAAAGAATTCCTTCTGTCTCTCGCTCCGGATCAGAAAGTCTATATCTATGGTCATGCGGGTTTCCAGAACATTCCTGAATCCGACGCAATCGATAAATGGCGTTTCCGTACTCCGAAAGGACAGAAGACCCGCGGCGGTGACATGCTCTTCAATAACTATCGCTATGCGGTTGAAACAGCCAGAAAGATTCCCGTTGTTTACAACGCAAAGGGACTAGAACTTATTCAAAAAGATGGTCAGGTGATTGGTGCGTGGATTGAAATCGAAGGTAAAAAACAGGCAGTTAAAGCCCGCAAAGGCGTCGTCCTTGCAACCGGCGGTTTCGAATTTAACGATAAGATGCTTTCCAACCACACTATGGGTCAGAAGTTCCATCGCCTCGGGCATCCTGGCAATACCGGCGACGGCGTAAGAATGGCTCAGGCTGCCGGTGCTGATCTTTGGCATATGAATGCTCTTTCCTGCCCGCTCGGTTTAGTGGTTCCGGGTCTGGAAACAGCTCTGCAGATCAATATGCTTGCTCCTTCTCATATTTACGTAGATCAGGACGGCAAACGCTTTACCAACGAAAAACTCGATAATCATACTTGCATTTATGCGGTCAATGCGCTCGACCCGATCAAACATCGTTACCCTAGAATTCCCTGCTTTGTCATCTTTGATGAAGAAGCCCGTAAGCGCGGTCCGATCATCGGAGGTGCTACTTCTGGTTATGCACTGAATCGAGAAAATTACAAGTGGTCTAAAGACAACTCGGCTGAAATTGAAAAGGGCGTCATCGTTTCTGCCCCGACAATTGAAGAGCTTGCGAAAAAGATCAACGTTCCTGCAGAAAATCTAGTTGCTACAGTTGAACGCTGGAATACAAACATCAAAGCCGGAGCCGATAAAGATTTCGGCCGTCCTCTGGAAAAGAAAGGCAAAGTCGCATTTGAAGGCCGCGAAGCCCCGATCGTCTCCCGTCCCATCGGTGAAGGTCCTTACTATGCTGCTGAGCTTTATCCGACAATCCTGAACACACAGGGCGGTCCGCGCAGAAATAAACTCGGTCAGGTTCTTGATCCGTTCAATCGTCCGATTCCGCGTCTTTACAGTGCAGGTGAACTCGGTTCTATGTGGGGTCATATTTATCAGGGTGCCACAAATAATTCAGAAGCCTGCGTATTCGGTCGCATTGCCGGTAAGACAGTAGCTGCGGAAAAGCCCTGGTCATAATCAAACTTGATCATCCTGCCAAAAGGCTCCTTTTGGCAGGAACCCAACTCAGAGATAAATAATGAAAAAATACCTCATGCTCTTCCTTCTCACGATGTTCTGTGCGGCAAGCGCCTCTGCGGCAGACAAGCTACTGGCTGATCGTCATATGGAACGTCTGGGAAAATGCGAAGCCTGCCACAAAACGATGCCTCCCAAGCAGGTGCCCTCCAAGGATTGTCTCTCTTGTCACGGAAGCTATGAAAAGCTTGCAGCACGTACCGATAAGAACGACATCAATCCGCATGACTCCCACCTTGAAGACCCTGACTGCGGTCAGTGTCACAGAGGCCATAAAAAGCCGGTACTAGCCTGTGACGAATGTCACGAATTTAAGAATATTCGGGTTCCATAAAATATCTTTTGAAGTTCTCCTTGGTCGACCGCATAAATGCGGTCATTTTTTCAACTCCATGCTTTTCTGCTTATTGGATCAAAATGTCGTTCTTGCGAGCATACCGCTTCATATAAAAGCTTTAATCCTCGTAAAAAGCTTAAAGAGGACGAAGATTTATGCCCCTTGTTTATTCCTTAACAGAGAGCAGAAAATCCGTAAAGTTCTTGCGGCTTCCCATCAGAACAATTTCATCATTCAGCAGGATTTTCTCTTCCATCGTTCGACGCTCCAAGTCCAGTATTTCTTCTTTCCTGCAGGGAAGGCCCAAGACATTTTTTTCAGTTACCTTCCGCACAGCCGACAGCAGTACAAGACCGAACCTTGAGAGATTCATGCTGCGATAGCTATGATCAACAAATCTTTCCGGGACCCTCATCTTCAAAATAATGTAATCATCACTGATATTGAAAGAGGTGCAGTTTGCGGCAAAAGCCAACTCAAATGTTAGGTCTTTCGCAGCCCTTTTCTCCGGAGCTAGGATACGATCCAGATTAAATGCTTCCAATACGGACTCATGAAGGTTATCAATTGCTCGCGCATAAATATGTTTTAGTCCCATCTTTTTAAGAAGCGCCACCGTACGCAGACTGGCACCAAAATCTTCACCGATCGCCACAATAATGACGTCCATATTCCTCAAGGGAAGCATTTTTAGTGCATTTTCGTCGCAGGAATCGAGCTGGTAGACAGTTGATAATTTATCCTTTATTGCTTCAATGTTGGACTCCTGGTTGTCGACGCCGATAACTTCGTTCCCGTGAAGCGCAAGATTGATAGAGAGCTCACGTCCATAAGTCCCTAAACCGATAATCATATAACGCATGTAATACTCCTAGTTAATGATGATATTTTCATCCGGGAAGACTTTCTCGGAATAGCATCTGCCGGAGAAGAGCCCAATCATCACCGACAGCAAGCCTACACGCCCTAAAAACATGGCGCAGCATAAGAGCGCCTTACTTTCCCAGCAAAGATTCGGCGTAAGTCCAAGAGAAGAACCGACTGTGCAAATTGCAGAAATCACTTCAAAAATAATAGCTTGAGATGAATGCTCAGGCTCAAGCAACATAAGTGAAAAAACAAAGAACAGGATTGCCAAAACGGATGACGATGCAACAGCATAAGCACGCATGACACAGTCATGTGGGATAGTTCGATTAAATGCACTTGTGTTGCGGCTTCCAAAAATCAAACTCTTAAGATTTAATAAAAGCACTGCGATCGTATTTACTTTAACGCCACCAGCCATTGATTGTGATGAGCCTCCTATCCACATAAGGACGCAAATCATAAGGATAGTCGCTGAATGGAAATCGGCCGGATTTACCGAAGCAAAGCCAGTAGTTCGAGGCAGAATCGAGTTAAATAACGATTGAACAAGCTTTGAGAAGAATGGAAGATCTTTCAGTACTCCGTTGAATTCTAAAATAAAGAAAAGAAATGCCCCTGTTGCTGTTAGGACCGCAGAGAGGATTAGGACTAGCTTGGTATTAAGATCAAACCTCGTTTTCGTCTCGTCCTGAAAAGATAATCCAATCTTCTGTTTCACGGCTGCAACGAGTTTGTCTTTTAAATTAATCAGGATCGGAAAACCAATAGATCCCATGAACATCAAAAAACAAATCACTAAGTAAAAAAACTGACTCCCATTCATCAGAACCGGATTACTCAGGCCGTCTTTCACATTTGAAAAACCTGCATTACAAAAGGCAGACATCGCATGAAAAGCAGCAAATACGCCTCTTTCATAATTTGAAGAAAAGAGAACAGCAGGTACCGACCAATAGATAAGGACTGCGCCGATCGCTTCAATCATCAATGTAAGCCCAAGTATATAAAGTAGGGTTGGGAGCAAAGCATCCATGGTTTTTGAGTAAACCATGTCTTTGATCAGTAGCTGGTTGTAGATAGAAGTCTGACCGGCATAGAAGATCGCAAAAACACTGGTAAACGTAATCAGTCCTAACCCTCCGATTTGAATAAGGCAGGAAAGTATTAGGAGCCCAAAGTTTGTAAAGACTTGCGAGATATCAGCGGGTGAAAGTCCTGTCACACACACCGCACTTGTCGAAATAAATAGGGCATCTATCAGGTCAAGCGGTTCTCTTGTACTTTTTGGGAGCATCAGTAAGAAAGTGCCTGAAGCAATCACCACAAGGAAACTTGAAGCGAGGATGAGCGTCGGATTTAAGCGATAACTTTGAGCGGCATCCAGGGCCTTTGCACTAAGAAAAATAATGGAATAGCCGGCTAGTGATACAAAGAGAAAAGTATTGGCCTGAAGGTAATGAAAAGGCGAAGGAAGAGGCGGTAGGAAATGGACCGCTGCATTAATCAGTATGAGGAAGTTAACGAGCCATTTCAGAACACCGGCCTTCTTCACATATGTGTCATAACTAAAAATGTAGCCAAGAAGAATGTTCAACGTAAAAAGGCATAAGACGCAATGCAGAGCAGCCAGAATCCAATCAGAAACATCTCCCGAATTTATTCCAAAAAAGAAAGCAATTCCAATGAGGCAAAACAGCGACGACAGTGTTGTGATCACTGAAAAAAATAAATCTAGTTTCGCAAGCCGATACGACAGGTCCTTAGATTTATGAACCGAAGAGTTTTTCTGCTTCCAAATAGCCCTCTTGATGGACTTTTCCAAATGAGACAAATGCTTTGGCATATACGCCGAATCACGTAGAGATGATTCCCATATCAAATTAAATCCGATTTATCTTAAAGACACATAGAGCTGTCCTCTGAGGAGAAATCTCAGACTGAGCATTAGAGAGATAAGCGAAGTAGCTGAGGTAAAAATAGGAGAAGTTGTATGAAGAGGTCGTCAATCTGAACTAAAATAACGAAATGCATAGAAATACGAACCCCTGGCAGTTGATCTGAATTATGCCGACAAAGAGAATAATCAACGCGAGAAATCGTGCGGTCGTACTTGGCAGCGTTGTCGCACTCTATGTTTTGACGACCGTCTTCTTCCTCCTGCGTGTGAATCAATACACTCAAGATATCTACGATTATCCCTATACAGTTTCCTCACAGGCGCGAATTATGCAGAGTCGCCTGTATGACTTCAGAAGTATTTTGCCGGTTGTGTTCGCATCGACAGATTTAGCTCCGGAGGATATCGAAAGCACATTGGAATCTCAGGAAGCACTTCAGAAAAACAGCATTAAGATCATTGAAAAAAAATACAGAGGTGGTTCTGAAGAATTAAGCAATTTAAAGGAAGCGTTATCCAGCCTACAGGCAAAGCGTCGTGAGCTGATCGAGATGACACGACAGGATCCGACTGTCGTAAACATCATTACCCGCTATAGCCAGATCGTAGAACCGGCCTTTGTCCGCCTTGACGACGCACTTGACATCATTGCGGATGGGGCAGATAAACGAGGGCAGGAAATTCATGAGCATGCAGATAAAATTATCGTATATATCGTTGTTTTTACTATTGTTTTCGGTCTATTCCTGATTTTCTTTATTTACAGCGAGACCAATGAAGTCACTAGGTGGAATAAACGAATCCTGCAGAGGGAAAAGCTTCTTAATCTTCTGTGCGCTAGCGTGAACGACGTCTATATCATCTTCACTCGCACAGGTGAACCTGAATTTGTCAGCGCTAACACCAAGGCAATTCTCGGTATTAACCACACCAACATCCTAAAAGATAAGAATCTTTTTTTTCAGATGCTGAATGATAAAGATAACGAGTGGCTCCAAAAGTGCCTAACCGACTCTGCTGCTTCATCTTTTGCTCCACGTACGGTTGAACTACGCGGCAGCTCCAGATCCTACAAACTGCATGTCTATCCGATGAGAGCGGGAGAATCCAGCTGGTTTGTCGTGTCGCTTGTAGATGAAACAGAACAAATTCAGTACCAGAGGACATTGGGCGACGCTCTTCAGTCTGCACAAAATGCCAGCCGCGCAAAGAGCCAATTTCTTTCGCATATGTCGCATGAGATTCGTACGCCCATGAATGCGATCATTGGTATGACGACAATCGCACTTGCTAAACTCGACAATAAGGAAAGAGTCAGAGACTGTCTGACAAAAACCATGCAGGCGTCCAGGCATCTGCTTGGACTCATTAATGACATCCTTGATATGTCTAAGATCGAAAGCAATAAACTTGTGCTGTCTCAGGAGCCGTTCAATCTAAAGGATGCAATTCACAATCTAATGAATCTTGTTGACCCTCAAGCCAAGAGCAAAGGTGTGAATTTTGAGGTCACTATGAGCGGAGTCAAGCATGAGTCTTTTGTTGGAGATGCTCTTCGAACGAATCAAATTCTGATCAACATTCTCGCCAATGCCATTAAATTTACTCCAGAAGGCGGCAGTGTTCGTATGAGAATGTTCGAGAAAGCTACGAGTCCTAGCCGTGTTCGTTTAAAATTCGAAATTTCTGATACCGGTATCGGAATGGATGAAGAATTTCTTCAGCGAGCATTCCTTCCGTTTGAGCAGGCTTCTGGCGATATCAGTAAGAAGTTCGGAGGATCCGGCTTAGGGCTTGCCATCACCTATAACCTTGTCAGTCTTATGGGAGGGACGATTTTCGCAAAAAGCGAACTTGGTAAAGGTTCAACTTTTACCGTAGATATTCCTTTCGGATTAACTGATGAATCGGCTGAACATGACGAGGGGCTGAGAGAGTTAAAAGCGCTTGTTGTTGATGACGATAAAGATACCTGTGAACACGCGTGTCTGCTTTTAGGCCAGCTTGGACAAAAGACTGAGTTTGCATTGAGCGGCAGAGAAGGAATCGAAAAGATCAAACAGTCTCTGGAAGAAGGAGACCCGTTTGACGTCTGCTTCCTTGATTGGAAGATGCCGGAAATGGACGGAGAGGAAACTGCCTGTAAGATTCGAGAAATCGTCGGACCTGAAACTCTCATCATCATTATCAGTGCTTATGATTGGTCACCAATTGAAAAGAGAGCGAGAGAAGCCGGAGTTAACGGATTTATCGCTAAACCTTTCTTCACATCTTCCTTCTATGACTGCCTGAAGGCAAACGACGTTAATAGAAAAAATGAAACTGAAAAGCAGGCAACGCAGCCCGCGCATCATCCGACCATAAAAAAACGTATTCTGCTGGCAGAAGACAACGTCTTTAATGCTGAAGTTGCAGAAGAGTTTCTGGATATGGCTGGCTATGAGGTTGAAGTTCAGACAAATGGGAAAAAAGCGTTTGAAGCTTTTGAGCAGCGTCCTACCGGGTACTATGATTTGATCTTTATGGATATTCAGATGCCGGAAATGAACGGACTGGAAGCTACAAGGAAAATACGTCAACTCGATAGAAAAGACGCAAAAGAGATTCCAATCGTCGCCATGACCGCCAATGCGTTCTCTGAAGATGTTTCAATATCTTTGGAAGCCGGTATGAATGATCATATTTCCAAGCCGCTGGAACTCAAAAGGCTCTATCAGGTATTGGGAAAATATTTGGGAACTGATCCAAAAAATAAAGAATAGAAGTGTTTTTGAGGCTTCTGCTAGGCAGAAACCTCATTCAGACAGGAGCTACCGAAGCATATTCTTTCGATAGCGATAAGTATGAAGTGCGGCAAGGGCAACAAAGACCGCTCCTGCCGCAGTGTGGAGTTTGAATCCTTTGAATGCGAGAGCTGCTAATGAGGTTAAACCGCATACCAGCATACCCTTGTTTTCAAAAAGTCTCATCTCTTTGCTGCGCAGCATTTTCTTCGTCCTATGAGACAGAGTCGGCAGCGGTTTTGCATGAGGAACAACCTCATTAAAAACATGTGCTAAACCCCTTCTTTCAAAAGTGTGGGGATCATACTCAAGCAAAACAGAACCAGTAATCTGGTTCACGTCAGCCTTACGGACACCTTCAAGAGTTTTAAGCTCTTCCAACATCCGTTCAGCTGTTTTTAAATTCTTAAGAGCCGGGACGCGAAGACGCATGCGTCCCTTAGTATCGCTCACAATAAAATTATTCAAGCGCTTCATCGCTATACTCCAATTCCAGAATTTCTTCCTGATCGTATTTTTCAGCCAACTTCGGCTGCTGTGCGTTCCATGCGACGCCGAGCGTTGTGACATTGTGCAGAACAGCTCCGGTCGCAGGCATAATCAGCCCTAAAAGGCCGCCGGCCAGGTATGTCGAATTCAGTCCGATCGTAATCTGGAAGTTTTCTTCGATTCGCCGATAAGTCTTTTGTCCGAGCTCAATCGCCACGGGAAGCTGCGTCAAGTCAGAGTTCAGTAAGACAACCGAAGCGACTTCTTTTGCCAGATCCGCCCCGTCAGAAAGCGTTACACCGACAGTTGCCGCTGAGAGTGCAGGAGAATCATTAATGCCGTCTCCGATCATTAAGACCTTTCTTCCTTCATTTTCCATTCTGCGGACAATGTCGGACTTCCCTGTCGGAAGAACCTGCGAGAAATATTTCGTAATACCAAGACGACGCGCAACGTTCGCTGCTGTCCTCGGACCGTCTCCGGTAATCATCGCGATATTATTGATACCCAGAAGTTTCAGATTTTGAATGACATCTTTCGTTTCAGGCCGAATCGGATCCTCGACGCCAATCAAACCGCTTAACGTGCAGCCGACCACAAAATAAAGAACTGAATGCCCTTTCGAGGCAATTCTGTCGATCTCAGGCTGAGCAAAAGAACAATCCACGCCCTCATCATCCTCCACAAAATGACGCGAGCCGATCAGCAGTCTTTCTCCGTGCAGTTTAGATGCGATACCATGGCCGACAATGTATTCGACTTCGGCATGTTCTTCTTCATGCTGCAAGTGTCTTTCCGCTGCGGCGCGAACAACAGCGCGAGCCACAGGGTGCGGGAAATGTTCTTCCAAGCATGCCGCCATGCGCAGAATTTCTTTTTCGGACCATTTCGAATCCAAAGGTACAACGCACGACACTTTCGGAGAAGAAACCGTCAGAGTGCCGGTCTTATCAAATACCACCGTGTCAACCTGAGCTAAGGCTTCAAGATACTTACCTCCCTTGATCAAAATCTTGTGGTTTGCCGCTTCCTTCATCGCGCTGAGAAATGCGATCGGTGTTGCCAGTTTCAGCGCGCATGAGTAATCAACCATCAGGACGGCAGCAACCTTAGCCAAGTTTCTTGTCACCGCGCCAACGACTCCAGCCAGTAAGAAGCTATAGGGCACGATCGTATCCGCAAGCCGCATAGCTTTTGCCTCAATTCCTGCCTTTGTCTTCTCACTGTTTTCAATAAATTCGACGATCTTATTAAGACGGCTTTCAGAGCCGATTGCGGTAGGTCTGATTAAAAGTTCGCCCTCTTCCACTGTTGTACCGGCAAATACAACGTTCCCAGCTGTGCGGTGTACCGGAAGCGGCTCACCAGTCATGGAAACCTGATTCACCATACCGTCCCCGCCAACTACTTCACCGTCAGCCGCGATAGCGCTGCCCGCTCTGACTACAAGAATGTCGTATTTCGTTAAAGAGGAGAACGGAACTTCGAAATCTTCACCGTCTTTGCGGATCCATACTGTGTCAACATTAACTGCCAAGGACTCGGTTAGATTTTCCATCGTCTTGCGCCGCGTCCACTCTTCAAGGCTTTCACCCAAGCCGAGAAGCAGAGCAGTTGTTGCCGCAGTTTTGAAATCCCTCATCACTAACGCGATCGCGACAGAACTTAGATCTAAAACTTCAACAGTGATCTTGCCTCTGAAGAGCTGTTTAAACCCGTCAAAAAAGATATCTTTCGTTCCGGAAATAAACATCCCAAGCCGCAAAGGAAACGGCAGGAAAGAACCGAAAAGCAGTCTTAATGAAGGCCAAAACGTCACATCCGAGATGACACTTGTACCCGTCGGAATCGTTTTAGGCATTGTACGAACTTCGTACTCGCTGTCGGACAAGACATGCTCAACAGCCTTGAGCGCCTTATGTCCGAAAAAGACAACAAGAACGCTCCCTGTCCTCGGATTAACTTCTACACCCTCAACATTCGGGATGACCTCAATTCTGTCCGCGATTAAATTGCCGGCATCAAAGCCGAACTTAAAGTCGGAACGAAAACGGGCCCTTCTCCGAGTTTGAGAAACAATTTTGAACCCCATAGTAATAACCTCCAGCCTATTGAGGCCGAAGAACCTTACTCTTTATCGATGACTTTAACGTCAGAGGTATCGGGTTTATTCTTCGACTCTTTACGGTCTTCGTACTGCTCCTTCGCTTCTGCCGCCAAATCCTCACAATCTTCTTTAATCGATTCCGCTTTTTCTACGAGCATGTCTTTGATGTCATAGCCGTAGGAAAGAATTTTTGTTGTATGGGGGCGCAGAGAACCGCGCTGAATCAGAGATGCACCAAAGGCACCGAGAATTGTTCCGGCTACTACACCCCAAAGAATGTTTTTGTCGCTCATTTATTGCTCCGAATCAGAAATAATCGCCTCATTTTAACCTAGTAGAATTACCTATATGATGATATACGGACACGTATTTAAGGATGCTTACAAACAATATTACCCTTTTCTTTCTCAACTTGAGCAAGAGAACTAATAGTTTTATGTTATAGCTCTCCGTTATATTTGACCTGCACCCGTATCTAGTTTCCGGCACTTTCAAAAAGACAACTTTTAAGGTTCGAGGAGAATATTTCAATCAATTCCAGAAGAACCGGATCTTTTCTTGAATAATTACGCCAGCTTAGGTTTACCGGATAGTTTGGAAATCGGATCGGCGGTTCGAGCAGCTTGAGCGCAGAAAATTTCGTTATAGCCGCAGCGGCGTGACGAGGAATGGTTGTCAGGGCATTCGTGCCTGTTAATAAAGCAGGGATTGCACTGAAATGAGACGTAGAAACCAGCACACGCCTTTTCTTTCCAAGCGACGAGAGGATTTCGTCCACAAGACCGTAGTAACCTCCGCTGGACACCAAAATATGGCCCCGATCAACATAAGTCTCCAAATTCCAGTCGGCTGTACCGAATGTATTCGGATCGATCAGGCATCCATAATTTCCGCTTCCGACCTCTACAGAACAGACACTGTCGCTTCGTGTGCCGCCGCTCGTCACAGCGAGATCTATCGATCGGGAAAGCAGCATCTCCTCCACTAAAACTGAATTGGTTTGAACAAATCTCAATCGAGTACAAGTCGGAATGCGTTTGGCGAGTTCGACCATGTCAGACCCCATCGCCAGCTCGAAATCATCGGACATTCCAATCGTGATCGTCCTGCCGTTGAAAAGCCCCGAGCGGCTTGAAAAAAGTTCAAAGGTTTGCGAGAAACGCTCCAGCATCTCACGAAGTGTTGGATAGAGCTGATTCGCAAATAAAGTCGGCGTCAATCCTCTTCCGTTTCGAACGAACAATGGATCGCTGTAGAGCGTTCTTAACTTCGCCAGAGAAGCGGAAACGGCTGACTGAGTTTGATTAAGCCGTAGTCCGGCTCTTGTTGCACTTTTTTCTTCATATACAGCAACAAAGACTCTGACTAAATTTAAATCAATTGAATCGATATTAATCTCGTTCATATCTCTTATTTCTCCTCGCCGTATTCGCAAGTCAGCTTAAGTCAGAAAATCTTAACTGTAGCCCTCATCCATCTAATTCTAAAGGAGAAAATCATGAGCAAACATATAGTTGCGGCGCTTCAAATCGGAAGTGATCTTATCGAAGGAAAAGCCAAGACATTAGAAAAAATCATGTCTTACGAACAGGCAATCATTGATTCGAAAGCTGAACTTGTCGTGATGCCCGAGGCTCTTCTCGGCGGATATCCGAAAGGAGAAATCTTTGGTGCATATCTAGGGTACCGATTGCCTGAAGGACGTGCCGACTTTGCCGCCTACTACGAAAACGCCATTGACGTTCCCGGGCCTGAATGCGAGGAACTCGCCGCTCTTTCTGCTCGCACTGGAGCTTCCTTAGTCGTCGGATGCATTGAGAAGACTCCCCATGCTCTTTACTGCTCCGCGCTCTTCTTCGACCCCGAAAGCGGACTTGCCGCTAAACACAGAAAGCTTCTTCCAACCGCATCTGAGCGACTCGTTTGGGGCATGGGAGACGGGTCCACACTTCCGGTTGTGCAGACAAAAGCCGGCAAAGTCGGCGCCTGCATCTGCTGGGAAAATCATATGCCGCTGCTTCGCTCCTACATGTATGCCAAAGGAGTAGAGGTTTACTGCGCTCCGACGGTCGACTGCCGCGATCAGTGGCAGCACTCAATGAAACACATCGCGCATGAGGGGCGCTGCTTTGTGGTAACCGCTGTCCAGTACCTACCGTCTCCGGAAGCCTTAGGCAAAACCGTTCCACACTGGAAGGACGATGAAGAACTGATGCGCGGCGGCTCCGTCATCGTTGACCCGATGGGGCAGGTACTTGCCGGACCTCTATATCACAAAGAAGGTTTGGTCAGTGCTGAGATCGATCTCGAGGACATCGTCAAAGCAAAGTATGACATGGATGTTTCCGGTCACTACGCCCGTCCCGACGTGTTCTCTCTGCATGTAGATACAAGACCAAAAAAAACCGTTGTTGAGACCGTCGTCACTGAAGTGATCTCTAAATAACAAACCTCATGTTCGGGCACGTCTCAGACGTGCCCATTTTCTCAGGAGACAAATATGACCGGCGTGATACTTGCTCAGATTGTTGTCGTAGTTACGCTCATTCTCATGATTATCGGCAAAACGCCGATGTACATCACCGCAGTTGTCGGCTCCACGATTGCAGCTCTGCTGGCCGGAATTCCGCTTTACGGCGCAGACCCTGTAACCATTAAAGGCCTGTTGATTGGCGGTTTAAATCCCGTACTAATTGATATGGGCGGCATTCTTCTTTTTATAGGCATTATGCAGTCAACCGGTTTTCTCCATGTCATCATCGGAGATATTATTAAAGCCGGTAACTATATTGGAGGCGGTCCCGGAATTATCACTGCGGCAGCAGCGGTCGCCGGCGGTATCGGCATGATGGTGGGCTTTACTCAGGCCGCTATTACCGGCGTTGTCGCAGGTCCTGCCGCTATTAAGCTCGGAGTGGATAGGAATGAAGCCGCCGGTGCGCTGCAGCACGCGAACATTCTCGGCTGCGGAGCCGGCTTCTCGCACCCGACTGTTGTCGGCATTCTGGCAATTTCCGGGATCGGCTACGGCATGGTAAACGTTTGGGGGTTCGTGGTTGCCGCCGCGGTTATGAGCATAGCCTGGTATCGGATGAGAACACACGTTCGAAAGGAAGGATTTGTTAAAAAAATGAGCGCCGAAGAGATTAAGCAGCTTCTCGATAAATTCAATAAAGACAAAAAAGCAAATGTTTCTTCCTGGATTGCATTCACTCCGTTCATCATCCTTATTGTCGCCGCTTCAAGCGGAGCTCCGATCTTCATCGTGTGCTTTTTCTGCGCACTGCTGACGTCTTTACTTGCTCGTCGTGATCTTCAGAAGAGCCAGGGAGAGATGATTGAAGGCGTCAGAATGATCGCTGTGCCTTTCATCGCGACCATTGTTTTCCTTTTCATGTCCGGCGTGATTAAAAATACGGGTTTCGTGGACACCATTGCGAAATTCTTTGAACCGCTGCTCGCCTACTCGCCAGAGCTTCTGATGTTCCTGATTTCAATTATCACCGGCATCATCACGCAGAGCCTTGCAGCCTCTTCTGCAATCCTGCTTCCGTTTCTCTCCGTCGTGCTGACTGCAGGAGCCGATCCGATGGCAAGCTCCGTTGCCGCCATCGCTGGGGCCAATATTGGTCAGTACTACCTGACAGGCGGTCCGGTTTCCGGCTTAAATACTGTGATCCCTGTTGTTCCCGGTTCTGACTTAGTGAAGGCCAACTTGTTCCAAAGACCGAACTATCTCTTTGGATTCGTTGTCGCAGGCTGTATTGTCGCAGCACTGACATTCCTCTAAGAAGAAATAAATAATCCTTCCTCCTTTTGCAGGCTGTCTTTCGGACGGCCTGCTCTTTTATTCGCATAGGGATTCGTCAGGAATGGCGAGGCGTGCCGGCCGGCTACTGATAAAATCGAAATTTTTCGAAATCGCTTTAGCGTGTTCCCTTCACCGCTGCGTGGAGCAAATTATTTCAGCAGAATTATTACGGTCACAGGCCTCCGCAATCATCTGAATTACAATATTTCTTCTTAATAAGCGAAAGCCCCGCTACGCTTTTCATGTGTACGACAAAGGATGCTCCGGCTTTCTTGTTAATCAGAGAGAAACGTCGCTCAGTCCGCAGAAGCGTAAGCCACATGGCAAGCCTTTCCTTCCCCGGTCCTCAGAAACACTGTCCAGACAACATTCGATCTTGCCGATATCGCAAGATCTGTTTCTTCAACAGATCTTGTAGAGTCAATTGCATCTGAAAATCAAGTGTGCATTCGTATAGTTGAACCGTCCATCATTTTCACTTTTCAGTTCTACTCTTTCAAATTTTTTACCTTTGTTAAGGCAGAACTCTTCCGCCTCTCTTA
>NZ_WSRP01000023.1 GCF_009767915.1 Parasutterella muris
GGCTGTTTGAGCTCAGCAGCGGAAACAACGTCACGAGTCTGCAGTTCGTTGATGAAGCGCTTGCCGTCCTGGTTGACGAGGATGGCGCCGTTGCCGCGAACCGCTTCAGTGATCATTTCGCCGTTGTTGGGAACTACGGTCGGGTGAGTCTGGATCTGGGACATGTCGACTGTGTCGGCACCGGCCTTTTCACCAAGAGTGATACCGTCACCGGTAGCGCCCGGATGGTTGGTTGTGCCAAAGCCCTTGAGCTTGGGATTGATCTTTGTCAGCAGATCCTGATTGGCGCCGAAACCGCCCGCAGCGATAACGACAGCCTTAGCATTGATGGTCTTAACGCCGTTCTTGCCTTTGTACTGAATACCGACAACCTTGCCGTTCTTAACGATAAGTTTTTCAACTTTGGCGTTGGTTCTGACGTCAATGCCTTTGTCCTTAGCGGCAGTGGCAAGAGCCTTAACAACGTTGGCACCGACGAAGCCTCCGCCCACGGGACGGTGAGCGCGTTTGTTGGTGGCGCCGGCGAGCATGCCGACGTCAGTCAGATCGCCTTCTTTCAGGCTGTTGATGAAGTCAACAGAGTATTTGGCGTTGTCTGTGAGGACGTGTACGAGATCCGGATTGTTCAGGTACTTGCCGCCCTTCATTGTGTCGTTGAAGTGTGTCTCGATGGAGTCTTTGATTCCGGCCTTTTCCTGCGGTTTGGTTTCAGCAGCGTTCAGACCGCCGGCTGCGCGGTTTGTGTTGCCGCCGACAAAAGCCATTTTTTCAAGAACGATGACTTTTTTGCCCAGATCATGAGCAGTTACAGCGGCAGAAAGACCTGCGCCGCCTGCACCGACAACGACGACGTCCGCGTTTTCAGCGGCGACGGCGGGTACAGCGAAAACAGCAGATACAGCAGCAGCCAGAATTACCTTTTTCATTGTTTCTCCTCTTTGAGAATGTGTTGAGAATGGTAATGATTTTAATTACCGCGCTGAGATTAATCCATATGCAGATTGTTGAAAAAACAACAGTTACAGAAGGAATTAGAAGAAAATTTTTGAGAAAAAACGAATATCACGAGGCGGGTGTCATTTACTTTGTGTTCCTCTCATGAGAGGGAGGGTGTTTCTTTTTTGAGACTGAAAAGCGCATCCGCTGCGGCCCTGCTGAGCGGATTGGCGTCGGAAAATAATCAGATAGGATTATTGCTGAGTAGACTGACTGAGCTGCTGAGCAGAAGACATGAAAAAAAGCCGCACTCTGGAGGATAAGTGCGGCTTAATCGGCTGTATCGGATTAAGTGTTACTTTTGCCAGCCGAAGTACTCACAAACCGTGTCCCAAGCCACGTTCTGGAGAAATCTTGCCGTTTTTTCATCGACTTTTTCGATGCCGAAGAAATTCAGCCCGACCGGAGAGCGGTGGTACATAGAAGCAAAGACGACGCAGGCTTCAAGGTAGGTACCTTCCGGAGACGGATGAGTTTTATCCGCGCGGTAGAGTTCCAGTTTCGGATCCTGTTTAATCGCTTCGGCAAAAGCTAGGCCAACCGGGATGACCATGGCGTTAGCCTCGTTGCCGACCTTGGTCGTAGCATCCGCAAGCTGCTGAGTCATTTCCGGCTTGTTCTTGCGCGCCCAAGTCATCATTAAGAGCGGCTGAATGCCGATGCACTGCAGATCATAGGAATGCTGCTTGGCATATTTTTCGAAAATGTCTTTGCGCTGCGGGTTAATCGGTCCGGTGCTGTTGTCCTGAAGCACAACGGCGTCAAAGACTTTTTCCTTGCGGAAATCAAAGGTTTTGATCTTGCCGCCGTCGCTGTGGTCAACATAGGTAGACGCCATGCCGGAGGGACGAACGAGTTCCCAGACATTGAACCAGCCGAGATCGGCTGCACCGATGGTTACCATGCGGTTTCTGCGGACCTTTAAGCCGGCGGCCTTGATCAGTCCGTTAACGTTGCCGGACAGGCCGCTTGAGTAATAGGTATAGGAATTGCCGACAAGCATGTAGCTTTCGGGCGCTTTGATCTCTGTGACTTTAGGTTTAATAGAGCATTCCAGAGATTGTGCGGAAAAAGGCAGAATGCAGGCAAAAGCAACCGCTGCGGCTGTTAGGATTCTCATCATCGCTCCTTAGGAAAGTGTAAGCAGTATGATTGTCGTCACGACAGCCGCGGCAGAAAAGGTCTGATTCACAAACTGATTTTGCAAAGCATGCAAAATTTCAGATCTTTTCGCAAAATATAAAAATCCGGTTATTTTCCGAAAATAATTTTTTCCAAGCCCTTGGTATCCGTTCCGGAGAAGATGGGCAGATATTTGCCGTCGTTGTTTTTGAAGACGCCGAGCGGCACAACTGTCAGACCGCTCCATCGTGCGATTTTGGCATTTGACCATACTTCAGCGCGGAACTTCTTGTCGACCTCTTTGCCGGCAGGATTAATGCCGCGGAAGTCCGGATCCTTAAAGTGTTCTTCATGTTCGGCAAGAGCTGCCCAAGGATTCTTTGAGGAGAGAATCAGCGCGGCCTGATCAAGGCTCAGATCGTTCAGCACGGGAATCGGGAACCAAACAAAATTGACGTTGCCCTGCAGAGGCAGAGAGGCATGCCACAGCTTTGAACACCAGGGACACTGTGTGTCGGACACGATAACGACAGTAGGTTCGTCGGGTTTGGCATCCGGATTTTTGATGCCGAAGCCGTTGGCAAGCATGGACTCGTAGAGATGTTCAATCTGAGTGCCCGCCCTTAACTCTTCGTATTCGGGATGAGACGGCACGCTGTTCGGACGAATACCGACTTTTTCTTCAGCCAAAGCGAAGGGTGATAACAATAGAGATGAAGCAAAAAGACAAGTACGACGAAGCATGGTATTCCTCCAAAAACTGCCTTCATTGTATGCGTATGACCTGACAAAAGACGGGTCGGCGGGTGAAATTTGGGACATCCCAAGGGAAATATTCTTCGATATATGTTTCGTCGGATATTTATTGAAGTAAAAGCTAGCTACAATGCAAAGGTTAAAGTGCGCTTGAGCAGAGGAAAAAATGAGCTATTCCATTGGAGAACTTTCAAAAAAATTTAATATCGCGCCGTCTACACTTCGTTACTACGAAAAGGAAGGGCTCCTGTCTCAAGTGAAGCGCAAAGCATCCGGTGTTCGCGAATTTGGCGTGGAAGACTGCAGAACACTGCTCTTGGTGGACTGCCTTAAACAAAGCGGCATGTCGATCAGAGAGATTTCGCAGTTTTCCGAACTTATGCGATGCGGCGACAGAACACTTCCAGAACGAAACGCGACGCTGCAGACTGTGACGGAAACTGTCAAAGAAAATCTGAAGCGGCAGAAACAAAACCTGAAACGACTGCGCTATGAAGCATGGCTTTACGAAAAAGCCTGCCAATACGGGAGTATGGAGAAAGCGAAAAATCTGCCGCTTTCAGCTATGCCGAAGAAGATTCGCAAAGTGAAGCAGGAGCTTGACGAGCTCCTTGAAGACTAATCGGTTCGGAGACATCAATATGAAAATTGTCATCACCATCGCCAACTTTTGTGACGACGCTTTAAATTACCTCAAGGATAAAGGGTTTGATGTACACCACTACAGCGGGCCTTCGCTCGGTGCGGGCGTCGCTGACGACACGCTCTTTGAAGTCGTGAAGGACGCGGATGTCATTATTGCCGGAACCGAAACGTATCGTCCGTCTCTGCTTGCTCGTCTGCCCAAGCTGAAACTGATTTCCAGAAACGGTATCGGCTATGACGCAATTGATCAGGAGGGTCTTAAGACCAACGGCATTGGACTCACGCACACCAGAGGGTTTGTAGAAGGAGCGGTTGCCGAGCAGATCATGGCTTACATCCTGTATTTTGCGCGCCGCATTGATCAGCAGAATGCACTGATGCACGCGCATCAGTGGAAGAGCAAGCTCGAGCCCGGTGCAAAAAACCATACGCTTGGTCTGGTCGGGTTCGGCGGAATCGGTACTGAAACCGCTAAACGCGCGGTTCCTTTCGGCATGAAGGTGCTTTATTACTGTCGCCATCCCAATCCGCAGGAGCCGACCTACGGAGCTGAGTATGCTGAGCTCGACGAGCTGCTTGCACAAAGTGACTATGTCGCGGCCTGTGTTCCGCTGACGGATGAGACGTATCACTTTTTTGATGCGAAGAAAATCGCGAAGATGAAAAAAGGCGCCTGCCTGATCAATATCGCCAGAGGTCCGGTTGTGGATGAACACGCCCTGGCTGATTCGCTCAAGTCCGGACATTTATCTTCCTGCGCGGTGGATGTCTATCCGAAGGAGCCCTGTACGGATTCTCCGCTCGCTGACTGTCCGACTGCGGTTCTGACGCCGCACACTGCCTCATCGACCGTGGAGAACATGCGTGAAATGAATTTTGCGGCCGCTGACAACGTGATTAATTATCTGAACGGCGCATTAGATCCTAAATATCTGGTGGTGCAGGGCAGTCGCGCGTAAAATCTGTTCTGCGGCACGGGAATAAATGACAGTCCGAGAAAACGTTCGTTAGAACTCGACGTTGTCTTCAAACTGTCCGCTCACTGTGTAGTGGTATTTCCGTGTGACGCAGAGCTGGTGTCGATATTCAATCGGCTTATCATTGACAGAGTAGGCAAGACGATTGATTTCGATGACCGGAGTCGGATCCGGGAGCTTAAACATGAAGCATAGATTGCTTGGCAGCAGCGCTGCCTTGATTGTTTCTTCGACCCTTCCGATTGAGACGCCGAGTTCGCTTTGATAGAAGGAATAAAGCAGTTTCTCTTCGTGCTTCATTAAGTTTTCTTCTGTCAATTTGGAAAATACGGTTTCCGAAGCCCAAATTTCATCAAAAGTCACCAAACCGGAAGACGCAAGAAGTGCTCTGCCGGCGTGTATCACCATATCCTGAGGCTCAAGACAGAGTTTGCTTTGAATTTCAAGCGGCGGTGAAACTTTCACAAAGAATAAAAGTTTTGAGGTTGTCGGCAACGCTTCATCAGTTAGGGGATCATCAGGAACAAATTTGACATAGCGGCGTTGGAAGAGCTTCTCATTTCTCTTGAAATCCGAAACAAAAGTGCCTCGTCCCTGGCGTCGAATCAATATGCCTTTTTCAACAAGAAGATTTAAGGCTCTGCGCATGGTTCCCTGGCTTACAGAGAACTCTTTTGCGAGTTCGGTCTCGCTTGGGAGCATCTCCCCGGGAGTCCACTTTTCCTCAGAAATGAGTTGAGACAAGGCATTGCTGACTTGTAAAAAAAGCGTTTGTTTTTGAGGACTGAAAAAAATATTTTCATTGAGCGAAGTGTTGTTCACATTGTCCTCCCGGGGCAAGGATTGTCGTACGAGGGCTGAATCTATTCTACAAAGCGGCCGCTCCATTGACAATTAGCGCAGTTTCCCTATAGATATCAAACCCGATGGGGAGGCTTTTCTCATCCTGAATATCAAAATTCGAGCGGTGGTGACCTCCGTGGTTGCAGCCGTAAAGGACAAAAGCAGCTTTGCCTCCGTTGTCGATCACACGCTTAAGGAATAGAGCGCAGTCTTCTGATCCCGACGGGCAGTGAACTCTATCCATGACTTTGGTTCCGGGGACTTTTTGCATCGCGCCTTCCAGTGTTTCGAAAAATTCCGGACACGGAGTCAGGCTGGTTGACTCTCCTGCCAGTGTGATGGTGGACTGAACGCCGTAAGCTTTATCAATGCCTTCGAAGATGTTCTGCACTGAGTTTTTCAAAAACTCGTTGATTTCATGGGTTTCGCCGCGTACTTCCATCTGTAGTTTGGCGGTTGCCGGAATCACGTTTCTGCCTTCTCCTGCGTGCAGGGTTCCGACGCAGATGCGGGTTGCGCCTTCTCCGTGTCTGGAAATTCCCTGAATCATCATCGATGCAGCGCACGCTGCCATGAGTGCGTTATTTCCAAGTTCAGGGCAGTTCCCGGCATGAGCCGCTCTGCCTTTGATGGAAACGTCAAATTTTGAAGAGGCGAGGAAACCACCGTCCATAATGGCGATTTCGCCGAGTTTAAGAACGCCGCCGATGTGTCCTCCGACAAAGTAGTCAACATCGTCAACAATTCCGGCAGCGGTCATTGCACGGGCACCTCTGACGCCTTCTTCTGCCGGTTGGAAAATGATTTTGATTTTGCCACAGAATTTATCCTTGTGATCATTGATCCAGTGTGCCAGGGTGAGCCCGACAGCAGTGTGGGCGTCATGTCCGCAGGCATGCATAAATCCGGGGCGTTCGGAACGGAAGCCTAATTTGTTCGGCAGATGCTCCGGGTCGTCAGTTTCGCGAACAAGTACGCAGTCAATGTCGCATCTAAAGGCAGTAGTTGGCCCCGGTCTGCCGGTGTCAATGACTGTGACGGCGCCGGTGTAGCCGCCGCATTCATCGATAAAGGACTGAGGAACTCCGGCTTTAAGCGCACGTTCGATAGCGTCTTTTACCAACGTTTCATCTCGACCGAGCACCTCTTTTTCATTGACGTTGGCGATGCCGACAGTAACTGGCAGTCCAAGTTCGCGCAGAAATTTTGTGATGAAGTAGGTTGTTTCAAATTCAGTCCATCCCTCTTCAGGGCGTTTGTGAAGCTGTCTGCGAATTGCAATCAGTTCTTTTTTATACAGTTCTTCCATTTTTAGTTCCTTTAAGAAAATGAAGCAGCCGAAAGCTGGTGCTTCTTGATGAGCAGATAGATGACGCCGCAGATAATTCCGAGCGCTGCGGCTGTGATACAGATCAAATAGGCTCTGTCGTAAGAGCCGGCCTGCTGAGCCCACTTGAGCAGCTGCGGGCCGCCGAAACCTCCAATGCTGTAGCCGAGCATCATTACGGAGAAATTGACACTGTTGTTCTTATTGCCGTACTCATCAGCTACGAGGCTTGGGTATGTGCCGATAAACGAGCCGTAGCAGATTCCGACGAAGATGGTCCCAGTAAAGAACAGCCATGCACTTGTCGGTGAAGCCCAAAGTAAAAGGACAAATCCGGCAATTGCCAATAGAAGCATGAACATTAAAGTAGGGACTCTTCCGAACTTATCGGAGGCGGTTCCGGAAATAAAGCGGCCAAGGGTATTGGCGATCGAGATGACGGATACAGCCATTGCAGAAGCGGTCATGCCCAGACCGATTTGGTGATTGGCAATGCCGGAAATGCTCGAAATCAGCATGAGCCCCATGGTTGAACCGGTTACAAAGAGAACGAAGAGCGGAATGAAAAGAGTGGACTTAATCATTCCGATCCAGTTTGTTTCAATGCCGGAGACAGATGCTGCTTTTGGAGAGTCGCAGAACTCGTTAGCGAAATCATCAGGGCACTTTGCTGTGAAAAGAGTCAGCAGGCAGATCAGGATGGCGGAGCCCAGTCCAAAGATGATGCATGCGTCACTAATGCCAATGCTGACAACCAGCGCATTGACAAGGAAAGGCAGCGCAGCAGCGCCAATGCCGAGGGAGGCGGTGACGAGTCCGCCGGCAAATCCTCGTCTGTCAGGGAAGAATTTCACGGCGCTGTTGATTGTGCAGCCGTTGACCATCCCGGTGCCGACACCGACAAAGAATCCGTATCCGATATAAAGCAGAGAAGGTGAATCAGCATATCCGCAGATGAGATAGCCGACTCCGATGGCAAGGCCGCCAAGCGCGACGACAAGTTTGGGCCCCATGCGATCGTTTATGTAGCCGCCTGCGAGCATCAGAAATGGAGTTAATCCTGCCGCTAAGCCGAAAACCGAACTTAAGTCCGAAGAGGTCAGCTCAGTTCCGTTGAGCTGATTGAAGTAAGACGCGAACGGAGCAGCGAAAACGCTCCAAATATAAAGCGCTCCGGAAATAAAGTTGATGAGACAGAAAGACAAAAGATAAATCCATCTTTTGTTTTTTAATTGAACGGGGTTATTAGACATTAAATTCTTCCTTTTTATTTTCAGATTGAATTTTGATCTAAAACCTGCTCAAAAATAATCTTGAATTTCCCTGAAAAAGCAATACGTTAAAAGTTATCTTATATCCGATATCCGATATAGGACAAAGATTTTGACGCTTTTCCGAATAGGACTGACACATTTGTTTACCTAGACTGATGAGGATTCTTAATCAATCACTCACCCTCATTCAATCAGGTTTAATTATGTCCTTAAATATTGCATTCGCATTGGTTACAGTGCTGGTGACTATCTATGCCTTGATAAAAAGGTATGAAACTCGCTGCGTGCTTATTGTTGCGGGCTTTGCTATGGCGATCTTTTCGTTAAAGCCCATGATTGCTTTTCAGCAATTCGACGCATCTATGACAAAAGCGTCGCTGATTATCGCGATCTGTTCAGCGATGGGTTTTGCCGCAGCGATTTCGTTAACGAAATGCGACGTTCATTTAGTTGCATTGCTGACAAGACCGTTAAAAAGTTTAGGTGTCTTTCTTTTGCCGGCCTGTATGGCTGTTACCGGCATTTGCGCTGTGGCGATCCCCTCGACTGCAGGTTTGTGTGCAGCGGTTGGTCCTTCGATGATCCCGATCCTGATTCGCTCGGGCTTTAGGCCTGCAATCGCCGCAACTGCTATTGTGTGTTCAACCACCCCAGCGCTTCTTAATCCCGGTGTTGCGCACAATGTGTTTGTGTCCAAGCTCGCCAATATGGAAGTGATGGAATTCATCGGTCAGTTCACACTGCCGCTTGTTTTATTTGCGGCAGCGACGATTGCCGGACTAATGATTGTCTGCGTGGCATATCGCGACTATAAAAAACCCCAGGTTCAAGAGAAAGGAGAGATGCAGACCGCATCAAATCTGCCGGAAAAGGTGAATATCTTCTACGCAATCGCACCGCTCGTTCCGGTTGTCATTCTTCTTTATGTTTCTCTTTACACAACGATGAAGATGAGTGTTGCTACCGCAATGCTTATTGGAACAGCCTATGCTCTGGCTGTCACACGTTCCAACCCGGCTGAAGTTACCAAGAAATTCTTTGACGGCATGGGCAAGGGCTATGCCAACATCTTGGGCATCATCATTGCCGCAGGTGTATTTGCTGCCGGTTTGAAAGCGGCAGGCATCATCGATTTAGTGGTTGAGTCACTGACCTCGGCTAATCATCTCGCACGCATCGGCGGAGCGTTTGGTCCCTACATTATGGGCGTTCTTACCGGTTCGGGAGATGCGGCAGCCTTCGCGTTTAATGAAGCCGTCACGCCGAACGCACCCAATTTTGGACTTCAGATTGCAGACCTCGGCTGGCTGGCCGTCATCTGCGGCTCCTTCGGGCGCCTCTCTTCTCCGCTTGCCGGCGGTGTAATTCTCGTAGCGGGCATGGCAGGCGTCAATCCGATGGAAGTGGTTAAAAGAAGTGCGCCTGTGATGGTCTGTCTGCTGTTTGCTGCTTATTTCCTTCTGTAATTTTCCCTTCTTACCCAAAGAGTAAAAAATGAAAAAATCCCACATCTTTCTTCTCTCGTCCGCTGCGTTATTGTCGATGTCCTCTGCCTGGGCCGGTCCGATTATGATTTACGGCCGTATTGATACCGGCATTGCTTATAACAACTATGGCGGCGATACGCACAAAGACAACACAATTTCCATGAATTCCGGTCTCAATACCGCGTCACGAATCGGTATTCGAGGCTCTGAAGAGATTACCTCTGACTTTTCCGTCGGTTTCCGTTTGGAGAATCGTTTTGATTCCACAACCGGTGAACTTAAAGGCGGTTCCTCCGGCAATAAATTATTTGAAGGTTGTTCATATCTGAGCATGACGAGCAAGAAATTCGGTGAGCTCTCAGCCGGCCGTATCTCAGGTATTGTTTCCGGCTCCGGCGCGTATGACTTGGAGTTCTTTATGGATTCATTTGGAGGCGGCACATACGGTACAGGTCTGGCGCCGGTGAAATCATCCCGCATTGACAATATGTTTACCTATCGTTCTCCCATGCTTTCGGGTGTGCAGGCGACTCTTCAGTACTCCATGAAGACGGAGTCGAGCGAAGAGGGAAATGAAGCAACGAGTGAAGTTGATCGTTTTTATGCCGGCGGACTGAGATACAACCTGGGTAAACTAAACCTGATTGCCGCCTATGAGGAAACTGATTGGGGCTCTAAGCAGAAGGCCAAAGCGACAACAAGCAAAAAGATTGTGACACTTGGCGGAAGCTATCGCTGGGAACCGGTGACTGTTTATCTTCAGGCGCAGTACTTTAACGGTGTGAACAAGCTCGACGGATTCTCATCGGCCGGCAATATTAAAGGCTATGGCTTATACGGAGGCACGCAGTTCTGGTTTGGGCTTTCGTCCTGGCAGTCGATGGTTTACTACCGCGACTACAAAGTCGATACAGATAACGGCATTAAGAATCACAGCGCGTCAATGATTGGTTTTGCAACGAAGTATCTCTATCGTCCGTCTAAGAGTGTTGATATTTATATCGGCGGCGGTATTTCTCGTTGGGACGGCCAGAATAAATCAACGAAGAAATTTACCAAAGACCATGCTTTTAACATTATTACCGGCGTTACCAAGTACTTTTAATTGTGCATTGGCAGCCTAAATAATATTTAATAATTTCATACCCTTCTCCTCCGGGCACTCACAAATCCGATGATTTGTGAGTTTTTTTGCATGGACGCTAGTCCGGATAAAAGAAACGGCCGAAATTGATTCGGCCTCAAGGTCTTATCCACATGACAAGAGGAAAGCCTCCGTTTCGGAGGCTTTAGCGTTAAGTTCGCGCTTTAGCGGTGCATCTTATAGCGCAGCCACACAAAACCGGAACCTACGGTTTCACAATCAATCAGCTCGAGGCGATTGTTTTTGAGAGGAGACGGCTCTTCGGTACGGCATTCGATAACAGAAGGATGAGCGCTGTTTCCGTCGAGTCCCGGATAAATAATCAGGCTCAGTTCGTCTACAAGGCCCATACCGATGAATGTACCGCAGGTAAGGGCGCCGCCTTCAAGGAGGAGATGCTTGGCATTGAAGTCGGATTCAAGATGTTTTAATGCACTTTCGGTTTCTTCTTTCTTAGTGCCGGGCGTGCGCATGATGTAAGAGACGCCTACGTCTTCAAGTTCTTTCTGATAAGCGCGTGTGACATGGCTGCCCAAAATCGCGACGATATGTTCGCCGCTCGGAAGGGTCGGGGATTTGTAATGGAGGCGTCCCTGAACGTCAAAAACGACTGCGAGCGGGCGGCCTTCGCGTTTGCCGACGAAAGTCATGGTGTGCATGGTCTTCGGACCTTCCATCGGTTCGCGTTCTTCGATCAGATCCTCACCATATTCGGCCATCGTGTTGCGGCCTACGATCCATCCGTCAGCGGGCATCTTGGCAGCGGTCGCTTCGTAAACATCGCCGACGCCGCAAGCGTCGTTATAAAGGGGGCTCCAATATTTAGATAAGAGACGTCCGTCGGCGGACATGATCATGTGGCAGGTAATTTTCATTTTCGGTCTCCTCAATATGCTTGATTGCGCAGGACCTACAAGATAAGCAATTCCGGCTAGGAACTGCGGGGCAGATCCCTATCCTTAGTATGCTCCAAATAGGTTCATAAAGGAAGAGAAAAAAACGCTGAGATCGGTCTTTTTACGGCATTGAGCGCCAGGATGGTGCGTCTTTTCAGTGTGATTTGTTGAGAAATATTTCTAAGAAAGAAAAAAGCTCCTGATTTTCAGTCTTTCCTGAGTTGGCACGGTTTATGCATGTGAGTGGTTAAGCCCTTACGGGAAACTATAACCATCAGGAGAAATTATGAAACTCATCATTGCGGTGATTAAGCCGTTCAAACTCGACGAGGTGCGCGAAGCGCTGACCGATATCGGTATTACCGGTATGACCGTCTCGGAGGTCAAAGGATTCGGCCGTCAGAAAGGACACACGGAACTGTATCGAGGCGCCGAATATGTGGTGGATTTTCTGCCGAAGATGCAGATTATGGCCGCAGTGCCGGACAATCTTTTGGATCTTGCCTCGGAGGCGATTTCCAAAGCCGCCTACACAGGAAAAATCGGCGACGGAAAAATATTTGTTCTGCCGCTTGAAGAAATCATCAGAATCCGTACAAGTGAAACCGGGGAGGCTGCGATATGAAATGCTTGATTTTCTCTCTAATGCTTCTTTCAAGCCCCGCGGTAATGGCAGAAGAAACAGCGATGAATGCCGCGGATGTGTCCTGGATGCTGGTTGCGACCACGCTGGTGCTATTTATGACAATCCCGGGCATTGCACTCTTTTACGCCGGCATGGTCCGTAAAAAGAATGTACTTTCGGTCGCGATGCAGAGTTTTGCGATTTGCTGCGCATGCACCATTGTTTGGTATGTGTCCGGTTACTCACTTGCATTTACAGAAGGAAGTTTCTTTATCGGCGGTTTAGATCAGGTATTTCTGAAGGGAATCGGCATTAAAACGATGCACGGCTCCATTCCCGAAATGCTGTTCATGATTTTTCAGATGACATTTGCGATTCTGACGCCTGCGCTGATGTGCGGCGCCTTTGCCGAACGAATGAAATTCTCCGCGCTGTTTCTGTTCATGGTTCTTTGGTCGCTCTTTTGCTATGTGCCGGTCTGTCATTGGGTATGGGGACCGGACGGCTGGCTTGCTTTGGCGGGAGCACTTGATTATGCGGGCGGCACGGTTGTTCATATTAATGCCGGCGTCGCGGGTCTGGTCGCCTGTATTGTTCTTGGCAAGCGTGTTGGTTACGGACGGGAGGCGATGGCGCCGCACAACCTCATCATTGCATTAGTCGGCGCCTGCTTCCTCTGGATCGGTTGGTTCGGCTTTAATGGCGGAAGCGGTTTGGCTGCGGATGAAAGAGCGGTAATGGCGATTGTGGTTTCTCAGATTGCCGCGGCGGCTGCGGCGCTTACTTGGATGGCCTGTGAGTATGTCCAGAATCGCCGCTTCACCGTTCTTGGCGCGATTTCGGGTGCAATCGCCGGGCTCGTGGCGATTACTCCGGCCTCAGGCTTTGTAGAACCGATGGCAGCTCTCTTAATCGGCATCTGCGGAGGTTTCGTGTGCTATTTCGGTGCAACCTGGCTCAAATTTAAGCTTGGCTATGATGACTCATTAGACGCTTTCGGTGTGCATGGCGTGGGCGGAATTGTAGGTGCGATTCTCACCGGAGTGTTTGCCACGGAAAGCATTACCGGAGAGGCCATGCGTCCGATGCTTGAGCAGGTCTGGATTCAGGCAGAAAGCGTTATCGCGACGATGGTTTATGCAGCGATCGTAACTTATGTTCTGCTGAAGATCGTTGACAAGCTGATTGGAATTCGAGTTTCTCTCGAAGAGGAACGCATCGGTCTTGACCTTAGCCTTCACGGAGAGCGGGTTGAGTAACTGAGGCGTGGAAATCCGGGGTGCCTTGGGTGCCTCGGATTTCATCCGTTTGTATGAAGTAATTCGTTGGAGGAAAAAGAGTTTTTTAATTTTTTTTTCTACACTTTATTTATGCCCTCATTTTTAATCGGGAAAAACCTAACCACAAATTCGGAGATTTAGATGTTTAGAAGAAATTTACTTGCCTGTGTTTCTGCGGCGCTGCTTTTATCCTTCTCTGCGGTACAGGCAAAGTCGCCGACACTTGAAGATGGTGTGCTTCTTGTCGGTACCGATTCAAGCTTTGCACCGTTTGAATTCCTGGCTGAAGACGGCAAAGAATTTACCGGTTTTGACATGGAGTTGATCCGTGCGATCGGCAAGCAGCTCGGCTATAAAGTTGTGATTCAAAACATGGGTTTTGACGCCACGGTTCCCGCGCTGCGCACAGGCATTGTCGACGCGGTGATCGCGGGCATGACAATCAATGAAAAACGTAAAAAATTCGTTGACTTCTCAGACCCGTACTACACCTCCGGTCTGATTATCATGGTTCCGACGACAGACACAACAACAAAGTCGATTAAAGATCTGGAAGGAAAGAAGATTGGCGCTCAGATCGGCACAACCGGCATGTTCCGCGCCGAACAGGTCCCCAACGCCAAGGTCGTCACTTTTGCGAACGCCGCGGAAACTTTCCTGGAATTCCAGAACGGCGGTGTTGACGCCGTGATTCAGGACTTCCCGGTTGTCGCCTATTACGTCGCTCAGGGCGGAAACCGCGGCAGACTGGTCGGACCGAAGATGCAAGCTGAAGAATATGGAATCGCAGTTCCAAAAGGCAATGCAGAGCTTCTGAAGCAAATCAACGGTGCGCTTGTCGAATTGAAGAAGAACGGCGAGTTCGGCCGCATTTATAAGAAGTGGTTCGGTGACGAACAGTAAGCGTTAAACGTTCAGGCGGCTCCTTAATCGGAGCCGTTTCTGTTTTTAAGTCAATAATTCATCCGTCATTCGTCGGACGGCTTCATCGATAATTTTTCTGCCGTTAAAAACTCTCTCAAGCGCGGATGAGGCTTCGCTTTTATTCCACCACAGCGCGAAATTTTTGAGCTCCGCATTCTGAAGTTCCTGATCCTGCCTTGTGACCATTGCCATTACCCAGGGCTCACGCTCCCATCCGGGCAGAATCGGAACAATATCGCCGCGTTTGATTTCTTCCAGAACGTGTCCGAAATACAAATCAACGGTAATCCCCTGATGGTTTAGTAAAAGACGCTTCAGTGTCAGCTGATCGTGACTCAGAAAGAGCGTTTTCCATTTCAGGATTCCGGATTCTTCTCCTCCTTTGTACAGAAACTGCGTGTTGTGTCGGTTTGCAGTTTTAAGAAGAAGTCCTGTGTGTCTCACCAGATCCGAAGGAGATTTCGGCAGCCCAAAACGGCGGATGTATTCCGGTGTGCAAAGTACCGGCGTTGCGGTCTGCATAAAGGGTCGAATGATGAGATTTGTAGTGTCGGTCGGCCACTGATTGACTACGGCAAGATCCGCTTCGCCCCGCAGCAGTGCGTTGGCAGAGTGCTCCGGAATGATTTCAAACTGTACGCTTGGGTGCGTGCGCGAGTAGGCGAGCAGTTTTTCGCTGTAAAACTCCTGCGCGATTTCAATCGGGGAAGAAATTCGGAAGAGCTGCTTTTGAGCGGTACCTTCTGAAAATTCGATCATCTGTCGAAATCCGCGCACGAGCGGTGTTGCGACACTGACGAGCTGTGCGCCCTTGCGTGTGGGTTTAAAGGGACGGCAGTTTTTTTGAAGCAGGGCGTAGCCGAGTTCTTTTTCCAAGCCGGAAATTAAGCGTGAAACTTTCGCGATATCCAAGTCCATTAAAAGCGCTGTCTGCGAAATGTTGCCCGATTTTGCCGTATGCAGAAAGGCTTCCCAAGCCTGAAGGTTTTCTAAGTTTCGCATGGTGTCGAGGAGATGCCGGATGGTTTTCAAAAACTGCAAGGTCTTCACATTTTATAAAGAATCCCTATTTGTCTCAAAATTTCAATAAATATAGATAAAACCACTAAAACAATGATTTTTAAAGGCATGCCAGATGCCTTGACCGATTTCCGAGGGGCGCAATTTAGACGAAAAAATCCGAGACTCAATTTAAAGATGTCTTAGAAACAAAGTGGTTTTATCTAATATCTATTTGATTATCAATTATTTTGTAGAAACTGAAAATTTCTTTTCAGAAATGCCGACGGTGGAAAGACGAAATTTCAAGAGAATGGAATTAAAGCTTAAATTCCATCCCACACCTAAGGCTATAAAAATGAAAAACATCAAGAGACATCTGTCTTCGGCTCAGCCGGCCGAACAAACACGGACTCGACTCGCCATTTCTCATGAGAAGGCCGCTCTCGGATTCTGATTAAACGAGGGAGCGTCGCCGCTGAAATCAGCGCAGGGTTAACGCGGCTGAAATCAGCTTTTTTACACACAACGCAGAGAGCTACGCGCACGCGACTGCTCCCGATATCCATTGTACGTTGCGCGGGCCTCAATATCTCATGGAGAACTCTCATCATGAAAAAACTTTTAGCTTTGCCGATTCTTTTCGCGGCAGGCACAGTTAGCGCCGCTTCCAGCGTAACGCTTTACGGAATTATTGAAGAAGGCGCCATGGTTATGAAGCCTAAGCACGCTGATACAACCGTGCAGCTTAAAGACGCGTTTGACCTCGGTTCCCGCTGGGGCATTAAAGGCGTAGAAGAATTAGGCTCCGGCACCAGCGTTGGTTTTAACCTGGAAGCGGGGTTCCATCCCGAAGACGGCTCTATTGCCAACAATACGTACGGAGCAAATGCCTTCGGACGAGAATCCGTGCTTTGGATTCAGAATGAAAAGCTCGGACGTTTAGCGATGGGTCGTGCAGCAGCGCTGGGTTCCGGCCTTGGCAGCTATGACATGCAGACCGGTTATGCTTTCATGAACGGCTACGGCCTGATCGGCTGGGACAACTGCATGAATAACTTCCTGCGCGTGAACAACGCCGTCATCTATATGTCTCCGAACATAGCCGGATGGACACTCGGTCTGATGTACAGCAACGGTATCTCAGGCGATACCAACAGATGGTCTCATGATCGTCATTACTGGGGCGCAGGCCTCAAGTATCAGGCGGGCGCGATCAAGTCTTCTCTTATCTTGGAAGCGGAAAACAAAGCGACCTATGCGACGGTGAACGGCGTGCAGGTAAAAGAAGCGCCGATCACAGCTAAATACACAGTGAACTACGGCCTTGAATACAACACCGGCAGCTGGACGCCGATGTTCACTTATCGCTATGTCACACAGGATGAAGGCGTTAAAGCGCATAAATTCGGTTTAAGCGCCCTGATCCCGTATGCGGGCGGAAGATTTAAAGTTGCCGCAGCCTACATGTTCGGCAAGGACGAAAGCATCAAGGCGGGTGAAGACAAGATCAACCATTGGCAGGTCGGCGCAGCGTACGAATATCCGCTCTCCAAGAGAACCGTTATTAAACCCTTTATCGGCTATGCGGGAAGCGGCAAAGGCTGGAAGAACCTCGGATATGCCAACGACGGCAATATCTACAACGCCTGGCAGGCCTACATCGGCATGCACCATTTCTTCTAAACGATCAACACTGATTTTCACCTCTTAGGGAGAATCTCATGGATTTATCTAAATTAACTCGACGAAGCTTCACCAAGAGCTTAGCGGCTGCGGTCGGATCGATTCCTGTTGCCAAACTTGGCGGCGGACTCGTCCGCGACGCTAAAGCTCAGGCACCGCAGGCAGCCGATAAAGATGAAGTCAAGATTGTAAAGACAAGCTGCCGGGCCTGTATTCACAACTGCGGCGTGCTTGCGCATGTTCGCAACGGACGCGTTGTCAAACTTGAAGGCAACCCTGAATATCCGATGACCAAAGGCGCAATGTGCCTGAAGGGTCTTTCCGGAATTAACGCGCTGTACCATCCCAATCGCAACAAGTATCCGATGATTCGTGTCGGCAGCAAGGACGAGAATAAGTGGAAACGCATTTCCTGGGAAGAAGCGATTGACACGATCGCCCGCAAGCTGATGGATACACGCGCCAAGTACGGCGCCGAAGCGGTCTTCTGTTCGACCGGAGGCGGCGGCAACCCTGCGTTCCGCAGTATTTCGCGCTTCTGCAATATCTTCGGCACACCGAACTGGTACGAGCCGGGATGTGCGCAGTGCTATCTTCCGAGAACTCTGGCTTACGGCATTATGTACGGCGGTCCCTCAACGTCAATTGCCGACGAAAGCGCTTTGGAAATCTATGTGCCCAACACGCCGATGAAGTCCTTTGTCTGCTGGGGTACCGATCCGTCTTACAGCTGCCCGGCCGGCGGCGGCCGAGCCCTTGCCGACTTGCGCGCCCGGGGCGCCCGCTCTGTCGTGATTGATCCTCGTCTGACACCGGATGCCGCACGAGCGGATGTTTGGCTGCCGATTCGTCCGGGTACAGACGTAGCGCTGATGCTTGCCTGGATCAAATACATTATTGACAACGACATGTACGACAAGGATTTCGTCATGAAGTGGACGAATCTGCCGTATCTAGTGGATGTCAAGACGAAGATGTTTGTTCGCCCCAATGAATTATTTGACGGCGCTAACCCGAAAGAATACGTGGTCTGGGACGCAAAGACCAATGCACCTAAGACAATGAAGTATCCGTGGGATGACGCGCTGGATCCGAAGCTTGAAGGTGCGTTTAAGCATAACGGCCGCACCTTTAAGACGGGCTTTACGATGCTTCGCGAACAGTGCGAACCGTACACAATTGAGAAAGCCGCAGAAATCTGCTGGCTGGATCCGAAGAAGATCGTTGAAGGCATTAAGATTTTCGCGGACGGTCCTTCAGGCCTTTCTCTCGGCGTTGCGACAGACCAATTCCCGAATTCTGTTGAAGCGGCGATGGGCAGCGTGATTCTGAACAGCATCATGGGCTACGTTGAAAAACCGGGCACGATGATGCAGCGCTTCCCGAATGGCGGTACGGCGCCGGCGGGTTCTCTTGCCCCGCGCGCTCAGAAGTGTCTGCCTCCGAGCCAGCTCGCAAAACGCTTAGGTGGTCGTGAGTTCAAGGGTCTGCTTCAGTGGGATGCGGCTTCGCCTCAGTCTATTCTGAATGCGATTCTGACGGAAAAGCCTTATCCGCTGAAAGTTTGGATTGAACGCTCGGGCAACAAGTTCGGTGTGCTTGGCAACGCTTCTTCGTGGGAGCCTGCAATCAAGAAGCTCGACTTTGTGGTGCATATGTACATGTATCCCACATCGTTTACGACTTATGCCGATATGATTCTGCCGACGACCGAGTGGCTTGAGACCAACATGCTGATCGACTGCTGTAATTACGTCTTTGCCCGTCAGGCGGTCACTCATACCTATGAGACACAGGACGAGACGCTGATTTGGTCGTGGATTCTGCGCCGCTGCGGCGAGCTTGGCCACGAAATGTGCCAAAAAGCGATGGATCCGGAATTCATGGGCGACGATCTGCCGCTTTGGAAGACGATGGAAGAGCTGCTTGACGCCAAACTCAAGCGCCACAATGTCACCTGGGAAGAAGTCAAGAACGGTCATAATCCGATCAAGTTTATGCCGGATGACAAATGGGCCGGTTATTACGTCTACAAAAAGACTGATTCGAAGACCGGTCTGCCGAGAGGCTTCAGCACACCCTCCAAGAAGCTCGAACTTTACGGAGAGGTATTTATCAATCTCGGAAGAACCGGAGCTCCGTATGCTAAGCAGCCGCTCGCGCCCGCAGATAAGGATTACTCGCCTCTGCCGTTCTATATGGAACCGGTAGAAAATCCGAAAGCTGAGATCGCCAAGAAGTATCCGCTTGTGATGACTAACGGTCGTCTTCCGATCTACCACCACGGCACGCTCAGAAACAATCCGTATTCCCGCGAGGTTTATCCGCTTCCGGAAATCTGGGTCAACCCGAAAGACGCCGAGAAGTACGGTGTTTCTCACGGTGACTGGACCTGGGTGGAAAACGATCGGGGCAAGATTCGCGCAATCTGCCGCGTCACGGAAGGTATTCCTCAGGGCATTGTCTATCAGGAGCGCTTCTGGAATCCGGAAACGCTGAATACTCCGACCCGCGGCTGGAAGGAAATGAACGTTAACGTTCTGACAAAGAATACGCCTCCATACAACGATGTTGTCGGAACTTACACGCTGCGCGGCTTCCAGGTCGCTATTTCCAAAGCTGACAAGGGACCGGAAGGTGTGCTGAGAAAACCGGAAGACTTCAGTATTTGGATGCCGGACGCGACCGTCACGGAAAGCGCTGAACCAGTCTATCCCACCTATAAGAACGAGGGCAAATAATCATGACACAGAAGACACTCGTTATCGATTTAGACCGCTGTATCGGCTGTCACGCCTGCGAAGCGGCCTGCAAGCTCGAGAATAATGTGCCGATGGGCGTGTATTACAACAAAGTGCTGACCATCGGTCCTGTCGGGAAGTATCCCGACATGAAGCAGTATTTCCTTCCGACCGTCTGCCAGAACTGCAGAGACGCGCCCTGCGTGAAGGTCTGTCCGACCGGCGCCTCCTATAAGACAGAGGACGGTCAGGTTCTGGTCAACAAAGAGAAGTGTATCGGCTGCAAGATGTGCATTGCGGCATGCCCTTACGGCGCGAGATCGTTCAATCCGGAGAATAAAGTTGTCGAGAAATGCACGCTCTGCCGTCATCTACAGGAGGTTAATGAAGAGCCTGCCTGTGTGAAGGCGTGCTGTGCCGGCGCTCGCTTCTTTGGTGATATTGATGATCCTGAGAGCAAGGCAGCCAAGGCTGTTGCCGCGGCCGGCGAAGAAAACGTTCATTCGATGCCGGATGCGGGCAACCACCCGAGCGTTCGCTACATTCTTCACGCGAAGAACGGGGAGTGGCTTGCTCGTCAGCCGAAGATGATCGAGTAAGGAGGAACTCAGATGGGTACAGAAGCAACGATAGTTTTATTTACCGCCTTCGCCTGTCTGAGCGCCGAGCTGTTCTGTGCGCTCGCAGCGGCTGAGTTTGGGGATCAGCCGCACGGGCGCCGGTTTGCAATGGCTGCTGCCGGAGCTGTTTCTCTTGCAGCAGCGGCCGTTTCCGGTCTGATTAACCTCGGGCGCCCGGAAATGTTCTTTGCGGCGCTCGGCCACCCGGGTACGGGAATTTTTTGGGAACTGACAGGCGCGCTTATTGCTCTCTTTGGCGTAATCGGCTATGCGGCTGCTCAATATCGACAGCTGGAAGGTTCGGCATTGAAGATTTTTGCGTGTCTGGCGGCTGCGGGGTCGGTTTTAATCCTGTTTGGCGTCGGACGAAATTTTTGGATGCCTTGGCGCCCCGCGCTCGACTGCTTTTTAATCCCTGTGATTTTTGTACTTTGGGCTGTGCCCGGCGCTTCTCTTTTGGGCTTTGAGAAAAAGCCGCGGGCTGCCGCTGTGTCTGCGCTGGCTTTGGCAATCGTTATCGCCACTTATCTTATCCGGCTGCAGTGCATGTCGGATCTCTCGTACGCGGTGGATGCGGTGCTGTTGGGAAGTGCCTCGTTTTACTTCTGGAGCAGCGTAGTTTTAGGTGCAGTCATTCCATTTGCCGCCTCCATCCTTCCGCAGAATCTTTTTAAAGGATGGGTTTGCGCGGTCCTTTCCGCTGTCGGGTGTGCCGCTTTCCAATGGGTGATTTATTTCCTTGGGACACCTGCTTGGCAGTTCTTTGAACAATAAAAATCAGGAGAAGAATCCATGGAGAAAACAGAATTAGCTGAAATGATGCAGGCGCGGTCAAACATTTACCGTCTGCTTGATCGTTTGTTCAGACGAGAAATTGACGAAACCTTCCTTGAGGTGCTGCGAAGCATTGCGGCAGAGGATGCGCACTTGCCAGACACAGCCGCAGCCCGGGCTTCTCTCAGGAAAGCGCTCAGCAGCGACTCTCAGGATATCCTGACGGACTTTGCGGTTGATTTTGCCCGCATCTTTTTAGGGGCGGGTATCGCTCAAGGCACGGTCGCGTATCCCTATGAATCCGTCTACACCAGCCGAGATCAGTTAGTGATGCAGGATGCTTATGAAAAAGTTCTGAAGATTTATCGCCGCCACGGAATTACAAAGACGGAAGCCGATTTGTATGAAGATCATATTTCACTGGAGTTGGAATTTATGGCCTTCCTTTGCGATGAGGCCGTGGCTTTTCTGGAGAAGGATGGTCAGGCGTCTTTTGAGGAGAATCTCAAGGAGCAGAGAAATTTCTTTAAGGAGCACCTTGCCAATTGGGTATTTAATTTCACAGCAACGATCCGTGAGGTTGCAGGCGATTCGATATACAGTTCGGCTGCCGACATTCTGGACGGATTCATTGAAGAAGAAAAACAGCTTCTATCTTAATTTCTAAGTAGAGTAAACAAAAAAATCGGGCCCCTCGGGGCCCGGTTTTTTTGCAGAGCCGATTAGAAAATCTGTCCGCGAACGTTCGTGTTCTGGATGATGTTTCCGATCGGATCATCAGCAGACGAATTGTCGTCAACGCCAAGACTCGGGATCGCGTCCTTACGGTTTGTGTAGTACAGGTTGCCGTTGGACTCGGTGACGCCGGCCGGCGCCTTGCGTACGACGTTAGGCTCGTTTTTGATCGCGTCCTTCATATAGTCGATCCACACGGGGAGCGCCAAACCGGCGCCCTGAGCCCTGCGGCCGAGCGTTCTCGGCTGGTCAAAACCCATCCAGACCGCCGCGCACTGATCGCCGCCGTAGCCGACAAACCAAACGTCAAACGAGTCGTTGCTGGTGCCGGTCTTGCCCGCGAGGTCGGTGCGTTTGAGCATCGCGGTCGCTCTTGCGGCAGTGCCGCCCGTGGCGACGCCGTGCAGCATGGAATGCATGATGTAGGCGTTGCGGGGATCGAGTGCTTCAACGCCGGCGACCTTTTCGGCTTCCGCGGTGGACTGCATCAGAACTTTGCCGGACTGATCCGTGACCTTGGAAATCAAATACGGTTCCGTACGGCGTCCGAGGTTGGCGAAAACAGAGAAGCCCTCCACCATCTGCCACGGAGTGACAGAGCCCGCGCCAAGCGCAAGGGAAAGGTGCGGAGGATGCTTGTCCGCGTCAAAGCCGAATCTCTGGATAAAGTCGACCGCATAGCGAGGCGTAATGGCCTGAAGAATGCGGATGGAAACCAAGTTCAGGGATTTTTTGAGCGCGTCCTTCATCATGATCGGGCCGTGGAACGTACGCGAGTAGTTCTTCGGATCCCACTTCTTAAAGCCGGTTTCCGCCGGATCAAGAACGATCGGCGCGTCGTTGATGATGGTCTGCGGGGAGAAGCCCTTTTCAATCGCGGCCGAGTAGATAAACGGCTTAAAGGAGGAGCCGGGCTGACGCCAGGCCTGTGTAACATGGTTGAACTTGTTCAGCGCGAAGTCATAGCCGCCGACGAGCGCCTGAATGGCGCCGGTATCGTATTTCGTCGCGACGAAAGCGGCTTCAGCCTGAGGAATCTGCGTGATTTCCCATGAGCCGTCTTTGTTTGCGGCAATGCGCAGGACCGAACCCGGAACGATCTTCAGATCTTCCTTAGCTTTGGGCTGGAGCGCCTTCTTAACAAAGTCGAGTCCCTTTCCTGTGATGGAGACGACTTTGCCGTGCGCCATCTGCACTTTAACTTCCGTCGGAGAAACGGAGAGCGCGACCACAGCCGGCATGTCGGTTGCGATTAAAGCTTCCTGTAGGGCGTTCTTGATGTTTTGCTCGCGTGTCTGAGGATTGGAGATGTCAACCTTAGCTTCGGGGCCGCGGTAGCCCTGAGAGCGGTCGTACTGCTGCAGGTGCGAGCGAAGCGCGCGGTAGGCATAGCCCTGATCTTCAGAATTGATTGTCGTATAAACGTTCAGACCTCTGGTGTAGGTTTCCTGCTGGAAGATGTCGAACATGAGCGTTCTGACGAGTTCGGCCACGTATTCCGCGTGCAGCGAAGCGTTCATGCGGGTCGGCGTGCCGACCTTTTCCGCGGCGACCGTCAGTCGGGTCTTGATCGGCTCATTGACCTCATGCTCATACTCTTCGTTCGTGATATAGCCGAGATCTCTCATGCGGCCGAGCACGTAGTCGCGGCGAATCTTCGCGCGCTTCGGGCTGGCAAAGGGGTTGTAGACGGAGGGCGCAGCCGGAAGTCCTGCGAGCGTGGCGGCTTCGCCGACCGTGAGCTGCTGAATATTTTTACCGTAATAAGTTCTGCCCGCGGCGGCAAAACCGTAAGCTCGGTTGCCTAAGAAAATCTGATTCATGTAGATCTGAAGAATCTCATCCTTGCTGAGATTGGCTTCGATCTTGAAGGCCATGGCGACTTCATAAAGCTTGCGGATGTAGCTTCGTTCGCTCGAGAGGAAGAAGTTTCGCGCCACCTGCATCGTGATGGTGGAAGCGCCTTGACTTTTCTTGCCGGAGGCAAGATTAGCCAGCGCAGCTCGTACAAAGCCTTTGGGCTCAATGCCGCTGTGCTTGTAAAAACCGTCGTCCTCGGCGGAGATAACCGCCTGCTTAACCCGATCGGGAATTTCGTCAATCGTGACGAAGTCTCGTCTTTCTTCGCCGAATTCGGCAATGAGTTTGCCGTCAGCCGTCCACACACGCATCGGAACTTTCGGTTTGTAGTCAACGACGGTGTCAATCGGAGGCAGCTGCGAATAAACCAGCGCAAATACAAACAGCGCTAAAAATCCGCCGCACAAAAAGAGTGCGATGCACGTCGCGATGACTCCTTTAAACAGGGAGCCGATAAAGCTTCCTGAGGATTTTTTTACCGGCGCTTTGCGTGCCGGACGTTTCGTGCTCTTAGCTGCAGGCTTTTCAGAGGTTGCCACGTTTCTCTCTCAAAATACATACGGGATGGGAACATTAGATTTTACATTTCTGAGTGCGCGATTTCCTTCTTAACTCGGCCTCGTCTTAGAGAATGTCACAAATATGGGCAGAAAACAGTCCTTTTATAAACCGATTTAGTGCATTGGGTTGGATATCATAAAAAGACGGAGGAAAATATGTGGGCGCTTATTTGGCCGATTGCCTTAATCACATTAGGAAACTGTCTTTATAATGTTTGCGCGAAATCGACGCCTCTTCAGGCGGACGCGTACCTTTCCATGTCAGTGAGCTATCTCACGGGGGCGCTCGTTTCTTTCTTCATTTTCTTTTTCTTTCAGCCAAAAGAGGCTTTTTCCTTGGAGCTTTCCAAACTGAATTGGACGGCGCCGGCGCTCGGTTTTTCCATCGTTGCGCTCGAGGTCGGCTATATCTTCGCATACCGAGCGGGCTGGAAAATCAACACGGCTTCACTGGTGACGAATATCGCCTTGGCGATCATTCTGCTTTTCATCGGTCTGATTTTCTATCACGAACCGGTGACTCCGACCAAGCTTGTCGGCGTGGTCATCTGCTGTATCGGACTCTTCTTTCTGGTCAAATAAACTTTTTTCTCCTTCTTTGAAGTCCTTTCATTACAGATGATTAGTTAAAATCAATGAGTTGTAATTGGAAGGATATCCATGTTGAATAAAGAGGCCAATCCGATTTTTCTAGTCGGCATGATGGGCGCCGGAAAATCCACCGTCGGCAGGTGCCTTGCCGAGCGTCTGGGAATGGATTTCGTTGATTTGGACGAAGAGCTCGAACGCCGCTGCGGCGTATCGATTCCGTTTATCTTCCGCGAGGAAGGAGAGGAAGGTTTTCGCCGCCGTGAAAGCGCCCTGATCGAGGAATTTACCCGAGCCAAAGGACTGGTTGTCGCGACCGGCGGCGGAGCGGTCACACAGGAGAAAAATCGGACTCTGCTGAAAAACGCACCGATTTTCACCGTTCATCTCAAGGTCAGCGCCGAGCAGTGCTATCGAAGAACTAAGAATTCAGATCGTCCGCTGCTTCAGTGCGAGAACCCGCTTGAAAAAATAACGCTTCTGCTTGAATCAAGAAACCCGCTCTACGGCGAGGTTGCTTCGCTTACCGTCGATACCGACGGGAAAGCTTCTAAACGTGTGGCAGAAGAACTTAACCAAACGCTCATCAATCTGCAGGTAATCAAATGATCAAAGTTGCTGTAAAAGCTAAATCCCATAGCTACGATATTTTTCTCGGAGAAGGATGCGTCGGTTTGCTTGCAGAAGAGCTGAAGCGGCTTAATCCTTCCTCGGTTCTGATTGTGACGAACGCGACGGTCGGACCGCTTTATCTCCAAGAGGTGAGCAGAATCTGCGCCGAAGCGGCTTCAGTCAGCAGCGTGATTCTGCCCGACGGAGAAAAGTACAAAGACTGGCAGAGCGTCTCTTTGATTTTGGAAAAGCTTGCGGCAAGCGGCGCGGACCGCAAGTCTGTCGTGATCGCGCTTGGCGGCGGCGTGGTTGGCGATTTGGCCGGTTTTGCGGCCGCGATTTACATGCGCGGCATCCGTTTTATTCAGGTTCCGACGACGCTGCTCGCACTTGTGGATTCTTCGGTCGGTGGCAAGACCGGAATGAACATGCGCGCAGGTAAGAATCTGGTCGGCGCGTTTCATCAGCCCGAAGCGGTCATCGCCGATACCGCCTTTTTAAAAACGCTGCCGAAGCGGGAGGTCGCCGCTGGTATCGGAGAAATTATCAAGCACGGCGTTCTTGCCGATAAAGCGTATTTTGAGCGTCTTGAGCGGGATATCGAGAAGCTCTCTGCGCTGGATCATCAGACGGTAGCGGAAGTTGTGGCGCGCTCATGCGAAATTAAAGCCGATGTGGTTTCACGAGACGAAACTGAAAAAGGCGAAAGAGCCAAACTGAATTTAGGCCACACGTTTGGTCATGCGATTGAAAAGCTCTGCGGTTTCGGAACATGGCTGCACGGCGAAGCCGTCGGAGCGGGACTTGTTCTTGCCGCGCAGACCTCAGTGGCGCTCGGAAAAATGAGCGAAGCGGATGCATTAAGAGTTGAAAAGTTAGTTCAGTGCGCGCATCTGCCTGTGAGAATACCCGGTTTATCCGCTCAGGCCGCTATTGATGCGATGAAGGGTGATAAAAAGAGCACGAAGGGCGTTCCTAAATTTATTCTTCCTGAGGGCATCGGGAGCGCTGTAATTCAGGAAGTCCCGGAAGAGGTTATCCGGGAAGTGCTTCTGAAAGAAGGATATGAACCATGATTACTGAAGGCTTTGAGCTTGCCGATTATGCATGTCGGTCCGCCCAGTCGCGCGGACGAGCGATTAAGGAGCAGAACAGTACCTCCCGCACCGAATTCCAGCGCGATCGCGACAGAATTATTCACAGCTCCGCGTTTCGTCGGCTCGAATATAAAACTCAGGTCTTTGTGAACCATGAAGGCGACTTGTTTCGCACGCGGCTGACGCATACGCTGGAAGTTGCTCAGATCGGAAGAACGACCGCCTCTCTTTTAAAGATCAATCCGGATTTAACTGAGGCGATGGCGCTTGCGCACGATCTCGGACATACGCCGTTCGGACACGCGGGTCAGACGGCCCTCAACCGCTGCATGCAGGACTGGGGCGGCTTTGAGCATAACCTTCAGTCGCTCAGAATTGTGGATCTGCTGGAAGAACAGTACCCGACATTTGACGGGCTGAATCTGACTTGGGAGACCCGTGAAGGTATTCTCAAGCATTGCAGCCGGGAGAACGCACTTCGGCTCGGCGCGCTCGGTGAGCGCTTCCTAAAGGGCGAGCAGCCTTCGCTTGAAGCGCAGCTGGTGAACATCGCGGACGCGATCGCGTACAGCACGCATGATATCGATGACGGTCTGCGTGTCGGCTACCTGGATGCGGCCGGTCTCGAATCTTCGGTTCCGCTTTATGAGCGCTTTGCCAAAGAGGTCAGAGCCGAGTACCCGAATATCGCCGAGAGGCGTGTACAGAAAGAAATCGTGCGCCGAATCATCGGCTGCATGGTCGATGATCTGGTGACGCAGAGTCAGAAAAATATCGATGAGGCCTCTCCCAAGAGCGTTGATGAAGTAAGAGCGCTCAGCGAACCGCTTGTTTCCTTCTCGGAGGATATGCTTCAGCAGGTTAGAGGACTCAAGAGTTATCTCATGGACAACCTCTATCGGCACTACAAGGTGCTTAGAGTGACCAACAAGTCGGCAAAGCTGATTAAAGACTTATTTGACGTGTTTTACGCGCATCCGGAGCTGCTTCCGCCCGCGTATCAGAAAAAGGTTAAAGAGCAGGGCGCGCCCCGCGTCATTGCCGACTATATCGCCGGTATGACGGACCGCTACGCTCAGCTTGAATACAGCCGAGTGCTTGATCCGACATTCGAAATGTAAGAAAAAGGCCGAGACCCAAACGGGATCGGCCTTTTAAGTCAGAGAGTCGACTAAACGATCGTGTTCATTTGTCCTGCGTAAAGAATGAACAGACGCAGACACATCATGCCCGCGATGGCGCAGAAGCCGGCAAAGTAGAAGGACATCTTCGACTCTTCCCCTTTTCCTGCGATGATCGACGCGACAAGCGGGATACCAAAGCCCACGAGGACCGCGCCGCCTCAGAACACGACAGCCCAGACGCCGTCCGTAAACGCGCTGAAAGCGAGTTTGGCGGATTCATTGCCGCTCAGAAGCGCGATGGCGATCATGAAGAGACAGAAAGTTTCTGCCGCCATGACGGGCCATTCGGCTTTATGCAGCGCATGCATGTCCGGATCGGACTCTTTCGCGCCGAAGCAGGCTGCGGCCAGAATCTTCGCGGCCGCCATACCGGCAGATGACGGAGCTGCGTTCAGTTCTTCTCTTCCGTTTGTCTGCGCAAGACTTGGAAAATCCTCACTTCAGGGGCTTCCCGGAAATCCGCTCGGGTTTACCGCGCTCTCTCAGCGTCTTGCGCTTCCCCTGGTGTGGCAGGCGTTTCGTACCGCCCCTTATCCCAGACGCTTTGTCTCCGTCATCATGGGGTTTGACGCCGAAGCAAAGGCCGGTGATATCTGCGTGCAGCTTGCGCCGCACGGCGCGGATATCGTTGCGCTGCCGATCCAAAAGGCGACAGGGCGCAGCTGCGTTTTTCGGGACATGCGGGATTTTATCCCGAATGCGGGAGGGCAGGCGCTGCCTGCGGGCGCACGCGTGCAGGCCGAGCTCTTCTTTAACAGTCTTTTGTTCTGAAAATTAGTGACAATATAGTTTTCTGAAAGCGTCGTGTTTTAAACTTCTTCGGACAAACGCCCAAAAATCCCTATGACACGATTAACCCGTTTATCTATCGCAGGACAAGCTCATTACGTTGTGCTTCGCAGCGTTAAAGACATATCGCTGATTCCGTCTGAGCAGGATATTGCCGCGCTTTTTCGGCTTTTTGGCTTTGCTTCTGAGCGCTGCTATGTGGACGTAAATGCCTACGCGCTCTTTACCGAACAGATTCATATGCTTCTGACGCCGCGTGAAAGCGGCGACGATCTCTCGCGATTCGTTCAGATGGTCAGCCGGCTCTACGGCAGATATTTCAATGACGCCTATTCGCGGGACGGAAAAATCTGGCAGAGCCGATTCGAATCCGCGGTACTTCAGGGCGAGGGACGCCTCCTCAAGGCCGTCGTATACATGGAGTGGCTGCCCTTTATTCTGGGTTTTGGAGAACCGCAGTTTTACCATTGGTCGAGTTACTCGCACCACAGCGGCTATCGCAGCGATATCTTCATGATGCCTGTCAGAGAATATTGGCAGCTGGGCAATACGCCTTTTGAACGGCAAAAAAAATATCGGGATATTTTTGAACAGGGACCGGATAAGGCATTTGGTGAGCAGCTGCTTGCGGCGGTGAAGCGAGGCTGGCCGGTCGCTGACAGCGACTTTCTGGATTACTGCGACATCTCCGCTGAAAGGCGCGCGCCCCTCAGAGGCAAGGGAAGACCTAAGAAGACACCATCTGCACATTTATCTGACACTAATTAAATTTTAGGTGAGAAATTTATTTTCTTAATTAGTGTCAGTTTAGAAAAAATATTCTATTTTGTTCGGTTATTTCGCTTTATAAATATCTTCAGTCACTTCATTTTTATAAATCAAATCCTACTGGAGATGTTATGAACGAGCTTTCTCGAGCAAGAGAAAAAGCTTCAGAACTCGGCCTTTATGATCCGGCATATGAACATGATGCCTGCGGCCTGGGTTTTGTGGCGAGCGTAAAAGGGCTGCCCAGCCACGAAATCGTGCAGCAGGGGCTGCAGATCCTGAAGAATTTGGATCATCGCGGCGCGGTTGGCGCCGATCCGCTCTGCGGCGACGGAGCGGGCATTATGGTGCAGGTTCCGGACGAATTCTTCCGCGCCGAAATGGCAAAACAAAATGTCAGTCTCCCGCCGCCCGGCGACTACGGCGTCGGCATGGTATTCCTGCCGCGAGAACATGCTTCAAGGCGAGCATGCGAACAGGAGCTGGAAAGAACCATTAAAGCCGAAGGCCAGATCCTTCTCGGCTGGCGCGATGTTCCCGTAGACAACAATATCAAAATGTCGGGAACCGTCAGAAAAACGGTTCCGGTGATTCGTCAGGTATTTATCGGACGAGGCCCTGACGTCATGGTTCCGAACGCGCTCGAGAGAAAGCTCTATGTGATCCGCAAATACGCGGGTCATAAGATTCAGGCTCTGAAACTCAAGCACGGCAAGGAATTTTACGTGCCGTCCATGTCCACCAAAACTCTGGTTTACAAAGGTCTGCTGTTAGCCGATCAGGTTGGTGCTTATTACAAGGATTTGTCGGACCCGCGCTTTGTCAGCGCGATCGCGCTCGTTCATCAGAGATTTTCAACCAATACGTTCCCGAGCTGGGAACTTGCGCATCCCTATCGCATGGTGGCGCATAACGGTGAAATTAATACGGTTAAAGGAAACTTTAATTGGCTCAGAGCCAGAGAACGCGCGGTGGAAACCGCGGTGCTCGGTGACGATGTCAGAAAACTTCTTCCGATTATTTACGAGGGTCAGAGCGACACTGCCTGCCTGGACAATATGCTCGAACTGCTGGTGATGAGCGGCTATCCGCTGGCCCAGGCCGTCATGCTGGTGATTCCGGAAGCGTGGGAGCAGGCTAAAGAGTCGATGGATCCGTCTCAGCGCGCCTTCTATGAGTATTACGCGGCAATGCTTGAACCTTGGGACGGTCCGGCTGCTATCGGGTTTACCGACGGTGTTCGAATCGGCGCGACGCTTGACAGAAACGGACTGCGTCCTGCCCGATATATTCTGACCAACGACGATATCGTGATTCTGGCTTCCGAGAGCGGCACGCTGCCGGTCCCGCAGAGCCGTATCAAAAAGAAATGGCGCCTGCAGCCCGGGAAAATGCTGCTGATTGATACAGAACAGGGCAGAATTATTCCGGACGAAGAAATCAAACGGACATTGGCGCTCGGCAATCCCTATAAGGAATGGACTAAGAGACTGAACGTGCATCTCTCGGACATCTCGGTTCCGCCGCTCACGCAGAGCGATAATCCGGTTCCGCTTTTAAGACGTCAGCAGGCCTTCGGTTATGGTGAGGACGACATCAAGTTTATTCTTCGTCCGATGGCTGAAAAAGCGACCGAGGCCGTGGGGTCTATGGGCAACGATACGCCTTTGGCGATGCTTTCTCATCGAGCTAAACCGTTCTATCAGTACTTCCGTCAGCTCTTTGCGCAGGTGACCAATCCGCCGATCGACCCCATTCGAGAGCAGCTCGTGATGTCGCTCGTCTCCTTTGTCGGCCCGCGCCCCAACCTGCTGGACATTAATAACGTCAACCCGCCGCTTCGTCTTGAGCTCTCGCAGCCGATCCTCGGATTCGAAGAGATGGCCAAGATGCGCAGTATCGAAAGGTACACGGATGAGAAATTCCGCTCTTACGAGATCGACATCACGTACCGCGCCGAATGGGGGGAAGAAGGCGTTGAGGCTCGTCTTGCCTCGCTGTGCGCCCGTGCGGTGGATGCGATCAAGGACGGCTACAACATTCTTATTCTGACCGACCGCAAAATGAGTAAAGAGCGTGTCGCGATTCCCGCGCCGCTTGCCATCAGCGCGATTCATCAGCATCTGATCGCCAACGGCCTGCGTACCAACGCGGGCATTATCGTAGAAACCGGAAGCGCTCTGCAGACGCACCATATGGCGGTTCTTGCAGCCTACGGCGCTGAGGCGATCCATCCGTATCTGGCGCTCGAAACCATCAAGGAACTCTATCGTGACGGACGTCATGAAGGGCTTGATGTGGAAACCGCGACCAGAAACTACATCACCGCGATCGGCAAGTCCTTCAAGAAGGTGATGAGTAAGATGGGCATCTCCACTTATATGAGTTACCGCGGTGCTCAGATTTTTGAAGCGCTCGGCCTGAAAAAGGAATTTGTGGACCGCTATTTCCAGGGTACCAGCTGCAAAGTCGGCGGATTGGACATCTTTGACGTCATGCGCGAAGCGATCGAGCAGCACCGTGCAGCCTTTGACGAAGAAAATCATCGGCAGAAGCTTCTGCCCACACTTGGCGAGTACCAGTGGAGAGCCAGAGGCGAAGAGCATATGTGGACGCCGGAGGCGATCTCCAAGCTGCAGCATGCGACGCGCGGAAATTCTTACCAGACTTATAAGGAATATGCGGAGATCATCAATGATCAGAGCGAGCGTCAGATGACGCTGCGCGGACTGATGGAGTTCGCGGTGGATCCGACAAAAGCGATTCCGCTTGAAGAAGTGGAGCCCGCAAAGGAAATCGTCAAGCGCTTTGCGACCGGTGCGATGTCACTCGGCTCGATTTCAGCTGAAGCGCACGCGGTTCTTGCTGTCGCAATGAACCGTATCGGCGGAAAGAGTAATACCGGCGAGGGCGGAGAAGATCCGAAACGCTATCGTGAAGAAATGCGTCTCGGTCACTCTCCGATCAAAGCGGGCGATACGCTCAAAGACATTCTCGGCAGCGACCGTATTGTCGCGGACGTCGCGCTTGAGGCGGGCGACTCTCTGCGCTCCAAGATTAAGCAGGTCGCCAGCGGACGCTTCGGTGTGACAGAAGAGTACCTCGCGAGTGCCGATCAGATCCAGATTAAGATGGCTCAGGGCGCTAAACCCGGTGAAGGCGGCCAGCTGCCGGGCCATAAAGTGAGTGAGTACATCGCTCAGCTGCGTTACTCGATCCCTGGCGTCGGTCTGATTTCGCCTCCGCCGCATCACGACATTTACTCCATTGAGGACTTGGCTCAGCTTATTCGCGACCTAAAGATGTCCAATGACAAAGCCGACATCAGCGTGAAGCTCGTGAGTGAACAGGGTGTAGGCACGGTGGCAGCCGGTGTTGCCAAGGCAAAAGCGGATCATATTGTGATCGCGGGCCACGACGGCGGTACAGGCGCCTCTCCGCTTTCTTCAATCAAGTTTGCGGGTACACCTTGGGAGCAGGGGCTTTCGGAAACGCAGCAGACTCTTGTGATCAACAGTCTCAGAGACCGAGTTCGCGTCCAGGTGGACGGTCAGATTAAGACCGGCCGAGATGTTGTGGTCGGCGCGCTCCTTGGCGCGGACGAGTTCGGCTTTGCCACGGCACCGCTCGTTGTCGAAGGCTGCCTCATGATGCGCAAGTGCCATCTGAACACCTGCCCGGTGGGCATTGCCACACAGGATCCGGAACTGCGCAAACGCTTTAAAGGCGAACCCAAGCATGTGGTCAACTACTTCTTCTTTGTTGCTGAAGAAGTTCGTGAAATCATGGCGAGCCTCGGATTCAGAAAATTTGAAGACATGGTGGGCCGTACCGATCTGCTCCGACAGAAGAAAATGCACCCGGCCAAGTGCGGCTATGTTGATCTTTCCCGTGTGCTTTATATGCCAGAGACAGAATCCGCTGAGCTTCGCCGCAACAGCACTGTGCAGAACCATGCGCTGGAAAAAGAGCTCGATTACCAGCTTCTCGATCTCTGCCGCAGCGCGATCGAAAAGGGAGAGCCGGTCAGTTTCCTTTCTCCGATTAAGAACATCCACCGTACGGTCGGTACCAAGATTTCTTCGGAAATCGTCCGCCGCTGGGGCGCTCAGGGACTCAAGGACGATACGCTGCATATTCAGCTGACCGGCACAGCCGGACAGTCCTTCGGCGCGTTCCTGGTGAACGGCGTCACTTTGGATCTGATTGGCGAGGCCAATGACTATGTGGGCAAAGGTCTTTCCGGCGGCCGCATCATTGTGCGCTGTCCGACGGATTTCAGAGGCCGAGGCGACGAAAACATCATTGCAGGCAATACCGTACTTTACGGCGCGACAAGCGGTGAGGCCTTCTTTAACGGCGTCACCGGCGAGCGTTTTGCGGTTCGTCTGTCCGGAGCGAGTGTTGTTGCCGAAGGCTGCGGAGACCACGGCTGCGAATACATGACCGGAGGTACTGCGGTGGTTCTCGGCTCTGTCGGCCGTAATTTCGGCGCCGGCATGTCAGGCGGTATCGCCTTCGTCTATGACGAGGACGGAACGTTTGCCGGACGATGCAACCGAGAAGGCGTTGAACTCGAATCAGTGCCTGAGGATAGAGAGCAGGCCGCGGCCGGTGACCATGCGTCATGGCATCTGGGACGCACCGACGAGAGTCTGCTCAAAGAGCTGGTGGAAAAACATTTCCGCTACACCGGAAGTCTGCGCGCAAGAGAACTGCTCGACGATTGGCCGCACGCTCTGAAGAAATTTGTGAAGGTCTTCCCGAAAGAATATAAGCAGGCGCTCCTTAAGGGACTGACACGCACCGCCGGAGAACAGTAATGGGAAAAATTACAGGATTTATGGAATTTGAACGTCTTGAGCAGGCGCATGAGCCGGTCAAGCAGCGCAAGACGCATTTTCGCGAATTTATTACGCCGCTGAATCCTCAGCAGGCGAAAAAACAGGCAGCCCGCTGCATGGACTGCGGAACACCCTTCTGCACATTCAGCTGTCCGCTGAATAATGTCGCGCCGGAATTTAACGATTTGATCTACAACGAGAAGTGGGAAGAGGCCTACCGCGTTTTAGCCGCTACCAACAACTTCCCGGAATTCACGTCCCGCGTCTGTCCCGCACTTTGCGAAAACGGCTGTGTGATGAATTACACCAATGTCGCGATGGGTGTGAAGTCGATTGAGCGCGCCATTATTACCAATGCGTGGAATCAGGGCTGGGTTAAACCGGAACCGGCAGCCGGCAGCCGCGAAAAGTCCGTCGCGGTGATCGGCAGCGGCCCTGCGGGGCTCGCCTGCGCTCAGCAGCTGGCACGAAAAGGATATGCCGTCACGGTGTTCGAAAAGAACAAACGCCCGGGCGGACTCCTGCGCTACGGCATTCCGGATTTCAAGCTGGATAAGAGCCTGATCGATCGTCGTATCGCGCAAATGGAAGCCGAAGGCGTGCGCTTTAACTGCGGAACCTCAATCGGCATCAAGGAGCACCCGGACGGTGTTTGGTCGGATGCAGAGCGCGTGATCGACCCGCAGGAGCTGCTACGCGACTTCTCCGCGGTGGTTCTTGCGATCGGTTCTGAAACGCCCCGCGATTTGAAGGTAGCCGGGCGCGAACTCAAGGGCGTTCACTTCGCGATGGAGTATCTGCCGTCTCAGAACAAAATTAATGCGGACGAGGCCGCGCACAAAGAGATTTCGGCTCAGGACAAAAAAGTGCTGATCATCGGCGGCGGCGATACTGGCAGCGACTGCTTAGGTACCGCGATTCGTCAGGGTGCTTCTAAAGTTCTGCAGATCGATCTGGGGCCGAAGCCTCCGGAAACTTACGATAAGTCTTCCGTCTGGCCCAATTGGCCTAATGTGTATCGTGTCTCCACTTCCCAGGAAGAAGGCGGAGAGCGTGCTTATGCGATCAGCACAACGGAATTTATCTCCAATAAGAAAGGCTCGGTAAAGGGCGTGAAAGCCGTACGCCTTGAGTGGACATCGGATCCGATCACCGGACGCCGCATGAAAAAAGAAATTCCGGGAAGCGAGTTCGAGATTGAGGCGGACTTGGTTCTTCTCGCGATGGGTTTTGTGCAGCCGAGCGAGCCGGTGCTGAAGGCGTTTGGCGTGCAGACCGATATTCGCGGCAACGCGAAAGCGGCTTATGAAGGAGTCGACGCGTTTAAGACAAATGTGCCGAAAGTCTTTGCCGCGGGCGACTGCCGCCGCGGACAGAGCCTGGTTGTCAGGGCTTTGGCAGAAGGCCGCCGCTGCGCCGAAGCTGTCGACAAATACTTGGAGGAGGAAGATAATCTCTAAGTTTTTTAACTGAGATCAGACCAATGCTGAGAATTTACCGCCTGCCGATTACTGTGACTGAGGACTGCATCGATGTGCTCGGTCACACGAACAACAAAGAGTATCTTCGCTGGATGGAAGAGGCGGCGATTTCTCATTCGGACGCGCTCGGCTGGAATATGGAACGCTACCTGAAGCTGGGCGCGGCCTTCGCAGCAACGGTTCATAAAATTCACTATCTTCGTCCGACGCATGTGGGCGACGAGCTCATCATGAATACATGGGTCGAGACCCTTGAAAAGACAATCAGCCGCCGTGCCTTTTATCTGACACGCGGCGGCAAAGTCTGCATGAACGGGACAACGGAATGGACTTTTATTAATTTGAAGACCGGCCGGGCCGAAGAAATCCCTCCGGAGGTTGCCGAGGCATTCCCAATTGTTCCGAAAGGAGACCCCTTATTGAGGGAAAACGGTATTCGATGGCTGGAAATTCCTTAAATTCTGAACGCCCGGCCGCTGTGGCATAATCAATTATTTAATGGGAACTTATCCCAGGCTGGGTTTTATTTATATGGGAAGCAGCGATTACATTGTCGAAATAAAGGATATGAGTTTTGCCTACGACACGGGCAGACTCATTCTGGACGACGTAAGCCTGAATTTCCGCAGAGGACAGGTAATCGCCATTATGGGCGGATCGGGTATGGGCAAAACCACACTGCTCAAGCTGATCGGCGGCCTTCTTTCCCCGGATAAAGGCTCCGTGACGATTAACGGACAAAAGCTGGATCCGAAGAACCTTCAGTCGCTTTACCGCATCAGACGAAAAATGGGCATGCTGTTTCAGTTCGGCGCCCTTTTTACCGATATGACGGTTTTTGAGAATGTGGCTTTTCCGCTACGCGAGCACACGGATCTTCCGGAAGAGTTAATTCGGGATTTGGTGCTTCTGAAACTCGACGCGGTGGGATTGAGAGGCGCAGCTCCTCTGTACCCGTCAGAGATTTCCGGCGGCATGAGCCGCAGAGTGGCGCTTGCGCGTACCGTTGCGCTGGACCCGGACCTGATTATGTATGACGAGCCGTTTGCGGGCCTTGACCCGATTTCGATGGGCGTGACCGCGCAGCTGATTCGAAATCTTAACGATGTGCTCGGCTCAACGAGTGTCATCGTGACGCACGATGTGCAGGAAACATTCACCATTGCCGATTACGTTTATATGGTGTCGAGCGGCAAGATCGCGGCACAGGGGACTCCGGATGAACTTCGCCAAAGCAAGGACCCGTTTGTGGTTCAGTTTGTGAACGGACTGCCTGACGGTCCTGTGAAGTTCCAATATCCGGCGCCGTCTCTAAATGAAGAACTTGGAATCAAACCATGAATGTCTATGAATTAATCAGCGCGTTTGGCGCATGGTTCCTTGACGTCGTTCGCTCGCTCGGAGCGTTCGGACGGTTCTTCTGCCGGCTTTGCCTGAATTTAGGACCTTCGTTTACGCGATTTCAGGCGACGATCAAGCAGCTCTTTTTTGTCGGCAACTACTCTTTAGTCATTATCCTTGTCAGCGGACTTTTTGTCGGCTTTGTGCTTGGCCTGCAGGGCGACTATGTGCTTTCGAGCTACGGCAGCGAGCAGGCGCTCGGCGTTCTGGTGGCGCTGTCTCTTTTGCGCGAGCTCGGTCCGGTCATAACCGCGCTTTTGTTTGCGGGTCGGGCCGGTACGTCGCTCACTGCGGAAATCGGTCTGATGAACGCCGGAGAGCAGCTCTCCGCGCTCGAGATGATGGGTGTTGATCCAGTTCGCCGAATCCTCGGACCGAGATTCTTGGCCTGCGTGATCGCGATGCCGATTCTTGCGACGCTTTTCTCAGCGGTCGGTATTTTCGGCGGCTGGGTGGTCGCCGTCCCGATGATCGGACTGGATACCGGTGCTTTCTGGGCGCAGATGCAGTCCGGCGTCGAAGTGGTACAGGATATTGGAAACGGACTTCTGAAGGCCTTCTTCTTCGGAATTGCCGTCGGCGCAATCGCGCTCTATCAGGGCTATACGGCTCGTTCGACGCCTGAAGGCGTCTCTAATGCGACGACTAAGACCGTCGTGGTTTCATCACTTGTTGTTTTAGGGTTGGATTTCATTCTGACCGCCATTATGTTTACGAACGGTTAGGAAGGAAAACAGTCATGGAAAATAATAATTCGAGAACTAATTTTTTCGTCGGCCTGTTCGTCCTGGCCGGTATCATCGCGCTGCTTTTTCTGGCTCTTAAAGCCGCGAATTTGAGTACTGTCGGCTCCTCAGGCAATTACGAAGTGTCGGCTTACTTTGACAACATTGGCGGCCTGAAAGCGAGAGCTCCGGTTCGAAGCGCCGGAGTTTTAGTGGGCCGTGTGAAATCGATTACTTACGACAACAATACATTTCAGGCCAAAGTTGTTATGGCCTTGTCCGATAAATACAAATTCCCTGCTGACTCCTCCGTCAAAATTCTGACCGCCGGCCTGATCGGCGAGCAGTACATCGGCCTTCAGCCGGGCGGAGACGATAAGGACTTAAAGGACGGAAGCAGAATAGAATTTACCCAAAGCGCGATCGTTCTTGAGAACTTGATCAGCCAGTTCCTGTTTAACAAGGCCGAGGATAATAATTTCGAAGGCGGAAATAAATAATTTAGAGAATCCCCATGAAAAAAAAGCTTTTAACTTTAGCGGCGGCCGCATCAATTGCGCTCCTTTCCGGCTGCGCTTCTGTTCCTAATGACTCCGGCAAGAATCCTGCGGACCCTTGGGAGTCGTTCAATCGTCAGACATTCGCATTCAATCAGGGACTGGATTTCATTCTGTTCCGTCCGATTGCCAAAGGCTACGAATTTGTGACGCCCAAACCCGTTAGAGAAGGCGTGACACGCGTTTTTAAGAATACGATGGAACCCGCTAACGCGGTTAATAATATCCTGCAGGGCAAAGTAGAAGACGGTATTCTTTCTCTGTTCCGTCTCATGATTAACTCGACCGTCGGCGTGGTCGGTATCTTTGATGTTGCCAAGCAGGTCGATATTCCTCGAATGGAGGAAGACTTCGGACAGACGCTTGCTGTCTGGGGCGTACCTTCAGGCCCGTACTTTGTTATTCCGGTTCTCGGCCCGTCAACGGTTCGTGACACAGCCGGACTGGTTCCGGAACTGTTCCTCGACCCCAATACCTATGTGGGCGAAGCTTGGTTCACATGGCCGTGGTGGGGCGCGAAGTTCATCAACGCCCGCGCAAATCTGCTGCCTGTGACCGACATGCTCGACAACACGGTCGACCCGTATGTGGCAACCCGAAATGCGTACCTGCAGCAGCGTCAAAGCGCGCTTCAGGACGGAGACGGTCCTGCTATGATTCAGGAGCCGACGCTGAACCCGTTCGATGACGAACCAAGTGCAGATGCGGCTAAAAAGGAGAACGCTCAATGAAAAAAATTCTGAATCTCATCTGCTCGGCTGCTGCCGCACTGATGATCAGCGGTACAGCGATGGCCGCTGATATGAACCTTCCGCCGGAGCAGCTGGTTGAGTCGGTTTCTGTTGAAGTTCTGGAACAGATCAAAAAGGATCCGGAACTGAGCAAAGCGGATCCGATGCATGTGAACCGTCTGGTGGACGAAAACATCCTGCCGTATACGGATTTTGAGACCATGACCCGCATGGCGGTCGGTCCGTCCTGGCGCAAAGCGACAGCCGAAGAAAGAAAAGGGATCATGACTTCTTTCCGCAAGCTGCTGACAAACGTCTATTCGGGAGCGCTGAAAGAGGCTTCCGGCTACAGCGTTAAGATGGGTACTGCTCAGAAGGGCGGAGACCCGCGTTTAGTGATCGTCCGTACTCAGCTTGTTTCCTCCTCACACGATCCGATCAAGCTCGATTATCGCCTGATGGATAAGAACGGTCAGTGGAAAATTTTCGATGTGAATGTTGGCGGCGTCTGGCTCGTAGAAAACTATCGTTCACAGTTCGCGTCCGTGATCAGCAACTCCGGGATTAAGGGATTGATCGCGCAGCTCAGTGAGCGAGCATCCAAGGTCGGAACAGGCAAATAAATGATTCTTTCCGAAACAGAAATTCGTTTTGAAAACGCCGGGACGGTTTTAAAGACTGGTCTTAGCGCGATTTCGAACGGCGATACCGTCATTGACATGAAGAATGTCCGCAGGGCAGACAGCTCGGCGGTCGCGGTTGTGCTCGACTGGATACGCAGCGCGCAGAAATCCGGTCAGCCGCTTCATGTGATCAACCGGCCGGGCTCATTTGACAAGCTCGTCAGGCTGTACGGTCTTAGCGGTATCGTTCGGATTGACTAAAAAATAAGCCCGGGAGCAGCCCGGGCTTTTTCTTGCGCTCAAATTACTGTTTTGCTTCTGCTGCGTCTTTCTGCAGCGTCTCTACGGCCTGCTGCTGACGAACTTTGTTCAGCTCGATCTGAGTCTGAACGTTAGAACGCTTAGCTTCAAGATCGAGTCGTTTGCTCTCGAGTTCGATCTGACGCATCTCATCCTGATACTGTTCGGCTTTCAGCTGTTTTGCCTTAGCTTCGGCCTCTGCGGCTTCCTGTTTGTTTTTTTTCTCGGCTGCGGCTTTGGCTCTGGCTTTTGCCTGACGGCTTTCAGCTGCGGCTTTTGCCTTAGCGGCCTGCTGAGCCTGACGCGCCTTTTCGAGAGCGACGGCCTGCTCATTTGCCTGAATCTGCTGCTCTGCGGCTCGGACGTTATAGATCTGCTGGTCAGCCGGAGAGACCGGAGTGAGGGGTGTCACGGTTTCCGTAATCTGTGCGGAAGCGGCTCCGCTAAATGCGAGCGCGCATGCAAACGAAAGTATGCTGAGTTTCATCTGAGGCTCCCGATAAGAGAATTATTTGCATCCGTAAGGATTGTTCGGCTGGATTCGTGTGCTGGAAGGGCCCGTGGAAGTCATGATGGCCGGGCCGTATTTGAATTCACACATCTGGCCGACCTGAGCGGAGTTGAAAATACGCCCGTTCAGTTTAAATGTCAGCTGAACACCGTCCACAAGTGCGTTATCCGGAGAGGCCGCGCTGGAAGCGCCCGCACCGAGCGCCGCGCCTGCGATTGCGCCGATTGTTGTGCCTGAGGAGCCGTGGTGTGTTACCTGATTTCCGATGACAGCGCCCAAGATCCCGCCAAGTGCGGTGCCGACAAGCTGAGAAACCTGGCGGTCAGACTGATTGTTTACTGCGACGCGCGCAGGCTGAATCGCGATAATGTCAACGGTCTGAACCTGCTGGGCCTGGTTGACTTGATTGCTGCCGTACACGTCGGAGCGATATATGTCTCCGCTCGTCTGGCAGCCGGAGAGGATAAGGGCGGATGCCGCGATGGCGGGCAGCAAGATTCTGACTTTTTTCATGATCCCTCTTTCATAAAGATTTTATTTACGACAAGGGAACATGATAAATGAACCCTTAATTAATTCTTCAGGCTAATGCCCCGCCTTGATCATGTGAATTGTTAAAGTGTTCGAATTTGTTATGCAGAATTCCTTTTAGATGTTTGAGTTAGAGCTAAAGGTTCGGTTCACTTCCTCGTTCTCAAGGGCAGTAGCTGCGACTCTATCGTCTAAAAATATTTGGTTTTGATTATCTCTATGAAGTTTCAATAGATTTTAATTGAACAGCTAATAATGGTAGACACTCATTGGGATATCTTCTGGATGAAGCGTTGTTTTATTCTTTATCAGATGACGAATGAAAAATAAGAATTAAGGGTTTCTATGGAGTCATTTGTTTGTTATATGAGTACTTTTTTTGGTTCGTCAGTAGCATAATACTAACAGAATAAGGCTAAGGAACCCGAGGATAGAATGAAAGGCTTTTCTTTTGATAGTTTCTCGACTCACTTTATACATAGCCATCGATACATTAGTTCATATGGTTAAGGTCGTGGGCTAGCACCTAACCTCAATAAGTTTCTTAGAAAACATAAAGACGTTCGTTATATCTACCGTCATTGAAATTAGTTATCTCAAATTACAGGAAGCCAATTATGTTATGCAATTCTTTCTCAAGAATTGGTACTGTTCGAGTTGCATTACCAAAACGAAATACTAGGTCCTCCGAATCTTCTTTTTATAGATCGCCTTTGCGCAAAAGGGCTGTCACCTGCTCTGCGACATTGTATAGTACAAAAAAAATCCGAGCTGGAATGAAGAAGGGTTATAGTTTTAGCAGAGGTGAGGGGGGGTGTTTTGATTATAGCAGCCTCTTTGCTCCCTTTTCTTTCAACACCGGCTATTTCGGCCGAGTTGACTGTAGATAAGCAGATAGAAGAATCCTCTGAAAGCTTTAGGGATTTAGAAAATCTGACAGGAACAATGTCATCGGGAAGTTTTTTCTATTGGAAGAAACCAGGTCAGCAAAATTTAGAATTTGATAATGTTAAGGCAATTGAGTGCACAAATCTAAAGAATACTGCCTCGGGATCAATCTTTAAGACACTTTCATCGGGGAAAACGGAATCTCAAACTCAATTGATTTCTTTTAAAAATTTTGCTCCATCTATTTATTCTTCTTCTGGCGTGATATTTAGCGCTTCAGGAATTCAAGACTCTGTTATAAAAGTACACCAGATCGTCGAGGGGGATATGGGCGATTTAACAGTGCTTGGGAATACGTACACCGCTTCAATGAAGCCCATAGTTAGCCTAAATCCACCTCAAATGGGCGTATTTAATGTAACTCAGGGAAGCGCTCAGTACATCAGAGGAAATATTAGATCAATTACCCCTAAAAATAATGGCAAAGGAACAGTTATCTTATTAAGAGGGGACAATACAGACAGCAATGCATATCCTTATCCTACAGAACAAGCTTTCCTGGGTGCGATTGGAGATGTCGGCGATGATGAACATAGGTTTTATCAAGGAATTGTAATGGTTAGACAGGGGGATCAGTACATAGAAAAAATGGGAACATTGTACGCGACCCTCTACGGGATCAGAACTTTTGAATCAGAAAACGGGAGCGATGAAAAACTAACCTCTCTTGGACTGCCAACGGGGCAATACATAAAGTCGATTGAAAAGATAGACCTGAAAAGTACTGATAGTAGGAATGCGTCGTACGGCATCTACAGTTGGACAGATAATGGAAATAAAGGTTCTGGACGCTCGTATGTAGGTATTCGAGGAAAGAAAAATACAGCGGGTGAATATGTAGGTATTGAGATCAACAACCCTAATCATCTGCAGCCTATTGCAGTACTTAACATGGGAGGAGTGCAAGAGGTAGAAGCACTAAACAGTGAAGGAGTATCCATAATAGCAAAAGGAAAACCTAAAACAGAAGTTGGGAAACCTGATGTAGACTTGGCTTTAACAGCACGCATTCAAGGACAAATCCACAAAGACAGAGCGGACAGGTCTTCTATTCTTACAAAAACTAAGTTTATCGGTCCCTTCATAATTAACAATAGGGTTCTTGTGCAAGCTTCTGTTCTTCAAGGGAGTGTGACGAACCCGAAACCGCCGTTAGAAAAAGGTGTCTCAGTCGTAGAATTCTCCTCAAATAGCTATGGAACGGGGAGTGTCTTCAATCCTGGCTCATACATTGAGGTTCAGGCAGGAACCAATAAGACAGCATTAGATGGAGATGTGAATCCGTACAATAACACTCGGTTGCTTTTAACAAACACTAAACTGACTTGGACTTATAACACCTATATTTCCAATCTCGGAGTATTGCGCAGTTCTCCTTTGGTTAATCCTTCGTTAAGCACATCCTATGCAACCTCTGCTTTCGAATTTAATACAGTTCACGTTTCGGATAGACATGTTAGTCCCGAAAACGAACCTAAAAAAGAGTTTGACCCTGTGAAACCTGATCCTGATAAACCAGACCCAGATACACCAGACTCAGAAGATAAAGAGCCAAGTAAAGATATATCCTTGATTACTCCGATTGCTCTGGCTAGCGGTAGCTCTTGGATTAATGCGTCTGCTGGAACTTCATCCATGAACGAGGCGAGTTCTTGGAGTGTTCTTGATAAGCGAGCCCTAACCGATATAACAGATCCAACGAATCCCGATTTGGTTAGCCCAGGCCCGACCGATCCTGATCCGGTTGATCCTGATATTGATAAGCCGGATCAACCGGATGAGCTACCCTATAAGTATCCTTATGGTAATGGTCCATACATGAATTACTGGGCAATAGGATCCACCGATAAGGCTGCTCCATACTTTTATTTTGCAAAAATTGAAACTTCTGATGGTAAAGCCATTCAGTCAGATCGCTCTAATGCATCTTCTCTCGACTTCTACGTCAAACCTACGAATTTTTATCGAAACGGAACTAAGATTACAACCCTTTCCAGCTTAAATGCAGATAACCTCTGTGCAGGAGATAGTTGTGAAGGAGGCGACAGGGAAATTCCACCAGGTTGGAAAGGAGCCCGAAACGATAAACGACTGGCCGCTGCATTTTGGCTTCTTAGAAGTGCTGCCAATTCTATCTATGCAAAGGAAGGTATAGAAAATGTTGGTTCTCAAAGCGATATTATGATTAAAGATGACTTTGAGGACGGTTACAACAAAGGGTTATCCAAAGGAACCAAATGGCACATCCTTAAAGATGCAGACGGTAATGAGTTAAAAGACGATAGTGGAAATCCCATTATTCGCCGCTGGGATCCAAACGATCCGGATGCTGAGTTTGCTAAAGCTGCCGGTTGGGTAGTTATTCCAGAAGGTGTTGTTAATCATGCTCTGAGAGCTCAATGGTATTTCGAAGATATCGAATTAGTGCAGGATTCTGCGAGTGATGTGCCCTCTAGCGTGATCGGAGAAGGCGCCAAATACAGAGGAGAAATTATTGATTTGGCTACTTGGTTCCCGCAGTATCCTTTGGAACCGGGTTTTACTCATCCTCTTCCCTTGTTTCCTGCTACACCAATTCCAAAGCCGAATCCACAGCCGACACCTACAATGAAGTCAATAGAGGCAGTTTCACTCAGTCATTATTTTACATGGCGACAA
>NZ_WSRP01000024.1 GCF_009767915.1 Parasutterella muris
TGAGTGGCTCAAAAAGCTGCTCGAACTCGATGGGGGCGTCTTTGTGGACACGCCCGCAATTGTACGAAACCTGCATGTATGTGCGGGTGTTCGTCAATTGCTAGAAATGGGAGCACGCTCCCATGAAACCTCGCACGTGAGTGCGAGGTAGTTCATTAAGCGAAGCAACGATATTCTGCTGAAAGTCAATGTCGTTAAATCAGCCGCCTCTCAGCAGGAAAAAGAAGAAGCAAAGAAAGTCTTTACCGACTCTGTGATGGTCGCCTGGGCGGTGGGTATCTTCAAGCAAAGTTTATGTACCGTCGATGATCCGCTTGCTTCTTCTTGGCGCGGACTGGTGGATTCAGGTGTGACCGTTCGCTACCACCTTTACGCTGACGGCAATTACCTGATCGACGGAGACATCTCCAAAGGTATGACCTGCTACACGAAATAGCGGCGCGCAGTGTTTTAGGCACAAAAAGAGGCCGGAACAAGTCCGGCCCAAAGGAGAAGAGATCAATTAATCTCTGAACGAATCGTCTTTACTTAATGACCTTGATCGTGTCGAAGCCGGCAATCTTCTTGCCGTTGGCCTTGGCGTAAACATAGACGTCCTGGGTCACTTCGGGAACACAGTACTTAGCGGCCTGTTTTCCTGAGAATGTAATGACAGCGTCGGGGATACCGTCTCCATTGACATCCTTCATCGCCACGGACTGGGCGGTTGCGGGATCAGGAATGATCTCGACATCTTCTGTCGGATGAGCCGGCTGAATTCTCACGCTCTTTGCATCGATCTTTGAAGCGTCAAATGTCTTGCTTCCGAGAATTGCGACTTTCGCGGCTTTGTCATTGCCCTGACTGATGGATTCTTCCAGGAATAGAACATTGGTCTTCGGAAGTGCGTCCTTCGCTTTTGCGACAAGGTTTGCACCTTGTTGGTACGCGTTAACGTTAAACGCATGCAGCACATTAAGCGCTTTTTCTGTTCCGCCGACTTTTTCTGCCAGTGCGGCTTGCTGTTCCACAGACTTGCGGCCTTTATCCCAGTCCTTTTCCTGCGCGCTGATCATTTTTGCGAGCTTCTTGTGACCGTCCAGATAGTCCGACAGAGCTTGGTTGGTCAGGAAGGTGTAAAGCGGCAGTTCCGGTTTGTAGTCAAAGCTGGAAGCTTTGGCGTGGAACTGCTGTCTTGTCGCTTCATCAGGCGTCATGAATGACTGCGCGGCAGAGGGTTTGGCAAGCGGATAGAACGGAATATAAGGATTTTCGCTCGGCATGCCGGATGTTCTCCAGCCGATCGTATAGTTCTTGTTAGGAACCATTTCGTAGACGACGGATTCAAAGGTTCCGGGATTGCAGATGTCGTTAATGCTCTGATGGAAGAATCCGTTATCGCGTTTTTCGTGAGCATAATGACTGCGAAGGATGTTCTTGACGTCTTCAACCGTAAGCTTCTTGGAAGGCGTGATGGAGTACGGGAAGTCGTTCGGATTTTGGATTTCTTTGCCGGTGAGATATTTCCATCCGGTCTGAGAGCGGTCTTTGATCCAGTCTGCATCTCTTCTTGCGTCTGTCTGATAGGCTTCGCGGAAGTTGAAGTCGCTGTAGTCGCCTTCTTTTTTCGGTTTGTAGGTGCCCATCTTGATTGCATGTTCGATAAGGTCGGGAGAGGCGATGACGTCAGGAGCGTTTACGTCAACCGGGCCGAGGGTGTAGGCGTTGGCGATATACAGCACTTCGTTGTCGCCGATCTTCTTGGCAAGATATCTGCCTCCGCGGATAAGATTTAACTGCCATGCTTCATCTTTATCGGCGATTGTGTACACACGGCCGGCAGCGCGATAGCCGTATTTTTTGACTAAGTCAATGGCGATGTTGACGCCGTCGCGAGCATTCTTTGCTCTCTCGGCAACGATTCTTCTAATGGCGTATCCGACGCCGCCGTCCTTGACCGCTTCGTCTTTGTCGTAGGTGTCATAGCTCTGGTTTGAAGCAAGCGAGACACCGTTTTCATTGACAAAGCCGTCAGAATACGAGTAACCGGCAGGATGAAGCGTCTGACTCCAGTAGTATCCGTAGGTGTGCGGAACCTGCGGAATCTTAGCGGCGTCCGGTTCATATTCGATGACCTCTCCGGCAGGATGGTCGGCTGCAGGAACCCAGTACTGGGATGTGATGATGCGGCTATCATTGTCTTCGTTATGGCCGACAAGAATGTTTCCGGTGGCCGAAGCGTTTTTGCCGACAACGACGGTTGAACATGCAATAGCGTTGGTTCCTAGAATTAATCCTGCTGCCAGTGCGGCGGCGGTAAGTGCAAACTTGGTCATAGCTGCTCCTTAAAGTTTTGGAAGAGGTCTGAGTGCGTAAAAAGGACGTTTAATCAGCCTTTAGGCTTTGGTTCAGACGGACAGGATTTACTTTATTATGTGAGGAAAAATCGACCAATTGCTCAGGAAAACCCTGGGTTTACCACTATATCGCGAGGAAAAAGAAATTGGCCTCAAATTTTGATTTGGAGAACTTAAAGGACTGGGAGCTCTTAATGCGGGTTGCTTCCAACGGCTCTATGAATCAAACTGCCGCAGAGCTTGATTTAAGCATCGCGACCGTGAGTCAGAAAATCAAAGATATTGAGGCGGTTCTCGGGTATCCGATTTTCGCACGCACTACAAAGAAAACTCGTTTGACACCGGAAGGCGTACAGCTTTTGGCGGCTGCAAAAAATCCTTTGGATTCTTTCAAATCTTTCGTTTCGGATATTCACAGCGCAGACAGAATGAAAAAAATCCACATCGCCTGCTCAATATCCAATTCGATTTCGAGATTCTTTTTTCGTCTGTGCGCAGAATTTAAAAAGGCGCATCCGGAAGTGGAGTTTGAGCTGATTGACAACCAATATTCTTTGAGAGACAGGCTTAAACCCGCGGATGTGTCGATTTTTGCGAACCTTTCGCAAAACGAAAGATCCAATACCGTATTGCTCGGAAAAGAACCTACGATAATTTGCGCTCCTGCATCAATCGCCGATAAATATAGCGGCGGCCTGACTCTTCAGGATCTTTCCAAAGAAATGGTTTTGCTTTGTTCTAACTGGACTTGTCCGTCTCCGTTTCTTTTTGACAGCAGAAGCGGCAAAACCTATCCGCTGCCGGAGTCAGACCGAATGTATTTCATCAGTTCTGAGACAGTGTTGGAGGCGGTTACAGAAAAGCTCGGCGTCGCATGGGCTCTCCCTTACATAATGACGGAAATGTATTTGGCCGAAGGTGAAATTGTCAGAGTTCTTCCCGACTTAGAAGGTCCTTCCGTTAATTACTTCATGGGTGTTGAGGCAATGATTACGGAGCCGATTGTTTCCTGTTTCATTGAATATGCAGCCTCCGAGCTGAGGAAGCGATTGGCGGTATTCCAAACATCTTCTCCTTCCTACGCGCTCTACTAAGAGTCCGCAAGTGATCCTGTCTGCATGGCTTCGGCACAGACAGGGTGTGCATAACATGAATTGATTGCGGCTGCTTCTATCAGATCGAAGAGTTCACCTCTTTTGGATTGGCGGCTAGAACTTCCTTCAAATATCGTCCCGTCAGACTCTTCGGATTATTCGCGATACATTCCGGCGTGCCTTCAGCGACAATCTCTCCGCCTTCACTGCCGCCGCCCGGCCCCATGTCTATGACATAGTCGGCGTTCGCGATTAAATCTAAATCGTGCTCAATGACAATAATCGTGGCGCCGTGCGCTATGAGCTGATCAAAGACTTGAATCAGCTTGCGCACGTCAAGCGGATGCAGCCCGATGGTCGGTTCGTCAAACACAAAAACACTGCTGGACTGAGGAGTGTTCATTTCCGACGAAAGCTTCAGCCGCTGTGCTTCCCCGCCCGAAAGCGCCGGAGTCGCCTCACCCAGCGTCAGATAGCCGATGCCGAGCGTGTTGAGAATATCCAGCTGCTGCTCAATCTTCTTCTCTCCTTTGAGTACCGTTGAGGCGTCCTCCGCGGTGAGTGACAGAATGTCCGGAAGAGAAATACCGTCGCCCTTGCTGTCTTTGCCCTTCCACTTAATGTCATAGGCGTGTTTGGCGTAGCGTGATCCGCCGCATGTCGGGCATGTGATGCTGATGTCCGGCAGAAATTGCACGTCTAATGAAATTGAGCCGGTGCCGTCACACGTGGGACAGCGAAGACTGCCGGTGTTGTACGAGAAATCGCTTGCGGAGAGTTTCTCCTTTTTAGCGTCCTCCGTCTTCGCAAAAAGTTTGCGCAGGTCGTCAAAGACGCCGTCATAAGTTGCAACCGTAGACCGCACATTGGCGCCGATCGGCTTTGAGTCAATGATGTCAGCGGAAGTTACGCCTTCTGCGTCCGCACTGACGACATGTTCCGGAAGCTGCTCTTTATGGATGACGGCCTGCAGAGCGGGAACCAAGCACTCCAGCACAAGAGAGGTTTTGCCTGCGCCCGAGACTCCGGTCACGACGGTGAGCCGCCCCTTGGGGAAAGAGGCGTCCAGGGCGTGCATCGTATAAAAGGGCTTGGTCTTGATGCGGATCCTGCCAAGATCAAACATATGCTTTTCATCAGCGCGCTTACGCACAATGATCTGAGCTTTATCGGCAAGGAACGGCCCGATCAGAGAGGCGGGATTGCTTTCTGCCTGAAGAGGCGTTCCCTGCGTGATAATTCGGCCGCCTTTTTCGCCTGCGCCGGGGCCGATCTCAATCAGCTGATCCGCAAGCCTCAGAATGCGTGTGTCATGGTCGACCATGACGACGGAATTTTTTCGTTCGACGAGCTCACGAATAATATGCATCAGACCGTCTACATTGTACGGATGCAGACCAATTGAAGGCTCGTCCAGAACGTAAAGCACGCCCGTGGTTTCGCTCCTGACTGCTCTGGCGATCTGAACGCGCTGCAGCTCTCCGTTGGAGAGCGTGGCGCCGGCTCGATCGAGCGTCAGATAAGAAAGTCCGAGGTCGACGAGACGCTGGCCTGTCCTTTGAAATTCTTTGACAATGCTCTCGGCCATATCGGTCATTTCCTCCGGCAGCGCTGTCGGAATCTCAAGCGTAAGCTTCATGAGTTCTCCGAGCGTGTGCTCACTCATCTCGGCAATGTTCTGTCCCATCAGCTTGGAGGAAAGCGCTTTCTCGTTTAATCGAGTCCCGTGGCAGCATGGGCAGGGTCCTCTCGTCAGAAAGCGTTCAACCCGCTTCATGCCTTTTTCATCCTTTACCTTGGACAGCGCGTTTTCGACCGAATTAACAGCGCTGAAGTAGGTGAAGTCAAGCGGTATGACTTGACCGTTTTTATCCTTGTAGAGAATGTGTTTTTTAACGGCAGGGCCGTCGTAAACAATCTGTTTTTCTTTCTCTGTCAGATCCTTAAACGGAATATCGGTGCGCACGCCCATTTCTCTGCAGACGTTCGTCATCAGAGACCACATGAGTGTTCCCCAAGGTTTAACCGCCCCCTGATCAATGGAGAGCGATTCGTCCGGCACGAGACTTGCCCGGTTAACCGTCAGAGCAATACCGGTTCCGCCGCACCTCTGGCACGCGCCGCTGCTGTTGAAAGAAAAGTCTTCAGCGCTCGGGCCGTAAAACTCTTCGCCGCAGACCGGACATTTCAGCTTGCGGCCGAATGCTACGTTCATACTCGGCGGTACATAGTGCCCGTTAGGGCAGCGGTGCGATCCGAGACGGGAATACATCAGACGAATACTGTTAAGCAGTTCTGTGAGCGTGCCGAACGTGCTTCGAATGTCCGGTGTCGTCGGTCTCTGATGCAGCGCCAGCGCGGCCGGGATGTTCTGCACGGAGTCCGCTTTGGCTTCCTGAGCCTGCGTTAGTCTGCGCCGCGTATAAGCGGAAAGCGCTTCAAGGTAGCGCCGCGAGCCTTCTGCGTAAAGCACACCGAGCGCTAGCGAGGATTTGCCCGAGCCGGAAAGGCCCGAGATCGCCACGAGCTGATTGAGCGGAATATCCGCGTCCAAATTTTTTAAATTGTAAACATGAGCCCCGCGCACAAGAATGCGGTCCTTCATTTTTCTATTCCGGAGGTAATTCGGTATTTGTGCAAAGATAAACTCATCAGGACCGGAAAATAAGATCAGTGCTTAAAAAGAGAAAGATGAAGGTGCTCGGAGTTTTAATTGTCTTTGCAGGTTTTTCTCCCTCATCAGAATATCTTGAAGCAATTCCTGACGATCCTTAACTTTATAATCAGGAATCAGTTTTTTTCGATCGGACCGCCGGATGACTCAGCAAGCAGAAAACAACACAACATATTTATGGTTTGACTACGAAACATTCGGGGCAAACGCTATCAAGGACCGACCGGCTCAGTTCGGCGCTGTTCGCACGGATGCTTCGTTCAATGTGCTCGGACGACCGATCATTCTCTATTCCCAGCTTGCGGACGATTACCTTCCGTCAGCCGGCGCTTCTCTGATTACCGGGATCACGCCGATGACGCTGCTCGAAGAAGAAAACGTCATGACGGAGTCTGATTTCGCGGAATCCATCTATCAGCAGATGATAAAACCGGGCACGATTTCGATCGGTTTTAATTCCATCAGCTTTGATGACACCGTCACGCGCTTTCTCTTTTGGCGCAACCTGATTCCGCCTTATACCCGGGAAAAAGGAGAGGGCAGAGGAAGGTTCGATCTGTTTCCTTTTATCAAGGCGCTCTACGCCTTTTATCCGGACACGCTCAATTGGCCTAAGAGAGAAGACGGTTTTGTCAGTATGAAACTTGAAAACCTTTCGAAGGCAAACGGACTCTCGCACGAACACGCGCACGACGCTTCGTCTGACGCCTATGCGACGATGTTGCTCGCAAAACTGATTTGTCAGAAAAAGCCCAAGATTTGGGAATACGCGCTCACGATCAGCCGCGCTGAGAATTTGGTCAAGCTGATGAGCGAGCAGGCACCGCTTCTCTATGTTGATCCTTTCAGGACTCATGAACGCAGCCGCGGCCTTCGTCCGGTCTTCCCGCTGATGGAGAGCCCGAGCATCAAAGGAACTTGGGTATGCTGGGACTTAAACGCCGATCCTAGTGCGATGATGACCATTAGCGCCGAAGATATGAAAACGCGCCTCTTCGTTAAAGCCGAAGGTCGGGAAAAAGGCGTTGAGCCGCTTCCCTTTGTCATGATCAATCTAAAAAAACAGCCCTTCCTCGTCAGAGGTATCGGCTGGGTGGATAAAAACGGTAAAGGACTTTTCGAACACGATGCCGCTTATTTCCTCGCCAATGCGCAGAAGATTCGGGAGATGAAGGATCGGATTCCGGCGCTCAACAGCCTTTTTGCGGAACTCGCGGAAAAGGATAGTCAGCGCTTCGATAATCAGGTTGTGATCCCCGAAGAGCATCTCTACTTTAATAATTTCCCCTTCAGCGACCGCGATAAAATGACCAATTTCCGCAAGCTGAGCCCGATGGAAATGGCGGAGCGGCTTCCCACGATCGGCTATACCAAGGACGAACTTATACGTCTCACGCTTTATTTCATGGCAAGAAACTGGCCTGAGGAAACGCTGGAGCCCGACACAGAGGCGCAGTGGAGAAAATATAAGATGCAGAAGCTTGTCAACGGTTACGGCGGCTCTCGCACCTTTGAAGAGTTTTTCAGCGAAATCGACGAACTTGAGAAACAGTACGCGGATGATGAAGCTAAGCTTCAGATTCTCGAAGAAGTTCGCGAATATGGTGAAAATCTTTTAGCCGATTATCAAGGTTAATTCGTTATGCTCATTCATCCGGAGTTTGACCCGATCGCCGTCCGCATGGGACCGGTGGCAATTCATTGGTACGGCCTGATGTATCTCATCGGCTTCGGCCTTTTCTATCTGTTGGGGATGTTCCGATGCAGACAGGACTGGCGCGGGATCAGCCGCACCAATCTCGACGATCTGCTGTTCTACGGGATGATCGGCGTGATTCTCGGCGGCCGCCTGGGCTTTGTCTGCTTCTATCAGCCGGAATATTACTTCTCGCATCCGCTTGCGATCTTTGAAGTTTGGAACGGGGGTATGAGCGCGCACGGCGGATTTATCGGCGTGATCCTGGCGCTTTTATATTTTGCCTGGAGCAACCATAAGTCTGTTCTGACAGTCGGTGATTTTGTCGCGCCGCTGGTTCCGCTCGGATTTTTCTTCGGCCGTCTGGGCAACTTTATTAATGGTGAGCTCTGGGGAAGAGCGGCGTCAGCGGATTTGCCCTGGGCAATGATTTTTCCGCAGGCCGGAGACGGTATCGCGCGCCATCCTTCTCAGCTCTATGAAGCGACGCTTGAAGGCTTGGTGCTGTTTTTAGTCGTTTGGATTTACTCGGTTAAGCCGAGACCGGCAGGCGCGGTCTCGGGACTTTTCCTTATGGGTTACGGGCTGGCGCGATTTATCGTTGAGTTCTTCCGGGAGCCGGACAGCTACCTCGGCCTCCAGCTCTTTGACTTATCGCGCGGACAGTGGCTTTCCATCCCGATGATTCTCTTCGGCTTGGGCCTCTATATCTGGGCCCAAAGAAGAAATTAATCGCCGAAGCTGTCGCAGAAGACGTGATCGTCCTTTAAGCCGCAGCGGACGGTCAGATAGTCAAACGCGGAGCGGATGAACCTGCCGTTGCCGCACATATAAACATCCACTTTGGACATGTCGCCGTGATCAATCGCGGCCTGTGTCTGAACGTGTCCTGTTACGCCTTTCCAGCTTTCCTCTCTGGAGACGATCGGCGTGTAATGGATTTCCGGGTAGTGCGCTGCCCAGTCCTTAAAGAGATCATCAACAAAAAGATCGTCTGAAGTGCGGACACCCCAGTAGATATGGAGACTGCGGTCTTTCAGATCGTCCTTTTCAATCAGCGTCTGAATCATGCTCTTGATCGGAGCGATACCGGTCCCGGTGGCAAGGAAAATCGCCTTTCTGCCTTTGGGTGTATTAAAGACGGCTTCTCCGTCCGGTCCTTTGAGTTTCATCTGATCTCCGACACGGAATCCGTCAGAGAACAAAAGACTCGTAAAGACGCCGTTTGTGACGCGGCGGATTAAGAATTCGATGGTTTCTTTCTGCAGTTCAGAACTCGCGACGGAGTAGCTGCGGGAAAGTCCGCCCGGAAGTTCAACCGCATAGGATTGTCCGGCCTTAAAGTCAAAGAGGCCGCCGTCAGTACGCTTGAGAACAAGACGAAGGATGGAGTCGCGCAGGAGCGTTTTCTCAACAGCCTCGACCTGAATGAATGCGGGCTTGGCCGTCTCCAGCACTTTGACGCTTCTGACCTTGATTTCTAAATCCGAACGCGCTTTTGCCGTGCACATCAGCGCCAGACCGGATTTAATATCCGCTTCCGTCAGTGCGAAAGGCTGATATTTGCCCAGATCAACGTCGCCCGAAATAATCTGAGCTTTGCAGGCGCCGCAGGCGCCGGAGCGGCAGGCACAGGGAAGCGCGTAGCCGTTTCGTTCGGCTGCTTCGAAAATGTTCTCATCGGGGTCGGCCGAAAATTCGTACGGCGTTCCGGATAATTTAATACGGAAGGGCATCTCGTTAAATAATTTATTGATTTGAAGAAAAAAATTCTATACCAAAATTGAAGGCGCTTTCCGATGTCGAAAAGCGCCTTCAAAATCCCCCGCCTGAACCGTACGGCCTGAGTCCTGAACCGGAAGTTCAGGGTGGAGGCCTCTGCTACTTGAAAGGAGCAGCATCGCGTGCCGCTCAACTTTAAAGAAATAGCAAGTCAGCCTCCTTGCTTGTAGCATTGGTTCAAAGAACAACTGACCGATGCTCGAATTCCGCAGGGGACGTGCTTAATTCTAGTCATTTGCGCTGAGGAAAGAAAGTGGTAAAGGCGCCTATTGCGCAAGATGAGTATTACGGGTATGAAGCCGCTTTCTAAGGGGCTCGGCCGAGTCCTTGGTCGCAAAGTTCGATCAGATGACGTACTTTTTGTAGCGTTTCGTCATCATTGGATACTTCTTTGTCGGGGACCTGTTCCCTTAATTGCTTTTTGATATCGGGATCGATCAGAAAAGAAAAGAGCGAAAGGATCAAAAGCTTCGTGTTCGGATCAGACGTTAATTCCGCCGGTTCGCCGTTGTTATAGGACACGAGGTACTCGTTAAACATGTGGATCAGCTTATCCACTTCGCCGAGGTTCGTCTCTTCCGGCAGACGCACGAGGAGCTTTAAATTCTGAACGTGAATACGATAGGGGATTTTGTTAGCCACGATGCTTTACTCTTGAGACTTCTGAAGATCGTCGCGGAAGATTTTGATTCGTTTGAGCTGCGTGTCGAGCTCCTCAGCCGCGATTTTGATTTGATTGCGCAGTGCGTCAAGACTTTTGTCTTTGTCATCAATCTGTCTGCGCAGGACATGGTTCTCGTGCTCAAGATTCTTAAGACGCGAAGTTAACTCAAGAATCCTGAGCTCGAGCTGTTTGAATGCCTCTTGAGCGGCGCTGTTCATTATTTAAGACCAAGGACGTCATCCATGGAATACAGTCCCGGTTTCTGATTGACAACGTACTGAGCGGCCTTGACGGAGCCTTCGGCGTATCCGGCGCGCGAGCTCGAAAGGTGCGAAATGACAATGCGTTCTCCCGGACCCGCAAAAATCACCTGATGGTCGCCGACCACGTCCCCGCCGCGAAGCGCGGCAAAGCCGATGCTGCCCGGAACTCTCGGTCCGGTATGACCCTGACGAGCCCAAACGGCGACGTCTTCAAAGTTCTGACCTCTGGCCTCAGCGATGACTTTGCCCATGGCGATCGCGGTTCCGCTCGGCGCGTCCACTTTGCGGCTGTGATGCATTTCGACGATTTCGCAGTCGTAGTCTTTGAGAAGCTTCGCAGCCTGCGCAAGAAGCTTATTCGTGACGTTGACGCCTGTGCTCATGTTCGGAGCAAAGACAATCGGAATCACTTTGGAGGCTTCTTCGAGTTTCTGCTTCTGTTTCGCATTCAGACCGGTTGTGCCGATGACCATGGCGATTCCCGCGTCCTTGCAGATATCAAGGAAAGCCATCGTGCCTTCGGGGCGGGTGAAATCGATAAGTACCTGAGCGCCGCTCGTGCGGAGCGTTTCATTGTCGCAGCTGATCTTAACGCCGCTGTTAAAGCCGAGGGAGGCGCCGGCGTCTTCATTGGCTTCGACGTGATCCGTTTCTTTGTGCGCGAGCGCGCAAACCAGTTCGGCGCCTTCCGTGTTCCACACGGCGTCAATAATCATTTTGCCCATGTGGCCTTTAGCGCCGGCAACTGCGATTTTAACCATGACAAATCTCCAATACTTTGATTATTCCGTCTTAGCGGCTTCTTCAGCGCCCTGAGTTTCAGAGGCGGCTCCTTCAGCTTCCAAGCTCTTCTTCTCGGCAACGAAGTCACTGTGACGCTTGAGCGTCTCTTCTCTGGCGCGTTCGCCGAGAATGGCTAAGTCAGCGTCGGTTTCATCCGGCATCGGATCGGACTTGAAGCTCTCGACTCGATTGTCGTCGTTGAAGACGATGGTCAGCTTGCGGACCGTCGGCTGACCGCCGCGCGGATTCAGATAGTAGACGTAACTCCATTCGTTCTTGTGGAAGATACTCTGCAGTGTTGCTGTACCGAGCAGGAAGATGACCTGATTTTTAGTCATTCCTTCATGCAGGTTTTCTACCATTTCACTGGTTACCACGTTGCCCTGATGGATGTCCGGACGGTACGGTGTAAGGATCTTGGGAACGTAATCCGATACGGAGGAACAGCCGGCCAGAAGTGTAAGGGGCAGTACTGCGCACAAAATAAGAGGTTTCATGAAGAGGGTTCTGTTTAGTGGTAATACAATAACCATGTATGATAAAGGATTAGTGTTTAGATTAACACTTTGAAGAAAACCTCTTAACGAGAATTGTTGAATGCAGCATAAAGAGATAGCGGACAACGCGAAGAATTTAAAAGAATTAGGGCTTAAGGCAACCGGTCCGAGACTGAAGATTCTGGAGATGTTCCAGAAGAAGACGTCTAACGGGACTGATCGTCACATGAGCGCCGAAGAAGTTTATAAGGAGCTGGTGGACGCGGGCGAAGACGTCGGTCTTGCAACGGTCTATCGTGTTCTCGCGCAGTTCGCGAGTGCGGGGATTCTGATTCGCCGCAATTTCGAACACGGAACGGCGCTGTTTGAACTCGACGACGGTCATCATCATGATCATCTGATCTGTGTGATGTGCGGCAAAGTCGTTGAATTCATTGATGAGGAAGTGGAGAAGCGTCAGTTTGAAATCGCGCAGAAACACGGCTACTCGCTTGTCGATCATTCCATGGCGCTTTACGGTGTTTGCCCGGCATGCCGTGACAAGAACAAAAAATAAGAGCACGAAGCTTTAAATGCATGAAGGACGATAAAACTATCGTCCAAATAGAGAAGGCGGACCCAAAATGTCCGCCTTTAAATATTAATGTCTGAGCATCTCTTTAGCGTGCTCGAGCGTTTTATCCGTAATTTTGATGCCGCCGAGCATGCGCGCGATTTCTTTAACGCGTTCCTCCTCATCGAGCGGAATCACCGTTGAGGTTGGGGCTTCGTCCTTGCTTTCAGCATGCTTCACAATCTTGAAGTGGTGTGAGGCGCAGCTTGCGACCTGAGGCAGATGCGTCACACAGAGAACCTGCTGATGCTCACCGAGCTGCGCAAGCAGCCGGCCAACGGTTTCCGCGACTCCGCCGCCGATGCCGGAATCCACTTCGTCAAAAATCAGAGTGTCCACGGTCGCTGTCATCGTGTCGGTGACAGCAATCGCGAGACTGACGCGCGCGAGTTCGCCGCCCGAGGCGACTTTGGCTAGCGAGCGACGGGCAACACCCGCATGGCCGGCCACTAAAAATTCACACGAATCCGTGCCAAGCGGTCCCGGATGCTCGCTCGGCGTCACGGAGACTTCAAATGAGCCGCCTTCCATCGCGAGCGTCTGCATGACTTCGGTGATATTTGTCTGCATCCTGAGCGCCGCTTTGCTGCGCTCGGCGCTAACCTCGGCGGCAAGCGCTTCATAGCGCTGCTGAGATTTCTGCGCCTTGTTCTGAAGCTCTGTGACGTTGATTTCCTGAAGCTCGGAAAGTTTGAGCCGCGACTGAATCATTTCTTCATACAGTTCGCCGGGCTCGATGTGATATTTGCGTGCGAGCGAAAGATAGGAACTCAGGCGCTCATCAACTTCTGCAAAACGCGCCTCATCAAAATCCATACGGCTTAAAAAATGCTCCACGTCGCTTGAAGCGGAATCAATGATTTCTCTAGCCTCGTTGAGCTGGCCGTATACGCTCTCGATTTTCTTATCGATGTCCGAGATGTCGTCCAGCGCGGAAATGGCGGAATCCACCATCGAAAGCGCGCTTTCATCAGCTTCTGTCAGGGTAGCCCGGGCTCTTTCGCAGGCTTCCAGAATCTCTGTGTAACGAGAGAGCTTAGTGTGCTCTTCGTTAAGCGTATCCCATTCGCCTTTAAGGGGAGCGAGCTCATCCATGTCTTCCAAGTACCAGCTCAGCTGCTGAGCTTCCGCCTGATGCTGTGCCTGTCGGTTTTTGGCTTCATCGAGCGCCTCTAGCGCGTCCCGCCAAGCATTCCAGCGCTTTTTAAGTTCTGAAATCGTCGGTCTCAGCCCTGCATAGTCGTCGAGCATCTCCAGCTGGGAGCCTTTGCGCAGAAGCGACTGATGCGCATGCTGCCCGTGAATGACGACAAGCATCTGACTGAGCTCTTTAAGCTGAGAAAGGGAGGCTGGAATTCCATTAATCCACGCTCTGCTCTTGCCTTTGATATCGAGTGTGCGGCGAAGAATAAGATCGTCCTCTTCGCCCGTGAAATCATTTTCCGCGAGCCACTCACGAATTTTTTCATTGGTGGTGAAGGAGGCGCTGAGATCGCTCTTGTCCGCGCCTTCTCGAATAAGTCCCGCGTCGCTGCGGCTGCCGAATAAAAGCTGAATCGCGTCAATCAGAATGGACTTGCCGGCACCGGTTTCACCGGTCAGCGCGGAGAAGCCGTTTTGAAAGTCCAGCTCAAGTTTTTCTACGATGACAAAGTTTCTTATATTCAGCGTGCTGAGCATAATGGTTAGCGATCCGTGGGATTGTAGTTCCAGTGTAATTTTTGATTTAGTGTATCGAAGTAATTGTGCGAAGTTGGATGAAGAATCTTGATTGTGTGTTTATAAGGAGAAATCTTCAGGACATCGTTGATCAGTACTTCGTTTTGATCCTGCATGTCAAAGTATAGAATCGCGTCTCGAATTTGTGTAACGCAGATTTCAATAAGCGAGGATTCCGGCAGAACTATCGGACGGTTGGAAAGCGTGTGCGGCGCCACCGGGATCATCAGCATGCAGGGCACAGACGGATAGATCATCGGACCACCCGCGCTCAGCGCGTAGGCGGTGGAACCGGTCGGCGTGGACACAATCAGACCGTCGGCATGCATGCTGCACATCTGAAGACGGTTGACGATGACCGAGCATTCCACCATGCCGCCGGAAACACCGCGCGAAATGACGACTTCATTGAGTGCGACATTGCGATAGACCTCTTTGTCGCCCCGCATCTGAATGCACTCAAGCAGCGTGCGCGAATCTGTGTAGTAGTGACCGTTTAGAATTTCCGAGAGCTCGTTTCCCATGCGCTCGGAAGGAATATCCGTAATGAATCCGAGTCGGCCGGCATTAATGCCGATAAAAGGCACTTCGTATTTGGCCATGCGGCGGGAAATGCCGAGAAATGTGCCGTCGCCGCCGTAAATAATAAAAAGATCCGCCTGCGTGCCGATTTCTTCCAGAGTGCGGCCGCAGTCAAGCCCGAGCGCCTCCGCGGCCCGTTTCTCCAAAATGACGTTTCTGCCGTGCCGGATCAGAAAATCTCGAAGCTGCTTCAAAGGAGCAAAATCGGTGGAGTCACGCTTGCCAAAAACGGCGACGGTTTGAAATTCAACAGACATTTTTATTATTTCCCGGCCTTTTCGCTTTGAATATCGCGAAGCAGCCTAATTGTATCTTCGGGGGTACGGATCGCAGTGAGAAGCGTCGTCAGCGCCGGGCCCTGAACTGCGCAGATCCACTCCGAAGAGCTCCAAAATTTAAATGTTTCGCGAAGCATGACGCTGGAGCCGCGTACGCTAAGCTGGTCATCGTCACCGATGACTGCCCGCACCGTCGGGTTGCCTCGCTGAGAGAGACAGTCGGTGAGGGCCCATAAATGGTAAAAAGCGAGTTCGGGATTTTCCTGCCGATCAATCCAATCGTTAAAAATGACGGAGAAGCGCATGCGGACGAGCTCCTTCATCGAATTGGTCGTGTCGTAGGTTTTAAACGAGAGAAAGACCGGAAGGGTAGACATCGCGATAGCGACTCTGCCCTTGGTCGCTCCGATCTTTGCATATTTGAACGGCAGCCCTTTACAACTGACAGAGTCCTCAAACTCATCCTCGATCACAGCCTTTTCAAACTCGTCGGGGAAATAGTGCGATAGGATCGTTGTGATGATCAGTCTGCTCCAAATAAGCGCATGCGCCTGGCTCGGATGTTGCCGAGCGTAGGCAAGGATTTCGGAACCGAGCACCTCTTCTGCCAGATCCAGCGGAGGCGCCTGAGTGCAGTCCGCGACAAGCAGAATAGGCGCTGCGAGTTTGGAGTAGTACATGACCGAAATCCTGGCGCTTTAGTAGAAGCTGCTGCGTTTGGGCTGAGAGGTAAGCGCTGCGATCGCCATGACGACCCACGCGGCGATCATGAAGAAGCCGCTGATGGGCGTGACAAGCGGGAAGGGGCGCCACTGAATCAGCACAAGCAGATAAAGACTCACGGAGAATCCGAGGCTGCCGATAAGCAGAAGAATGCCCGCGATATTGACAAGCCAAGCCTTAAAGTGCTGGGTTGCCCACGCAACGGCAAAAAAGCCGAGACCGCTGATCAGCTGGTAGAGAACGGCGTATTCATAACTCTCAATCAGACGAGGAACGGTGACGGCGGCTCTTAACCCATGCGCGCCGTACGCGCCCAATGCGATGCCGGAAGCCAGCATGAGTGCGCCGAGAAAAGCCCAGATATGCATAAAAACTCCTAAATTTTTATTCCAGAGAGTCGCTGATGGCGACAGCATGGAACCCTGCGTCCACATAGATATTATCCCCCGTTATGCCGGACGCGTAATCGGAAAGGAGGAATGCGGCAGTGTTGCCGACTTCATCAATAGTGACGGTTCTCTGCAGCGGAGCAAGAGACTCCATGTGGTGCAGCAGTTTCGAGAAGTCTTTAATGCCGCTCGCGGCAAGTGTCTTGATTGGGCCGGAAGAGATTGCGTTAGCGCGAATGCCTTTCGGCCCGAGACTTGCGGCAAGATAACGAACAGAAGCTTCAAGGGCGGCCTTGGCAACGCCCATGGTGTTGTAGTTCGGAACAACGCGCTCGCTGCCCAGGTATGTCAGTGTGAGAACAGAAGCAGGACGGCCTTCCATGAGCGGAAGCAGCGCTTTAACCATCGCCGGGAAGGAGTAAGCGGAAATGTCCAGCGCTGTGCCGAAGGCGTCTCGCGAAAGTCCTTCAAGGAAGTCACCCTGAATCGCTTCTCTCGGAGCAAAACCGATCGAGTGCACCGCGCCGTCAAGACAGCCCCATTTGTCACGAAGCACTTCAGTCATTGAGAAAATCTGTGCATCATCGGAGACGTCAAGCGGAATGACGATGTCGCTGTCAAATTCCTTGGCAAAACCCGTGATTCTGTCGAGGAATCTTTCGTTCTGATAGGTAAAGGCAAGCTGAGCGCCCTCTCTGTGGCAGGCTCGCGCAATGCCGTATGCGATAGAACGATTGGATAAAACACCGGTAATCAAGATTTTCTTGTCTTTAAGCAGGCTCATTGATGATCCTTAGAAAGTTTTTTAAGAATCATAAGATATTAAGCGAGTTTGCTAAAGAGTGGTATCGGATTACCTTAGTTTAAGCGTCTGACCTACGTGAAGACTGTTGTTTTTTAGTCCGTTCAGCGCTTTCAGCTGATTGACCGACATATTTGCAGAAGACGCGATCGAGAAAAGCGTGTCGCCTTTGCGCACTTTATGTGTACGCTGTTTGGCAAGAGGTCGCTCGTTAATGCGCTTCTGAACTTTCTCGGGAACTTTCTCAAGCACCACAGCCTGCTTGGTCGGAATACCGCTTGCGTTGATCGTAAGACGCTGTCCGACGGAAACATTGTTGCTGCTGAGATGGTTGGCACTCTTAAGGGCGTTTACGGAAATAGAGTAGCGCTGAGCAATGCTGAAAAGCGTGTCGCCTTTGCGCACAACGTAGAACTTGGCGTTTGAGGCTTTTTCTGTAACCGGAGGCTTGGAGGCAACCTGACGAGTCTTAACCGGGACATTGACGTAAAGCATCTGACCGACTTTCAGACGATGGCCTCTGAGGCGGTTGCTCGAGGCGATAGTCTTAGTCGATACGCCGAGACGACGTGCAACGCGCGGCAGCGTGTCGCCTTTTCTGACACGGTAGGAGACGCGGCGGAAGTCCTGAGCGAGAGCGAAGGAAGCGTCAATCGTGTCCGAGGAAATATCTTCTGCATCGCCAAGACCGCTGTCGCGGCTGACGAGAACGAGTGAGCCCGGTTTAATGCGTCTGCCGGAAGGTATTTGGTTGGCTTCCCGAAGCGCTTCCTCCGACATGTGCGCTTTCTTCGCTATGGAAGCAATGGTGTCTTCGGGTTTGACGCGATAAGTCGTCCAGCTCGAAAGTGGCTTTCCGCTCATGCGGTATGTCACGAGGTTCTCCACGAACGTGTCGACCTTATCGGTCGGCATCAGCATGGAGTGGTTGTGTGAGGCCACAATGACGGGACGGTTAAAGGATGGATTCAGCGTGCTGAATTCTGCCTGAGACATTCCGGCTAATTGGGCCGCACGCTTAACATCGATGTCCTGATCTTTGAAGATCTGAACAAAGAAAGGTTCGTTGTATACCGTGGGAAGCTTTATCCCGAAGTTACGGGGATCTTTAACGATATTTTTGATAGCCTGAAGCTTCGGATAATAGTTGCGGGTTTCATCAGGCATCTTCAGCGACATATAGTCGGTCGGAAGACCCTTCGCCTGATTTCGCTTAATCGCGCGGCGCAGGTTGCCTTCGCCCCAGTTGTAGGCTGCCAGCGCAAGCGGCCAGGAGCCGAATTCGTCGTAAAGCCTCTGAAGATAGGTAAGCGCCGCAGATGTGCTTTGCAGTACGTCGTAGCGTTTGTCGAGCCACATGGTCTGATCGAGCGAATAATCTCTTCCAGTCGCGGGCATGAACTGCCAGAGACCCGCGGCTTTGACTCTGGACTTGGCGTTGGTGACAAAGGCGCTTTCAACAAACGGCAGCAGCGCGATTTCGGTCGGCATGCCGCGCGCGTCAACTTCTTCAATGATGTGGTAAAGGTACTTTTGTGAACGGTCCGCCATGCGCTGCAGATAATCCGGTCGTTTTGAGTATTTAGCGACGTTGGCTTCCACAACGCTGTTCTGCATGTCAGGTACTTTGAAACCGTCTCTGATGCGTGTCCAGACGGTATAGATTTCGTCATCATCCGCGCCCGGCGTCACGATCTCTTTGATTTCTTCCTGATCGGGCTCTGAAGCCGTCGCGTAGGTCGAACAGCTCAAAGCAAGGGCAATAGCTAGTATGCGGAACGAGGTTTTTAAGTACATTGCAGTCACTGAAGAAAGACACGATACAATAAAACGCTAATTTAAACGAATTTATGGTACTTCCGACGGAAAAGCTCTAGGCGATGTAACTTGATTTTTCCGATGAGGTTCACGGTATATGACATCAAATATCACGCTTGCGCAGTTTTATTCATCAGCGCTCGGGCAGTATGCTCTGCGGTGGGAGCGGGCGCAGTATGACGCTTTGGTCGCAGACTGCTTCGGGTACCATGCCGTACAGATCGGAGCCTCCGGCATCGATTTTCTGAGCGATAACCGTATTCCGCTCAAGGTGATCGGAGAACGCAGTCTGCGTCCTCTGACTCAGCTCGAAGACAGCCGCGTCCGCATACAGCTCTCTTATAGTGAGCTGCCGTTTGAAAGTGAAAGTCTCGATCTGGTGCTTTTGCCTCATGCGCTGGAAATGGCCGAAGATCCGCATGCGTTGCTGCGCGAAGTGAGCAGAGTTTTAATTCCCGGCGGCAGAGTGGTGCTTACCGGGTTTAATCTGACGAGTCTTTGGGGCATTCGTTTCCATCTGCAGAAATTCGGCGCAAAGGTGTTTCTCCCGGGTAAGCAGTTTATGTCGGTGTTTCAGCTGAAAGATTGGTTATCTCTGCTGTCCTTCCATGTGGATCGAGGCACCTTCGGCCGCTACAGCTGGTCGTTTTCTCCGGAGTCTCACAAAGAGTCTTCCTGGCTGGAAAAAGCCGGTGACAGGTGGTGGCCGCAGTGCGGTGCGATTTTTGCGCTGAGCGCGATCAAAGAAGCTTTGGGCGCGAAGCTGGTTGGCAAAGCCATTACGAAAAAGTTTAATTTTCTCGGCACCGGAGCGCGCCTAGAGGAGGGCAGCCGCTCTCAGTTTGAAGGTAAAAAAGAATGAAACAGGTAGAAATTTGGACGGACGGCGCAAGCAAAGGAAACCCGGGGCCCGGGGGCTGGGGTGCGTGGCTGAAATACGGCCGTCATGAGCGCAAGCTCTGCGGTGGCTCTCTCAATACCACAAACAATCAGATGGAGCTGATCGCGCCGATCAACGCTCTTAATACATTGACTGAGCCGTGCTCCGTGAAGCTTCATACAGACTCCAAGTACGTGAAGGAAGGGATGACCGCATGGATTTACGGCTGGAAAAAGAAGAATTGGAAAACTCAGGGGGGCACTCCGGTTAAAAATGCCGATCTGTGGAAAAAACTTGATGAAGCTGCCAGCCGACACAAGGTTGAATGGATCTGGGTCAAGGGACATGACGGCATTGAAGGCAATGAAATGGCCGATCAGCTTGCGAATCAAGGTGTGGAAGAAGTCCTGAAACGCAATAGATAATCGCGGGTAAAAAGTATCCCGGGTGTACTGCGGCTGCAGGCGCCCGGGATTTAATTTCCTATCCGAATCAGGCAGGAGGGATGCTGCGGATAGGATGAGGAGAAAACCGGTTAACCCAATAACTGACGGAAGTCCTTGTCTAGCAATTCCAGAGCATGGACAATCTGCTCCTGCTGACTGACAGCCCAAGCTTCATGCTCGGCAATCGCTTGGTCAGAACGCGCGATCGCTTTGTTGATTTCGCTCTTTTGCGGACCGCCCGATGTGCGGCGGTTCTCAATAATGGTTTTCGGATTCAGCGTCGTTTTAAATTCCTCTTCGTTCATGGGGCAGACTTCGCTAGCCGACGGGTATTCCGTTTTAATGACATGCGCGTATATCTCTTTGACCTGGGCGTATGGGAAATTTGTCGGGTTGAAGTCATTTGCTTTCGCATAAGAGACAATCTGGCTTGCGACATGATGGCCGACGCGGAACGGCAGTTTGTACTCACGCATCAAAACATCCGCGATTTCCTGCGAGGCGGTCCAATCGCTGTTCAGCTCTTTGAGCGCTCTCTCCGGGCTGATCTTGAGGGCGTGGAGCATCTTGTCAAACTGAGTCAGCATCTTGATTGTGCTGGAAACCATCGAGCTGTTGGCAGGAACGCGCTTCGGGTCAATCATTCCCGGAACGATGTTGTGCGCTCTGAAAACCGCAGCCTGAGCCTCTCCAAGAACCCCGCTTGCCGCTTCGCGAACTCCGAACATTAGGCCGGGATTCCGTTTCTGAGGCATCGCAGAAGACACATAGGTATTGTCGCCGCCCTCCTGCAGGAGAATCCAGGGCTGAGGCTGGGCGTACTGCACAGAAACGTCCTGAACAAAAGTGCCGACATGAAGCGCGATTGAGGTCAGGATTGATGAGAGTTCGGTCGGTTCATCGACCGGTTTAATCTGAGCGGCGTCATATGCGTCTTCGACGGGGCCGTCAAAACCGAGATACTCAGCGATTTTCTCGCGGTTAAGCGGCCAGCCGGTTCCGTTAAGAACGGTTGTTCCCATCGGACAAAGATTTAAACGCTCATAGAACTGTTCGAGCCGTTTGCTGTCACGCTTGAAGCCGGCAAGAAAGCCCTGCAGGTAATGCGCATAGCTGTTGGGCTGAGCGGCAACACCGTTGGTGTAGTTCGGGACGATGGTCTCCGTATGGTCTTTAGCAAGCGTGTTGAGGATCCGCATGCTGCCGACAAGCTTGCGGGCCAATGCAAGAACGTTGTCACGCATGATGGTGGAGTAATAAGTCGCATGCATGTCCTGACTTGAGCGACCGACGTGAAGCATGGTTGCGTCAAGGCCGGCGGCTTCGATGAGGAGCGGCTCGTACTTGATGACGCGTGAGGGTCTCAGAGCTCCGGGCTTACAGCCGTTCTCAATGACTTGGCAGATAGCCTTTGCAATTTTTTTTGCAGTTTCCTCGGAAAGGAGGCCTCGCTCGCGGTTTGTAATGACCGAGGCTTTGTTCATTTGGCTAAGCCAGAAGAATTCGTCTTTCGGTTCTTTTTTTAAGAAAGGGGCTGCGGTCTGATTTGCCGCCGCAGCTGTCAGATCGTTTCCTTTCATGGTGGTTATGAGTGGTTTGAGGTTGGTTGTTGTTATGTGTGGTTTGTGATGATTCGTTATGAGATTGATGCTAAAAGTTTTAACTGATTCATACAATGCATTGATATGCAACTTATTACTTGCGTAAAATGCAAGTAATGTAAAGCGGAGGCCAAATCAAATGCTGAGAAATAATCTGGGGAACTTGAGGTATTTCATTGCTTTTGCCGAGCTTCAAAGAATTTCAGCTGTTGCCGTCAGGTTTGACGTGAATGAGTCAACGGTCAGCCGCGCTTTGCGCGCCTTCCAAGAGGAAGTTGGCCATCCCTTGTTTAGCCAAAACGGACGCAAGCTTAATCTGACGGATTACGGCCTGATGGTCTACAACCGATTGAGCGGTCCGCTGAAGTCTTTAGACGAAGCCTATGACAATATCTCCAAAGTAGAGCATGAGATTAAGGGAACAATCCGTCTTTCTACGGCGGCAGGCTTTGCAAGTACGCATTTGGTGAATCTGCTGGATCGCTTCTGTGAAATTTATCCGGGCGTGCGCTTTGAGACCCGCGTTGATTCCGGCTTGACCGCGCTCCGATCCTGCAAAGTGGACATCATTACCTTAACTTCTGTTCCTGATAAGTCTGATGATCTGGTAATGATAGAAAGAGGAATCAACACGTACGAAGCGGTGGCGTCTCCCGATTTTATTGAGAAATTCGCTCCGCTCGATACTGTGGAGGATCTTAAAAAGGTTCGTGTTTTTGCATACGGAGGCCGCGAGCGTGAATCCACTAAATTTCTTTATCGCGGAACTGAGAAAAAACCGATTGTCTGTTTGGACTACTTTTCTTCAGACAGTCTGTGGACAATAAAAAAAGCCGTCCTGGAAGGCAAAGGCGTCGCGATTGATATTCCAAGATTTTTCTGCCTTGAGGAAATTGAAAAAGGGACTCTTGTGCCGATTCTCGGCATCTGGAGAAAACCGACCGCTCCGCTTTTTACGGTTCTGACGAAGACATCGTGGAACACGCCAAGGTTCAGAATCTTTGCTCAGTGGTTTTCCGAGGAAAGCCGAAGGATTTATCAGTCTCGGCGGCTATAAGAATTCGATTGGAAGTGGCATAGGTAATAACAGCTACAGATGGTGAAACGAGCGAGCGTGGTGCCGCTGGTTGGACTCTAGATGCCAAATCGGAGCTCTGAGGGATGGGACTTTCGGCGTCGAGAAAAAATAAACTCGCAAAATCCTTTGCAAATTCTCATCTCGCATTGTGAAGTTCAGCTCTTTTTTCGCTTGTCAACACGGGACGAAGAGATTCCAGGACAGTTTCGTAAGTGTCGCAGCCTCGGTGTTCTTCTTTTATATCCGATCTAAAAACACCCGGGCCCCGCCAGCGGAAAACTAACGGGGCCTTTTACTCAGGTGCTAGCAGTAAAGCATAAGAATCAAAGCGACCACTAACTTAATGAGAAATCGCAAGACTAACTTTATACTAACGTTTAAGGTTTTCAGGTAGATGGTAAACCTTTTTCTTTGAGCGCCCAGGGATTGCAGTCTTGGGCGTTTTACTTTGGTTTTTGCTTCGATGGTTGAGCGGGTGACGAGAGCGAAACCTTTTAATTCGTCGTTTGGTCACTTCTAGGCAAGCGTTTCGCAAAACTTCTAAATTCGTGTAGAATCCCATATCTCAAGTGCACGGTTAGCTCAGGGGTAGAGCACTGCCTTCACACGGCAGGGGTCACTGGTTCGAAACCAGTATCGTGCACCATTTTTTTGCAAAATCAATAAATTAGCTTAAAAATTCTGTATAAAATCTGCAAAAATCTGCGGATTAATGCCGACTTTAGCGGCCTCCTTTCCTCTTTAAAACATTTACAAAGCTTGTGCCATATTTGGTCACCGTCTTTGCCATAGAAAATCAACGAAACTTACACTAGCCTCCGTTGCGTTTTAATAGGGGCGGCGGTGACGCTGGTAACTAGATGAAAAGACAGCAATTCTTAAAATATGTTTCAGTTCTCAGTCTGACAGCTTTAAGCGGCTGCGCAGATTATGGTAAAAAAAAAGGCGGCTCCTGGCTGGGCGCCCGGGCCCAGGGTCCGGTGATCGACAAGACGGACGACCCAATCCTCCAAGGCCTGATCCAAACCGTCGGCACTAAGTTTAAGGCGCAGCAGTTCAGTGATCCTAAAACCGGCAGGATCCTTAACTATTCACTCTATACGCCTGAACACCTTGTGAGAGGTAAGAAATACCCGTTGGTGCTTTTCATGGCGGATGCGAGTACTCCCGGCCGCTCTATTGATGCAGCCATAACTCAGGGCTACGGAGCCTTGGTATTTGCAGAGCCTGATTTCCAAAGCAAGCATCCCTGTTTTGTTCTTGTCCCTGAGTATTCAGGCGTCACGGTCAACGATTCATATGAACGAACAGAGGAAGTGGATATGACCATTCGTCTATTGGAATCGCTTCTCAAAACTCTTCCGATTAACCGGCGCAAGCTTTTCACAACCGGTCAGTCAATGGGGGGCATGATGTCGATGTATTTCATGACCCAGTTCCCTGAATTGTTCGCGGCAGGTATGTTTGTGGACTGTCACTGGGATCCTAAAACTTACGATAAGCTGCTTGATGATAAGTTCATCTTCTTTGCTGCCGGAAAAGACGGATCTGCCGGACAGCAAATTCAAAAGATACTCAATTTGCTGAGAGAGGATGAACTTCCTTACAGTGCGGCAGAGTGGAGTGCAAAACTTCCGGAAGACGAACAGAATATGCTCGCCCAAGAACTCTTCCAAAGAGGAAACCCGATAAACTTCATCGTATTTACCTCTGGTTCAGTCCTCCCTCCGGAGGGAGGAAGCGAACATATGTATAGTTTTGATTACGCTTATAAGATTGGCGCCGCAAGAGATTGGCTTTTAAATCAGCAACTCGGTGCGCCGGTGAAATATTAGAAAGGAAAATCATTCTCAAAAAAACCGACTCGTACGAGTCGGTTTTGTTTCATTTAAGCAACAAAAATTAATAGTACGGGAAAATACTTAAAGTTTGCCTTTAGAATGAATATGTATGTGATTGATATAAATTAATCTAAAATAATCATATAAATAAACGAATTCTTCTACATAAGAAAACAGCTTTTTCTTCGTCAGAAAAAAACAGCCTTTTGAAGGTTTGTTATCAGAAAGGGCGGTTAATTCAAAAAAATATCTTATTTTGATTAATAGGAATGTTTCTTATTATCAATTACACATTAAGGCAAAATTATGAAATTCTCTAAGACACTCCTTGCAGCTGTCGTCATGACAGCTGCTCCCTTTGCACTTGCTGAAAGCAACGTAACGCTTTACGGTTCTATCGATGGAGCGGTTGCGGTTCAGAAAGAAAAGCTACCGTTCAGCTGATGGACGGCGTTGCCGGAGGCAGTGTTTGGGGTCTTGAAGGAACCGAAGAACTCGGCAATGGCTACAGCGTCGGTTTTAACCTCGAAAACTCCTACACCATGGATGACGGTGCGGAAGGTGAATCCGGACTTGCCTGGGCTAAACAGGCTTCTCTGAATGTGAGCGGCGGATTCGGCACCCTTGCGTTCGGCCGTATCGGCGGCCTCGCTTCCTATGAAGGAACTTATTCCATTTGGGATGCGTCTCCTTTCGGAACGGATTATCTTCAGATTGGTCTCGGAAACGCTTTTGTTACCGGGCAGATCAATAACAACACCGTTCATTACAGTTCTCCGGAATTCAGCGGCCTGCAGCTTCATCTGCAGTACTCCAACGGTACAGAAGCCGATACGCAGAAATGGAGCCGCAACGCCCACTACTTCGGTATCGGCGCAACTTATGAAATCGGCGGTCTAAACCTCGCCGGTATCGTCGAACGCTTTGACAATAAGGGCGAAGACGATGTGAAACCGACAATGGTTTACAGCTTGAGCGCGGCTTACGACTTTGAAGCCGCTAAGGTTTATTTCGGCTATCAGTACGCTTCTCATTTCCACGGCTTCGATCAGTCTGAAGACTGGGTCTTTTCCGGCAAAGGTCTGAACCAGAACGCCTTTACGCTGGGCGCGGAAGTTCCTGCCGCGGGAGGTACTTTCAAGGCCGCGGTTAACTACGGCTTTGGCAAGATCAAGTCTATGGACAAGGTCACGCTGGAGGATGCGGACGCGGCTCCCGATCGTGACAAATTCGATCGTCTCGGTGTCGGCGCGGCCTACGAGTACCCGCTCTCCAAACGCACGATGGTTTACAGCTGGGGCGCATGGCAAAAGGGCGGCAAAGCACTTAAGACCGCTGAAGTCCGAGGCGACTTCGAAAACTGGAGCCTTGGCGTAGGCATGCGTCACGAATTCTAAGAACAGATTTAGACAAGGAAACACATATGGCATTCCAAGCTTTGAGACTGACCGATTTATCAGCCGATCAAAAGGCGATTGTCGCAAAAGTGAGCTCGTCGGATAAAAACGTTATTCGACAGTTTCGCGAACTCGGACTGCAGCGCGGTGTTTCCGTGATCGTCCTTGCGAATAATCCCGGCGCGCCGCTTCTGGTTGCCGTCGGCGACGGCAGAATTGCGGTCAACCGGGATATCGCTGACTTAGTCAAAGTCGTTCTGTCTGATAAGTAAAAGCGAGGTGGAAATTATGAAACTTCACGAATTCGTTCCCGGAGAACGCGGAAGAATCACAAAAATTCTTCCCGGCAGCAATGAATACCGCCGAAGACTTTTTTCTATGGGAGCTCTTCCCGGAACTGAGTTTGAGGTAAGCCGAGTCGCACCTTTGGGAGATCCGGTGGAAATCAAAATCCGCGGTTCCTTCCTGAGTGTTCGGAAGGCCGAAATTAATGTCCTGGAAGTTGAAAAAATATAGGCGGCCATCATGACCCACAAGAATATCGTTGCCATCATAGGCAATCCCAACTGCGGAAAAACAACTCTTTTTAATGTGCTGACCGGCGCGAAACAGTCTGTCGGCAATTGGCCCGGTGTTACGGTGGAAAAGAAAACCGGCGGCTTCAATATCGATAAGCGCGAAATCACGCTCGTCGACCTTCCCGGCATCTACTCGCTTCAGCCGAGCTCTTCCGTCAGTGAAGATGAAAGAGTGGCGCGTGACTATGTCGCAAGCTCTGAAGCGCAGGCTATTATCAATATCGTCGATGCTTCTAACCTGGAACGCAACCTTTATCTGACCGCTCAGCTTCTGGAACTTCAAATCCCGATGGTTGTGGTCGTCAATATGCTTGACGTCGCTAAGACGCACGGTCTTGAAATCAATCTTGAGAAACTTCAGGATGAGCTTGGCTGCCCGGTCGTCGGTATCGTCGCGAGTCGTAAAAAAGGTATTGAAGAGCTCAAACAGGCACTCGATAAACAACTGAGTGAGCCGGAAGCGGCCGCCAATCCTATCGTCTTCAGCGCGGATATTGAAAATGCGATTACCAAGGTTGGCGCAATTCTTGCTAAACAAGCTATTCCGAGATCCAGATGGGTCGCTGAACAGCTTGTTGAAGGCGACGCGGAGATTCTAAAAGTTTTCCCGGGTATCTCCATTGATGAAGCCGAGCCGATCCTACAGGAAATTGATGCTAAATATGACGGAGACGTCGATATGGCGATGGCTGATGTTCGTTATCAGTTCGTCTCTAAAGTGTCTCAGCAGTCGATCGTCAGAGCTGGTCAGGCCGGTCAGACGCTGACTGACAAGATCGATAAGATCGTATTGAATCGCTGGCTCGGTATTCCGATTTTCCTCGGTGTGATGTACCTGATGTTTATCTTTGCGATCAATATCGGTTCAGCGTTTATAGATTTCTTCGATATCCTTTTTGGAGCGATCTTTATTGACGGATTTGGAGAGCTGCTGACATATCTTGGCACTCCTGAATGGCTTAAGACCATTCTTGCCGACGGTATTGGCGGCGGTATTCAGTGTGTCTCGACATTTGTGCCGGTGATCGCGTGCATGTTCTTCGCGCTTTCCTTCCTTGAGGATTCGGGCTACATGGCGAGAGCCGCTTTCGTTATGGATCGCTTTATGCGTGCGCTCGGACTTCCCGGCAAATCCTTCGTTCCGCTGATCGTTGGTTTCGGCTGCGGTGTTCCGGCCATTATGGCGTCTCGCACGATGGAGAAGAAATCCGATCGAATCACGACAGTTCTCATGGCTCCGTTCATGAGCTGCGGAGCAAGACTTCCGGTCTACGTTCTTTTTGCAACCGCTTTCTGGCCGATGAATGGTCAGAATCTGGTGTTCGCGCTTTATCTTATCGGTATCGCAGTTGCTGTCGCGACAGGCTTTATGCTGAAGAGAACCGCACTTAAAGGCGAATCGGGCGCGTTCCTGATGGAAATCCCGCCGTACCATCTGCCGACATTGAGAAATCTTCTGCTTTCCACTTGGGATCGTCTAAAAGGCTTCGTAGTCCGCGCGGGTAAAGTCATTGTCGTCCTCGTCGCGGTGCTCTGCTTCCTCAATTCTTTAGGAACAGACGGAACGTTCGGCAACGAAGACTCTGATAAATCTGTTCTTTCACAGATCGGTAAGAGCATCGTTCCGGTTTTCAAGCCGATGGGTATTCAGGAAGAAAACTGGCCGGCAGCCGTCGGTGTCTTCACCGGTATTCTCGCTAAAGAAGCGGTGGTCGGCACGCTTGATTCTCTCTACTCTTCCATGGATGAGAAAGCGCCGGAAGGTGAAGAGGCTAAAGAAGAGGAAGAAGGCGGATTTAATCTTGCGGAATCCTTCAAAGAAGCTGTCGGCTCTATCTCCGAAAACTTCGGTGACATTGGTGCGTTCTTCACTGATCCGCTGGGTATCTCGGTTGACTCCGACCTTTCCAATGTCGAAGAGCAGGCTGAAGCTCAGGAAGTTAAGTCTTCTACGATTGCTTCCATGAACCGTCTCTACGATGGAGAACTTGGTGCTTTTGCCTATCTGCTGATGGTTCTTCTGTACCTCCCGTGCGGAGCTGCGATGGGCGCTGTCTATCGAGAAGTCGGAACCCGCTGGGCGCTCTTTGCCGCCTTGTGGACAACTGCTGTCGGATATTGTTCGGCAACGATCGTCTACCAGGTCGGACGCTTCTCTAATAATCCGGCCTACGCCGGTGTCTGCATCGTCCTTAGCGTTGCTGTCATTACCGCGATCGTTCTCGGACTGCGCAGAGCAGGAAAAGAAGAAGACAGAAAAATTGAGGGCGCTAATTACGCCGGTGCCTAATTAATTGGCAGAGGGGCTGAGAGAAGACAGCTCCTGCTCCGGGCGCGGAACGCTGAATTAACAGCGCGACGCGTCCGGTTATTTTTTTGCAGTGCCTGCCAAGGCTCCGACAGTCAGCGCATCTTTGAAGCAACTTGTTTGCGAAAAATGCAAAATGGATATTTATAAAACGCACAATTTTTGCTAGTGAAAACCATCAATCTATAGCCTTCGGCTGAATGTCAAGAAAAAGGATTTTCTCTAAAATTATCAGAGACAACATCCTGACAGATATAACTTTTTAATCAACCTCAAATCGATTAGGCACAAGCATGGAATGGTTAACAGCCCTATGGACGGACCAAAATTCGGTAGGGCATATTCTTCTGGTCTACGCGCTCGTTATTACCGTTGGCACGATACTCGGCCGAATTAAAGTTTTTGGCATCTCTCTCGGAGTGACTTTCGTTCTTTTTGCAGGTCTTGCCGCCGGCTATCTCGGTCTGACCGTGAATCAAACGGTTCTGCATTTTCTGAGGGATTTCGGACTTATCCTCTTTGTTTTCTTCATCGGTCTTCAGGTTGGTCCTTCGTTCTTCTCGTCATTTAAAAGCGGCGGCATTCAGCTCAATCTTCTGACGCTTCTCGCAGTCGGACTGAGTCTCGTTGTAACGATCGCTTTGTTCTTCATGTTCTCCGACAGCGTCTCACTGGCTCAGATGCTCGGTGTGTATTTCGGCGCTGTAACCAATACGCCGGGTCTTGGCGCGACTCAGGAAGCGCTCAGTATGCTGGACTACAAAGGCGAGGATATCGCTGTGGCCTATGCGTGCGCCTATCCGCTCGGTGTCGTCGCGATTATCGGTACGGCGATTGTGATTCGTTTGGTTTTCCGCATTGATCTCAAAGAAGAGGACAGAATGTGGGAAGAGGCGGAGAAGGAGAATTCGGACGTGCCGATCTTTTTCCACGTCGGTATTGTGAATCAGGGTCTGGAAGGTAAGCGCATCGAACAGATTCGTCATTTTATCGGCCGTCCCTTTATTTGCTCCCGTCTGCTGCATGACGGAGAAATTATCAGTCCGCACGCGGAAGACGTAGTTCACGTCGGCGACGTCATGAGAATTGTCGCGGCCGAAGAGAACAAGGACGCAATTGTGACCTTCTGCGGTAAGGAAGAGACGGACATTGATCTGGCGACTGAGAGCTCTCCGATTACCGCTAAAAACATCCGCGTGACGCGTGAGGAAGTCAACGGCATTACCGTTCATGATTTGCACCTGAGCCGCTATGACGGAGTCAATATCACACGTATCTTCCGTGCAGGCATGACGCTCTTTCCGTATACGAATCTGACGCTGCAGCTTGGAGACGTCGTCTACTGCGTCGGCCCTGAGCGTTCTATTCGCCGCCTTGCCGACAAACTCGGCAATCAGGAAAAGAAACTCGATCATCCGAACCTGATATCTATTTTCCTTGGTATTGCGGTCGGCATTCTTTTCGGAAGTCTTCCGATTGCGATTCCGGGCATGCCGGTTCCGTTGAAACTTGGTTTGGCGGGCGGCCCGCTCATTGTCGCGATTCTGCTGGGCTATTGGGGGCCGCGTCTGCATTTGGTGACCTACACCACGGCTTCTGCGAATCTGATGCTTAGAGAGCTCGGTATTGCGCTCTTCCTTGCCAGTGTCGGTTTGGCTGCCGGAGCTCCGTTCGTAAGAGCGATCACTGAGGGCAACGGAGTGCTCTATGCGGTGCTCGGTCTCTTTATCACGATTATTCCGCTCATTATCGTTGGATGCGTTGCGCGCGTCGTCTATAAGCTCAACTACCACCTGATTGTCGGCATGATCGCGGGTGCCACGACCGATCCTCCGACTTTGGCCTATGCGAATACGCTTTCGGAAAAGAGCTGCTCGGCGATTGCATACTCTACGGTTTATCCGCTTGCGATGTTCCTGAGAATTCTTTCCGGACAGTTCGTGCTGCTGATTCTCTGGCAGTTCGTCAGCTAGTGAGAAGCGAACACAGGATAGGGGCCTTCGGGCCTCTTTCTTTTTAGAACCCGAAAACTCGGTCCGTTCTCCGCCCACATCTGTATTTGCCGTGATTTGCAGTAAAACGCATTGGTAAACCGCGCTCCTTTTATGCGCGGTGAACAATGGACTCGTTTAGAACGAAAATCCTCATACTGAATCCGAAGCGCATCTGTAAGCGTTAAAATTAATCCTTATGTCTCGCAAATGGCGGGAAGTTAACTATTTAAGGTTTTGTTTGGAAAAGACTATGTTTACGAAAGTTCGTACTCGAATCGCTCCCAGTCCGACTGGAATGATGCATCTTGGAACCGCCCGTACTGCAATCTATTGCTGGGCTGTCGCCCGTCACTTCGACGGAGAATTTCTTCTTCGCATCGAGGATACCGATCAGGAACGTTCCACGGCTGAAGCGACACAGGCCATTCTTGACGGAATGAAATGGCTGAACCTCGACTACGACAATAAAGAAGTCGTTTACCAAATGAACCGCCTTGAGCGCTATCGTCAGGTTGCCAACGACCTGCTCGAAAGAGGCTTGGCATACAAAGACTACACAACAAAAGAAGAGCTTGATCAGCTGCGTGAAGAACAGAAGGCCCGTGGTGAAAAACCCCGTTATGACGGGCGCTGGCGTCCTGAAAACGCGGTCGGTAAAGAAATTCCGGCCGGTGTCACTCCGGTGATCCGCTTCCGTAATCCGGACGACGGCATTGTGACATGGAACGATGCGGTTTATGGTCCGATCAGTGTTTCTAATACCGAACTCGATGACCTCGTCATTATGCGTGGCGACGGCATTCCGACCTACAACTTCGCTGTTGTGATCGATGACTTTGACATGCAGATCAGCCATGTCATTCGCGGTGCCGACCACATTAACAACACTCCGAGACAGATTAACCTGTACAAAGCGATCGGCGCTCCGCTGCCAACATTTGCGCATCTGCCCCTGATTCACGGCGAAGACGGCAAGAAGCTTTCTAAGCGCCGAAACGCCGTGAGCGTAATGCAGTATGACGAAATGGGCTTTTTGCCGGAGACGCTTTTCAACTACCTGGCTCGTTTAGGCTGGGGCCATGGCGACGATGAAATGTTCACGCGCGAACAGCTTGCCGAATGGTTCGATCTGTCCGACTGCAGCCGCTCTCCGGCCCAGTTCAATATGAAGAAGCTTCTGTGGCTTAACCATGAGTACATGAAGAAGGCCGACAACGCTCGTCTGGTTGAGCTGCTCAAGCCCAGACTGGAAAAACGCGGTGCGGATCTTTCTAAGGTTAAAGACCTCTGCGGCCTGGTCGGCTTCCTCAAGGAACGTGAAAACACGCTTGAGGCTCTGGCTGACGCTTCCATGCTCTTCTTTGCGGATAACCCTGTTGACGCCTCTTCGCTTCCCGGACTGCTGAAAGATAAAGAAGAGGCCTCTTTTGAAGCGATGAAACTCTTCGTCGAGAAAGCGCCTTCCATTGACTGGAAAAAAGACAATATTTACGGCCTGATGAAAGAAATCATGGACGAAAAAGGCGTCAAGGTTCTGCATCTTGCTATTCCGCTTCGTGTGCTTGCAACGGGAGCCGAAAAAACTCCGTCAATCGATGCAACACTCCAGTTCATCGGTCGTGACAGAGTTCTTGCGCGACTGAAGGAAGGCATGGATCAGTGGGCCCAACAGCGCGCCGGAAACTAATTTTTACTTTTTATTGAGCGAATATTGATGGCGGAGTTGACAGGAATTAAATTCTTCCTTAATATCGCTCTTCTTTCGGGGGTGTAGCTCAGCTGGGAGAGCGCTTGCATGGCATGCAAGAGGTCAGCGGTTCGATCCCGCTTACCTCCACCAAGTTTTTAGCATTTCGGCATTAGCCGGGAAGCGATTGTCCTCATCGTCTAGAGGCCTAGGACACGACCCTTTCACGGTCGGTACCGGGGTTCGAATCCCCGTGAGGACGCCACAATTCCTGACTCAGTTGCACAACTGAAGTCTGTGGGGGTATAGCTCAGCTGGGAGAGCGCTTGCATGGCATGCAAGAGGTCAGCGGTTCGATCCCGCTTACCTCCACCAAGTTTTAAGCAATTCGGCATTAGCCGGAAAGCAATTGTCCTCATCGTCTAGAGGCCTAGGACACGACCCTTTCACGGTCGGTACCGGGGTTCGAATCCCCGTGAGGACGCCACCATTTATTTTCAAAGCCGCCGGTTGGGCGGCTTTGCTGTTTCTGCGGTTTGTTTTTTCTTCGTACCTCTGTCAGGCGCGGAATCGTTTTTTTCTCTCCGGGATTCTCCTTGGTTCGTGATCAGGGTCACGCGCAGAAGTTTCCTACATCCTATTTTCCCGAGTGCGCCAATTTTTGACAATATAAACGGGTTGAACTTCCGTCAAATCTTCGGAATATTGGGCGTACCTTTTAACCGTTATTATTGAACGGTCATAGGATCGGGCAATATGTCAAGAGGATCATTTCTTTTTGTCTTTTTTGTGATCGAGTACATTTAAATTTGGGCTGAGGCGTAAATTGCGCTTCAGACGTCATGTGATTTTCTTATCGACACAAGGAAAAGGTGTATGCAGAGCAGAAAAAGCGAAAAAGGCCGTCAGGCCGCAAAAACACTCTGCGAAGAACTTAAGACACTGATTGAAGATAAATGGCAAAAACATGACGAGGGTTGGCGCAAGGTTCCGGGCCTCAATCTTCACGTGATCACAGAAGATACGATCGATAAAAACTGCTTTTACACTCTTTCGATCGCCATTATTGTTCAGGGGTACAAGGTTATTGATATCGGTTCACTCAGATATTCCTACGGCGGCGACACGATGATTGTTACATCGGTTGAAATTCCGACGTCCTTTAGGATTGAAGGAGCCTGCAAAGAAGAACCGTTTATTTCTGTCTCGCTTAAATTGGATCCTCAGCTGCTTTCTGAATTAATGGAGAAAATGCCCGACAGCCTGCCGACCTGTGATTCGGAGCCCAATGCCTTCTGTGTCGCCAAGCCTTCTGCGGAAATTGTCAATGCGTTCGAAAGACTGATCCGACTATCGGACAACCCGCAGCATATGCAGATGCTTCTGCCATCCGTCCTTCGAGAAATTCATTACTACGCACTGACAGACGGTCAATGCGCCAATCTGAGAGCGCTCTGTATTCAAGACATGCCGAATCAGCGAATCGCAAGGGTCGTGCAGTGGATCAAAGAACACTACAAAGAACCTCTTCGTATTCAAACACTGGCAGAAATGTCCTTTATGGCTCCGTCCACTTTCCATGCGCACTTTAAGGCGGTGACTTCTCAGTCGCCGCTCCAGTACCAGAAAAGACTGAGACTCCATGAGGCCAGACGTCTGATGCTTTATCAGAACTACTCTGCTACTGCCGCAGCCTTTGAAGTCGGTTACCAGAGTGTTCAGCAGTTCTGTCGAGAATATAAGCGGCTTTTTGGCAAATCTCCGGCCAGAGATATTGCTGTTTAGTCAGACGCACCCGAAGCGGAATGAAAGATTTGAATCATTGAAATTAAGAAAGTTTCCGCTTGTTTTTCGTCTGCTGCCACTGCCTAACGAATAAAATAAGAAGGATATGCAAATAACCAACCGATCAAGGAGAAGTCATGACTATTGAATATACCGGCTCGCTGCAGGGAAGCGTCAGAAAACATACCGAAGCGACGCTTCGTGAGACTTTTGTCAATGCTTACGTGGTGCTTCCGGAAGCAGGCGGCGCGCCCAAAGTCGGTCTGCTGAACGAGTTCGCAAATGAAACCGCATCGCACCCGACCGTTGTCTTTATGCACGGAAGCTCCGGCGTCAATGCGCAGATTAAAACGTTTGCTTATTGGCTTGCCGATGCGCTGCGCGTCGCGGTTGTGATTCCCGATTCTATGCAGACAAAAGATCGTCTGATCTATTCTTCTCCTGTTCCGGCCGCTGACTATGAGGATGTTCACGGCATGCGTTTGGCTGAACTCAATTACGCAATGCGCGAACTTAAAAACGTTCCCTGGTGCGACGGACGAGTGATCATTGCAGGAACCAGCGAAGGCGGTGTCACTGCGGCACGCTACAAACCGGAAGAAGGCATGATCGCAGAAAAGGGCCGCATGATCTTCTCCTGGTCCTGCGAAGACAATTATCACGTTGCCTCTCATAACTCATACCTTCCGGATATGCTTCCGGTGCTCAATGTCATGAGTGCAACGGATAAATTCTTCAGTCAGGTCAATAGCTACCTCGATAATCCCAGCGCTTTGGGGCATGCGGGCAAAGTGCTTGCGAGCAATCCGAACACGCAGATTGTGCTGTTGCCCGGTGCGCCGCACACACTCTTCAATCTGCCCGCTGCAAGAGATGCGGCAGCCGCGTTCCTGACTCGGGTCCTGAGAAGCTAACACTCACTAAAACCTGAATTCTGTGCCTCCTCGGAAGATAAGTCCGGGAGGCATTTCTATTTTTGCGCTGCGGATGACCCTCAAAGTGAATTGACCTTCGTTAAAACAAAAGCGCAAAAAAACCGCCTCTTTTGAGGCGGTCTTGGCAGACTAATGTCAAGTGTTTAGAAGAGCACAGAGACAATGATCAGCATGGTGAGGTAGCCGACAACGCAGGGGATTGCCGTTCTCTTGATAATGGCAAACGGACTGACCTTTGCGAAGCCGGACACGATAATGATGACGCCTGCGACCGGAGAGAGAGCGCGGAGCATTTCAGAAGCAGTGTGCATCATCAGCATGATGGCGATACCGTTGGAGTTGAGGTGCTGAGCGACATCCGGGATGACGTGGGCCAAGCTGGTGAAGGCGGCAACACCGGAACCGGTAAGGACTGTCACGACACCGATGATCGCGGAAAGCACAACACCGGTACCTGTAACACCGAGACCGCAGTTCTTAGCGATATCGATGAGGTAAGTAATAAGGCCGACCTGCTGCAGACCTTTAGCAAAGAACGCGGCAACGAAGATAAGACCGACAGTACTTGTCAGGATACTTCCCATGCCTTTGAACATTGCAAACGAAAGATCGAAGGATTCTTTGGCTTTGCGACGGACAACAAGGTCAACAAGGAAACAGACGAACCAAGAGAGGAACATCGCTGTGGCAACGTTCATCGTAATGGTCTTGTAAACCATCTTGTTGAAGATCAGCAGAAGAACCAGAGGAAGAACCGGCATTGCTGCGTAAATCAGAGGAGTCTTCTCGATTTCTTTTCTCTTGGCTTCAAGCTCAGCGATGTCGGCAACCTCGCCGTGAACATTGTCTTTCTTGTCGAAGTATCTCTGAACAATCACGTGTGTGATTGCCATAACGAGAACGACCGGAGCGGCCATAACAAGCTGATAAGAGACAAGGTATTCAACCGGGTCAAGGTGCACCAATTCGGCAGCCATAACCGCGACACCGGAGGCAGGCGCGTAACCGACGCAGAGGACGCTCGCGACAACCGCGGCTGCGGCAAGAGGAGAACAGCCGACGCTGATGATGAGCGGATAGACCGTCACGATCAAAAGCATGGCAAGACCAGCGGCCGAAGTGATCACGAGACCGAGGCAGTGGCCGACAATGAACACGAGACCCAGGATCAGGTACGGATTCTTAAGAAGTTGAATCGGCTTTGCGCAGACTGTGACGAAGCGGTCGGAAGCGCCGACAGCCTGCATGTATGCAGCGAAACCGCCGGAGACCAGAATGATGAAACCGACGCCGGCAATCTGTGTGCGGCAGATCGCGCGGAATAATTCGAAGAAATCGAAACCGAGTAAACCGGTTGCGGCAGCGTTCTTCGGAAGGAAGTTCGTTGCACCGTTCATAACAGCCAAAACGTTGAGCAGAAGACCGGCAAGGAAAAGAACCATATTAACTTGGAACTTTTTAATAATCGCCCAGCCGGTGAGCACAACAATAACGGCTGACAAAATCAGCGTAAGAGATTGCATAAAGGCTCCTTTGGGATATTTAGGATTATTAAATTGTTAATAATTATATCTGCCCAATAGCCCTTAGAAGTTATTTTTTTCGATTTTTCTGGAAACGAACGAATTAAATCGGCTGCAGCTGAAGGTTTCCGCAAAAAAGTGCTCAATTATTGGGCTGAAACTGTTTTTCGGATTGAGCTGAAGCGGATTTCTCGGCCGCTTCATTAAGCAGTTTCTCTTCTCTTTTGGTAAAGACCGTCGCGAACATTCCGGCAATGCAGACGCATATCATGCCAAGGATGGACAGCAGAGACGGTATATTGCCGAACAGGACGATGCCGATGAGCTCCGAGAAAGGAATAGCGGAGAAACCGAGACAGGCGGCAAGAAGCATATTTCCGCCCATCCATGCCCGGGTAGCTGCAAGCATGCCGCCGGTTGCGAAGAGTCCCATTAAGGCAAGGGGAATACAGTTGTCCAAGGTCGGTTTGTGGAAACCGTCCGTAAAGAGGAGCACCCCGAGCGCGGCGCCAATCATGCTTGTGAAAGCGAAATAAAACACCACGCGCTGAGACGGCTCCTTGACACGGCCTAAAAATCTCAGCTGCCAGTAGCCGAATAAGTCAATCAGCGCAACCGAAAGACATAGCAGGCAGGCGATAAATTCGCTTTCGGAGAAGTTTGGGCGCACAAGAAGAACAATTCCGAGAAAGCCTAATGCGATAGCGCCGATTGAGCCCCACGGTGCGCTACGTTTCTGGATGCGGCTCAAAATAATAAAGTTAGCCGCTAAAAAGAGCGGCGTGCAGTAGGTCAGCGTGATATTGGTGCCTAAAGGAAGTTTTCCCAGAGTAAAGAACCAGATCGCAACCGAGGCAAAACCGTAGAAATCGCGCTTTAAGTGCAGGAATGGGTACTGAGTTTTAAGCGAGCAGCCTTTCGCTACGCAAAGGCAGAGGATAAAAACAGTCGTGAACGCCGAGCGGTAAAAAACCAGCTCGAGCGAACCGAATGTTCCGTTGCAGAATTTTACGCATGCGGCCATGGCCGAAAAACAGGCCGCCGCAGCAATTGCCCATAAAGACTGTCGCAGCATAAGTATAAAAAAGGCGGGAAATACGATTTCTCCCGTCCTTATAGTTTATCGATTTGCTTTGAGGCAGTCGTCGATTGCGGTAATAACTTCATCGACTTCAGGCCATCTGCCCTTTCTGCCGACAATAATGTTTTTATCGTTCCACGGACTGGTGCGGTCAATGTCGGTTACGCCGACAATAGTGACCTGAGGCGCTCCGACAGCTGCCGCAATGTGACTGACTCCGGAGTCGTTGGCGATAACGATTGCGGCTTTTGAACAAAGTGCTGCGAAGTTGCCAAGTGACGTGGGCTCGTAAATAGTCGCGTCCGGTGCCGCCAGGCGGGAAACTTCCGCCTCGTCGGCAGCCGGGAAGACCACGGGTTCAATACCGCGGTCGCGCAGCGGCTTCACGAGTTCATTGAAATGCTTCCAATATTTTTCCTTGCCTTCGTGACGTCCTTTGGCAATCGGCGCCAAAATCGCGTAGCGCGAAGGAAGATGAATTTTCTGCGCCAGATTGCGCGCGCCGGCTTCATTGCGTTTGGCAAGCTTCATATTGATGCGTTTGGTGAGCTTGGAGTAGGGCGGCTTAATGCCCCAGCTCTTGAGCGCTTCATAGGCGACATACCAAAAGCGTTCGACTTCGTGCATTCTCGGAGGCTCCGGAATCGCATGCTCCAGTAAAAGGCTGCGGCCGTCCGTGGCGAGCCCTGTACAGCTGATGCCGGCCATCTTAAAAAGAAGGGCTGAGCCGAGGGAATTCGGCATCAGGAGTCCTCTCGGACGCTCGACAGTCGCAGCAAGCTCTCGAATGCGCTTAATGTCGTCCAGAAGGTTCCCTTCAATCGGATCAAATCTTCGGTTAGTTCCTTCAAACAGCTGCCCGACAAAGGGTTTGCCGACCAGATAAAGCTGAAATCCGGCCGCTTCCAGCAAATTAAGGGCGGGCATCGTCATGACCGCGTCGCCGATATGATTCGGCAGTCTTACAAAAAGTATTGCCATATAAACTGTTGCAAAGTAAGAAACCAAGATAAGTAGTCTAACGCCAAGACAGACATTAAACTATTCCGAACTGAAACTAGAGAGGTTTTCTTTGAAAGTTAATCCCGTAAATAAAGAACCGCTTTACCGACTTTTTTCGTATCTTCCGCCGTACAAAGGGTACATTTTTCTGGCTCTGATCGCAATGGTTATTGCTGCGGCGACATCGTCACTGATGGCGCTGCTCATGGGCAAACTGACGGATTTGGGCTTTTATCAGAAAAACGGTCTGGTGGCGATCTGGGCGCCGATCGCGTTGATCGGAATCTCGGTGCTCCACGGAGGCGGACAGTTCTGTAGCTCGTATCTGCTTCAGATGGTGTCACAGAAGGTTCTGGTCCAGATTCGAGGTCTCATGTTTGACAACATGATCCGCTGGCCGGAAGAAACCGTGCAGCAGGAGCAGTCCGGAAGAGTGGTTTCAAGATTTGTCAATGAAGCCTCCCAGGCGCTCTCGAGTGCCTCAGAAGTTCTTACTGTTTTGGTGCGAGACTCTTTGCAGGTCATTGCGCTGATGTGTGTGCTTTTGTGGCATAACTGGCAGCTGACCGCGGTGACTTTGGTGGTCGCGCCCTTCTTAGTCGTTATTCTCAGAACCGTCAGTAAAAAACTGAAAAAACTCACCAGCGACAGTCAAGTGACTTTCGGCGCCATGCTCAACGTGCTTGGCGAGACTTATAAATCCGAGCGTCTTATCAAGGTTTATGACGCATATAAGTTCGAGGCCGAACGCTTTGGGCACGTCAATCGTCGTCTGCAGGGCCTGACGATGCGTCAGCAGGTTGTTAAGGGGCTGGGCACCCCACTCACCCAGCTCGTTTCTATGTGCGGAGTCTCCGTCGTGGTTTTCGTTGCCCTGGTTCAGGCGCAGCACGGAACGCTTTCTCTGTCTGAATTCGTAACTTATATTTCAGCGATGCTGCTGATGATGCCCGCGATCCGTAAACTCGCGAATCTCAACGGAACGATCGCGAGAATGGCAGCGGCCGCGGAAAGTCTTTTCCAAATGATCGATGTCCCTCTGGAAAAAGATCCGGGCACAAAAATACTTGGAAGAGCTAAGGGCAAAGTCGAATTTAGAAATGTCTGCTACAAATATCCTCAGGCGCTTGAGCCTTCTCTCAAAGATTTCAGCCTGAAGGTTGAAGCAGGCTCAATGGTGGCATTGGTCGGCGCATCCGGCGCGGGTAAAAGCACCATCATTAATATGATTCCCCGCTTCATGATTCCTGCCTCGGGAGAAATCCTCATGGACGATATCCCGCAGAATGAGCTGACGCTTGCAAGTATTCGCGAACAGATTGCGATTGTCACGCAGGAAGTCATGCTTTTTGACGACACAATCGCTGCCAATATCGCATTCGGTGCGGGCAGAGAGGTCTCGGAAGAGGAAATTATGAAGGCTGCTGAAGCGGCTTATCTGCTTCCCTTGATTCAAAGTCTTCCCGAAGGCATCAATACCCGCATCGGCGAGTCCGGCGCGAAGCTCTCGGGCGGACAGCGTCAGCGCGTTTCTATCGCGCGGGCTCTGCTTAAGAACGCGCCGATTCTTCTTCTTGATGAGGCAACGAGCGCGCTCGACACCGAAAGTGAGAAATATATTCAAGCCTCTCTCGATAAGCTGAGAAGCGGCAGAACCAGCTTTGTTGTTGCGCATCGTCTCTCAACTATTGTGGATGCCGACTGCATTGTTGTTCTCGATCAGGGCGCGATTGTGGAAACCGGTACTCATTTTGAACTACTGCAGAAGGACGGACCTTATGCGCATCTGTATAAGATTCAGTTCAGCAAGCAGGTCGATAAGCATCATTCAGAGGGGAAATAACCCATTCGTGAGAGCGTAAAATGAGTATGCGTTCTCATGATACGAAATTTTAATTTCTCTTACTGAAAAAATTATTCTATAAAGCCAAGAAATTCCTAAAAATTATGATTAAATAAACTCTGTTTTAAAAGAAAAACACCGTTAATCATCTTTTTCTGGGATTTTTTATGGAAACACCGACACAGATGGGAACGTTTTCGAAATTATCGAAAACTGTCGCGCTTTTCCTTGCGCCATTGCTCGCTCTTTTGCTCTATCTGGTACTGCCGGATTCTTATGTGAACGGTTCAGGCCAAACAGTCGCCATTACACATGCGGCTAAAGCCTGTCTTGCTATTCTGTTATGGATGGCGCTCTGGTGGTTTACAGAGACCGTTCCGATTGCCGTTACTGCACTGCTTCCGATTGTGCTGTATCCCTTATGCGACGTAAATACGCTCGCTAAAACACTCGTTCCGTATGCTTCCGACACAATCTACCTGTTCTTAGGCGGCTTCCTGCTTGCAGCCGGCATCCAGCGCTGGGGGCTCGATAAGCGTATCGCGCTCAAGACGCTGCAGATTGTCGGCACATCGCCCGGCGCAATTATTGCCGGCATGATGGTCGCTACGGGTTTCATTTCCATGTGGGTGTCCAACACGGCGACCGCCGCCATGATGGTGCCGATCGCAATGGCGGTCATGTCTGTTGTTCGTCAAAGCTCGTCCTCTCCCACAATTACTAAAGGAGAAAGAAATTTCGGCATCTGTGTGTTGCTGGCTGTAGCGTACGGCGCCTCGATCGGCGGTATGGGCACCATTATCGGTTCGCCTCCGAACGGTATCTTTGTCCGTTTCGTGCAGCAAACCTACGGCATTGATATATCGATTTTCGACTGGATGAAGGTCGGTATGCCGGTTGTCCTGATCCTGATGCCTTTAAGCTGGCTTCTTTTAACCAAGGTGCTTTTCCGTGAACAGATCAAGAAAATTGAAGGCGGAAAGGAATGGATTAAAGAAGAACTGATTTCTCTGGGCAAACTTTCCAAAGGTGAAACTGTTGTTCTGATTGTCTTTGTTGTGACTGTGATTCTCTGGTGCTTCGGCGCTCAGATCCGCTCGTTCACGATTGACGGCGTTCGTCCCTTCAAGCAGGTTAGCGACGCGATTATTGCGATGGCTGCCGGTATCTCGCTCTTCTGTATCCCGGTGGACTTCAAAAGAGGCGAGCGCGCTCTGGACTGGAAGCACTGCGACAGTATTCCCTGGGATGTGCTTCTGCTCTTTGGCGGCGGCCTTACGATGGCTGCGACCATTCAGGCAACCGGTTCGGCTCAGCTAATTGCCGCTCAGGCCGCTTCCTTTACCGGCCTTCCTCCTGTGGCAGTTGTTATCGGTGTGGCTGCGCTGGTTATTTTTGCGACGGAATTCACTTCCAATACAGCGCTTGCTGCGACCATGCTTCCGCTTCTAGCCGCGGCGGCTCCCGTACTTGGCATTCCTGTTGAGCAGGTTCTGCTAGTGACGACACTTGGCGCCTCTGCCGCTTTCATGATGCCGGTTGCGACACCTCCGAACGCGATTATCTTCGGAACAGGTCACATTCAGATTGGCGATATGATCAAAGCCGGCTTCTGGCTGAACGTTATTTCTATATTCGTGATTGCCGGAGTCTGTATGGTGCTTGGAGGAGTTCTGAGCCTGACTAATTGAGTTCTGTCATTGAAAAACGGAAACAGCTGTGTTCTTCCCTAGAAGACACGGCTGTTTTTTGCTTATAGGAATAGGCAAAACTTGGAGAAAATCTCATAACGGACACGCCTTGGCTAATTCTATGATGACAACTGTTGAATTACAGGTTCCCGCTGAAAGTCTTAAATTACTTAAAACGGGTTTGTTATTACTAAGTATGAGTACGAAGCATGAAAAAACTACTTTGTGCGGTTCTAATGGCAAGTGCAGTTATGACAACTAATGTAAGTGCGGCCGTAGCGGATGCGAATCCTTACGGTCTGGTTTATGCAAACGCAATCACAAAGAATGTCGCTGGGGCAGTGAATATTCACCCGGTCTCTTATACGGTTGACGGTATTCGTGTAGAAGCGAATGTCTATACACCGCCTAGCTATGAACCAGGTAAATCTTATCCTGCTGTTGTGGTTGCTCATCCAAACGGCGGAGTGAAAGAACAGGTGGCAGGCCTATTTGCTGAGAGGCTCGCTTCTATGGGTTATATTACAATCGCCGCCGATGCTCGCTATCAGGGAGCAAGTGGAGGGGAACTTCGTCACACCGATAAGCCGGCTAACCGAATCGAAGATATTAACGGAATGGTCGATTACATTAGAACATATCCGGGAGTGAATGCGGCTGAAATTGGAGCGTTGGGTATTTGCGGTGGCGGCTATACTCTGGCTGCTGCTCAGAAAGATCCTCGAATCAAGGCTGTTGCGACGATTAGTATGTTTAATTCCGGTCGAGTTCGTAGAAACGGCTTTCAGGATTCTCAGCTTGACTCGGTTCAGCAGCGTCTTGCTCAGGCGGCAGAAGCCAGAACATTGGAAAAAGTCGGCGATATTCGTTACTCCGGTCAAATGGACCTTACCGATGAACAGGCAAAGAAACTCCCGTTTGCGCTTTATCGGGACGGCTTCTTTTATTATTTCAGAACACATGCCCATCCGAATTCCACATTCCTTTATACAACCAGCAGCCTAATGGATCTGATGAACTGGGATGTGGACGATCACATGGCAATGATTCATCAGCCGCTTCTCATGATTGCGGGTGATGTCTCCGATACTCGCTATATGACAGATGACGCATTCAAGAAGGCAACCGGGACAAAGGAAAAAGAGGTTTATTTGATCCCTGGCGCTCAGCATATTGAAACGTACTATGTTCCGAAATATGTTGATCAGGAAGCCGGAAAACTGAAAGAGTTTTTTGGCAAATATTTAAAAAAATAAAATAACAATTTGAAATAAAAGATCAAGAGGCCGTTTTACGGCCTCTTTTTTTATTGTTTCTTGAGGAGAAAGCTGAAGCTGACAAAACGAAGGCCTCGTCTCAATGGAAACAAAGCCTTCGTGATAGGACCTGAATTCCCGCTCCTAGATTACAAAAATCGGGGCGGGGATTTTTATTTTCAACTTCTGCATAAGTTCCTTGTAACGCTTTGGGATCTCGTGCCAGAGATATGTGACTTGGCCCTCAGGAGCGAACTTATAGACGGTTAATGCATTAAGTTCACTTATCAGGCGTGGAGCTTGCTCAGGGTCAATGTTGGCGTCCTGCATCCGCTTATGCAGCATCAGTCTTAAACTCAGAGCTAAATACGTGACAAAGA
>NZ_WSRP01000025.1 GCF_009767915.1 Parasutterella muris
GGCGCCACCCTTGCAAGTAGAAACAAACATAGACCACCTCCAATAATGATCTAATTATAACATACCTACTACATATCCACAAGCGAATAATGAATAAAAAGGCAAAAAAACAGACCCCATGGCCGTTGACGACCAAGTGGTCAGTTAGAATCTGCCAAACTCAGGTATGAAGCTCAGCTCGTGTGCTTTTGATCTTTCAAGCTTTCATTAGAGATCGAAGGACATTAGCTAAAGTCTGAGTTTTTGCTGGTCCAAATCCAGCTGTTCCGAAAGGTTTTTTAGATCGATAAGCATGTCGTTGACGCTCATAAGCGTACTCTCAGGCACATCTGTCACTTCAGAAATCAATTCGATAGGCATCTTCGACTCATGCTGCAGCAGCTTTACTGCCTCCTCCATTCGGTACTTGACTAACCGCTTTTGCGCTTCCGCCCATCCTTCTATCCAGCCCATTATCCAGCCTTTCATCCAACCTTCCAGCCACGCCCTTTCATAAATATCCAACTCAATACCTGAACATTTTCTGCAGACGTCTTCTATGCTGTCACAGGAATTCTCTATTTCGCGCAGAACTTCGCTTTTCATTCTTGGAACCTCCTAAACAGGAGACCTTTCACGAACAAGAAAGATTTTTCTTAATTTCTCGGAGCTGCTCTATAGACAATCCGCTCACTTCAGCAATCGCTTCAAGTGACATCTGTCCGAGCCGAATCAACTTTGCAGCCACCTCCGTTTGAGCTTGTGCCCAACCTTCGGCCCAAGCTTCTTCAGCTATCTCCAGTTCAACACCTGAAAGTTCGCGGCCGCTTATTCCTGTTTCTTTAAATAAACGCATGCGTTCTGCCAGAGTATCTTTTTGCATTCTTTGAACCTTTTAATCCGAAAGGCGTCTAGGTCGGATGTGAAAGATTTTTCTTAATTTCTCGGAGTCGCTCTATGGGCAAGTCGACTACTTCAGCAATCGCTTCAAGCGGCATCTGCCCGAGTCGAATCAACTTTGCAGCCATCTCCGCTTGAACTTGTGCCCAACCTTCGGCCCGACCTTTGGCCCAAGCTTCTTCAGCCATCTCCAGTTCAATACCTGAAAGTTCACGCTCGCCTTCTCTTATCTCACGACGTAGACGATCTGACCATGTTTCTTTTTGCACTCTTTGGATCCCTTAAAGCGGAGAACGTCTAGACAGAAAGAGATAGATTCGACTTAATTTCTCGTAGCTGCTCTATAGGCAATCCGCTCACTTCCGCAATCGCTTCAAGTGACATCTGTCCGAGCAGAATCAACTTTGCGGCCATGTCCGTTTTAGCTTCTTCCAGACCTTCCTGCCGACCTTCTTCCAGACCTTCTTGCCGGCCTCCTTCCCAATTACTTTCAGCTATATCCAGTTCAATACCCGAAAGTTCGCGCTGGCCCATTTTTGTCTCTTTAAAGAGGCGCATGCGTTCTGCCAAAGTTTCGTTTTTCATCTCGTCAGCTCCTTTACAAGAAAAATCATGCATTAGTTTGCCGATAGGATCTTCACCGCGATATTCACCATTTACAAAAATTATATGCGTTCCATCTCTGAAATGAGTATTGTCCTGAACGCAGATCCTCTCAATTTGATACGCGGGCAATCCTTTTCTTTTGAAGTCTTTCTCTGTAATAAATATCACGTAACACTCATTCAGAGATGAAAAATCACTGTTCTTTTCCAAACTGTTCGTATCAAGCAGCGCAGAATGGTAACGTGCGCGCCTTTCCAAATTACTCGAAACGACGCGTTGAACCTCGATGTTGATGTGATTCCCTTGTTCATCCACGGCCAATGCATCGAGCCTCACTGTTCTTTTATCCAGTGCATTAAGGTTTTTCTGAACCTCGACTTTCTTGACTTTAACCAGCGGATACCCTAACTGCTTGAAAATTTCGTGAATCACAACCTCTATACATTGCGGTTGATCTTTGAAAAAAACTTCAAAAAAGATATCGTCCATCAGACGAACGTTTTCGATATATCTCCGGGCTGATTTTTTCATTTTTTATCCTTTTCGTTAGGTCTTAATTTTATCAGCTGAGGCAGAAGAAAGGAAGGGTAAATTATTTTTAATAAGCCCAATAAGATAGGACTTTAATAAAACTTACCCTCTGCTCCGGTAAGACAAAAAACGTCAAAACAGCATTTGTTTGTTCGCAGAGAAACAATCTCAGGACAAACCCAAGTGGACTGCTGAAACAGTCATAAAGTGGACTGCTCTTCAAAAAGATTGTTTTGGAAAATGAAGTCAATCTTAAGGAGACAAAAATGAAAACAGCAAAAATACCCAGCTTGCTTTTATTAAGCCTCAGTTTGTTTTCGCTTTCCGCTGTCGCCGCGGACACCCTGCCTGCAAAAGACCCGGTTAACACAAACCAGTGCTTCGGATGTCATGCCTCAGCAATTAAAACGCTTTCAACAAGAGGCGCCCACAAGAACGTCAACTGCGTCGCCTGCCATGACATTCCTAAGGAGCATATGAGCGCTCCAAGTAAAGAGAATCGGCCGACGACTCACTTTGAATACGCAGCATGCGGACAGTGCCACACTGAGCAGCACAAAGACATCATGGACCCGAAATATCACTATGAGTGGGCCCTGAAGAACACGCCGCCTACTTATGCTCAATTCCGAGAACTCACCGGCGACAACTCATTCCGTGATGTTCAGTTCAGGCTGCCGAGATTCCATTCCAGCATCGTGACCGACCTTGCCAACGTCCGTTCTGACGGAAGATATCAGTACAAAAAGTACACCGATCTTTCCAAGCCCGGCGCTCCGCTCTGGGAAGCACTCACTGACACCCGCCCCGAGGAAGGTGACAAGATCAAACCCTCCAAGACGCTTTCACTCACATGGCGTCCGCAAAAGGGCCGCGAAATCATGGGCCGCTCGGACTGCTTAAAGTGCAAGACGAATGACAACATGCTCGATTACGCATACCTCGGAAAGAGAGATCCGAAAGCGCCCTTAGCGTTCGACGATCCGGACCACAAGGTACTTAAGACTGTCAACAACAGCTTTAACTGTATTACCTGCCACGATCCTCACTCAGCTGAACCGCGCATTGTGTTCGATCATCTGATCGAGGCTATGTCTCATAAAGACTTTAAGGATTCCAACTATCAGAAAAACGTCGGCAAAACCGGTTACCCGAAGATTGAAGTCATCGAAATGGGTGTACGCGGATACCCGAGAAAGATTGCGATTCTTGATAAGGCAAACTCTAATTACATGTGCGGACAGTGCCATCAGGGCCACAACCGTTCGGAAACTTTCTACAAGGACAGCGACGGCTCTTTAGCGCATGAAAAGAACGCGATCGACAGAAACGGATGGTCCGTCGGTACGTATTTTGCCGGCAATCCGCTGGAGCGCTGGAATCTGGTTCGCGGCCTCGGTCTTTATAACGGAATCGATAAAGCGACCGGAGTTAAGACTGTTTCCACCGACCACTACCATATGGAAACTGTTGTTGCATCCAAGCACGGCCAAGCAGGCGTCGGATGTACAGACTGCCATTTCGCTAAGAAAGAAAACGGCACTCTCGAGCATCAGCCGAGTCTTCCGACCCTGAAGTATAAGAACACCTGCGCTCGTTCCGACTGCCATGGCAATCCGAACGGAGATAACTGGAGTGAAGGACAGGCCGCTTATATGGTCGCCACAATTCAGCAGCGCTACCGCATCCATAAGGAAAGATTAGAGCGCTACGGTTTGGCAGCTCGCGACCTCCTTATCAAGGCTAAAGTCGGTGAAGTTAAAATTCCGGACGACCAGTACAAGAAACTTCAGGACGCTTACAGTCTCTATCTGCACACCACCGGTTTCTACTTCTCTGATTACTCCAAAGGCGTACACGATCCTTCGGGATTTGAAGAAACATCTTCATACGTCATCAAGAACCTGAGAACGGCAACTGCAGAAGCTCAAAAAGCCGTAAAGTAAATCGATAACTCGTGTCGAGACCGGACGTTTGTCCGGTCTCATGCTTTTACAATTTCGATATGGCAAACAAAGTGCACCCGAGACTCGCTTCTCTGTCTTTAGACAGAAGCGAGAATTCAGAACCTCTGTCCGAGCAGCTTTACAAAGCGATATGCTCGCTCATTGAGTCCGGCAATCTGCTTGCAAATGATCCGCCGCCCTCCAGCAGGCAGCTTAGCGATCTGCTCGACGTATCCCGAAGCACGGTTTCGCATGTATACAAGCAGCTTACTGAAGAAGGTTTGATCAATTCGCGCAAAGGAAGCGGCACTTTTGTTTCCGAAACAGCAGACGCGCTCACCGAACTCTCTACTGACAGCGCAAATGCACACTCCCCTCTTCGTTTGGCCGAACTTCCAGCTTCTGCCAGAGTCGCTTCCGACGCAAGAAGTTTCAGCGTTCAGAAAAATCTGCCTTTTGCAGTTATCGCACCCGACCACGAAAGTCTGCCCGGGAAAAATTGGACCACTATTGTCAGCCGCATATCCAGAAGTCCCTGGCTGCACAACGGCTATTGTGAACCGGGCGGTTTCATGCCTTATAAGGAAGCCGTCGCAGACTATCTCCGCAGATTTCGCGGCATCTCCTGCAGCGCGGATCAGGTCATTGCGACAACCGGCATTCAGCAGGCGCTCGATTTATGCGCCTCTGTCCTCTTCAAAGCTTCGGACTTAGTGGCAGTCGAAGATCCTTACTTCCAGCCGCATGTGAACCTGCTTGAATTCCGCGGTTTGAAGCCCGTACCGATTCCCGTCACTCAGGACGGCATAGACACTGACCGCTTGGAAAAACACAGCGACATCAGAGGCGTACTTGTGACGCCGTGCCACCAATACCCGCTCGGTTATGTCTTCTCCTCCCAAACAAGGGAAAAGCTCCTGGACTGGGCCGCCAAAAACTCGGCTTGGATAATAGAAGACGATTACGACAGCGAACTGCGTTACGGCAAGAAACCACACCCGGCGCTCGCGTCTTTGGACCAAAATGAATGCTGTATCTATTTAGGCAGTTTCACAAAAGTCATTTATCCGGGCTTCAACATGGGTTATATGGTCGTACCAAAGCCGCTGATCCGAGTATTTGAAGGCGCGAAATTTTTGACAGACCGACACTCGAGCGAAGTTCATCAATGTATCTTGGCAGAATTCATTGAAAGAGGCTTCTACGATTCGCACGTCAGACGCCTTAAAACTATGTATGAAAAGCGCAGACAGGCTCTGGTCCGATCAATCGGCCGACTCCTTGGCCGCTATGGCAGTATTGAAGGGGAAAATGAAGGTACGCATGTGACATTCCTTTTTAACCACCCCGTCAACGACATTGAAATCTGCAGATTTCTTGACGAAAAGTATCGAATCGAAGCTCGTCCTCTTTCTGAGTGCTATCGACTGGCAAATTCTCGAAGCGGTCTTATCCTTGGCTATGCGCACTTCACGGAAGATGAGCTTCGGGAAGCGGTTTCAAGACTGCGGGACGGCTTGGAAGTGTTTTTTAATCGGTAAGAGAGGGAAAGATAATGCGAAAGGAATTAGTGAGAACCAAACAGACTCTGTCAGAAGAGAAAACTCAGGAAATACTCAGGGACGGCGTGTACGGAGTGCTTGCGCTGAACGGAGACGACGGATACCTCTACAGTGTGCCTCTGTCCTACATCCTTTATGACGGGAGCATTTATTTCCACGGATCGCCGCGCGGCTACAAGCATGACTGTTTTGCCAGAACAAAGAAAACGAGCTTTTCAGTTGTGGGACAAAGCGAAGTAGTCCCTAAGCTTCGCGCAAACAATTACAAAAGCGTAACGGTATGGGGAACGCTCAAACCAGTCACGGATCTAAATGAAAAACTGGAAGCCCTGCTCGCAATGGCGGACAAATACAGCAAAGGAGTCGAAGATAATGAGGAAGAAATTCAGCATTCACTTCAATATGTCTTTATGATGAAACTTGTGCCCGAATGCATCACCGGAAAAGAGGCTGACGAAGAGGTTCGCAGAACCGGCAAACTCGGCTAAGTACACAAGCGCTGCTTCGTAAATATCAAAGGCTCCGAAGCTTATTATCGCTGCGGAGCCTTCGCATTCCGCCGCCAGAACCCGTGGATGCGGCGGATTTGCGGAAAAATCAGATGTCTCGACTGTTAAGGTTTAGTCAACAACGTCCAGTGTATAAACATCGACCGTGTCAGGCTGAGCCATATCGGGTCTGACTTCACCCTGAATCTTTACCGGAGTGTTGGCGTTGACAACCTGACCGACAAAAACTTCATCGGGGATGTTGACGACAACTTCACCGGTCTTATCCTGGAAAACATATGTTTCACCGGCGATTCCTCTGACCAGGTTCCCGTCAAGTTCGACTAACTGGAACGGTGCCGCGTCTTCTTTGATTTCGCTGACCGTATGATCGACAGGGCCGCTTCCGTTGAACCAGCCGTTGTACTCATCATTTTCCATATTGTTAGCCTGTGCAGCTCCGCAGCTCAATGCGAAAGCACCGGCGAGAACGCATAGTAATTTGTTCATCTTCATAACTGTCTCCTTTATCAAGACAGTTTGAATTCTAATGGTTAATACCTATTTAAATTTGCAACATTTAACCTAATTTGGTTATTGTTGCAAATCATACAAACAGTTACATGAGCCGTCACAAAGGATGTGACACATGAAAAAGAACCACTAGTCGCCAGCTAAATCATTCCTATTGCTGCTGCGCCAAACAAAGTAAAACAGGACCGATGACACAAATCCCAGGAGCAAAGAAGGAAGCGCGCATTCGGACGCGATACCGCTCACGTCGATCGCGACTCCGCCTAAATAAGCTCCGATCGCGTTGGCGCCGTTGTAAGCGATCTGTCCCAAAGCGGCAATAATGACCTTGGCGTCGCCCGCCCCTTTAATCACCAGCGCTTGCATGGGACCTGCGATAAAGAAATACCCGAAAGCCGCAAGAGACATCATAAATATCGAAGTGATTTCATCGCGGGAAAGGAAATAAGCGCCGAGCGCTGCGAAAGCAATCAAAAGCTGACCAGAGAAGACGAGCGTCTCATCGTTAAAATGCTTTGTGAGCGGCGCCGATACGACATTGCCCACAAACATTGACAGGCCTGCCAGCGCAATCACCGGAGTCATCATCGAAGCAGGCAGTCCTGAGACTTTACTCATAATCGGATCGACATAAGAGTAATAAGCATAGAAGCCGCCGCTTCCGATCGCGATGCCGGCAAGAATGATCCACGGATGCGGATAACGAAGCGGCTGAATCAATTCCTTTAACGTTTTTTTCTGTACCGGAAGGCTTGACAGCCAGTAAATCAGCGCCGCAATTAAGAGAAGCGACAGCGCGGCAATCGTCATAAAAATAATCCGCCAGCTGAAGGCATATCCGATCCACGAGCCAAGCGGCACGCCGACGAGATTTGCGCTCGTCTGACCCAGCACCATCAGCGTAATATCACGCGCCGATTCGCCTTCTGCTGCGAGCCGCTGGGCGGCCACCGCGCCAAGCGCAAAGAAAATTCCGTGAGGAGAGCCGGAAATAAACCGTGCGGCAAGCATCATATAGTCGTTCTGAGCCAAGGCCGCCGACGCGTTGCCAACCAAAATTAAAACGGCCGCCGCAAGCAGCGTGTACTTTAGATTTACGCTGCGGGCAAAAACAAGCAGCACGATAATGCCAGCGCAGACGCCTGCGGCGTAAGCAGAAATATACAGACCCGCCTGAGGAATGGAGACATGCAGAGAATGAGCGACATCCGTCAGGACAGGAACAATGCCAAGTTCAGCCACACCTAGGCAGAATGTGCCGATGCACAGAGCTGCAATATGTTTATTAAGTTTCATAGAGGCTAAATCCTTTGTCAGTAACGATACTTTAAATATCGTTCGGGCTGCCTCTATAAAAATTCAGCCCAAATTCGGAAAGAATTCGGGCCTAAACCAAAAGGATAAAACCGAAGTTAAACTGCCGCCATCAACTCAACTTCCAAGCGATAGCCAAAGTGAAGTTCCTTTACCGGAACGACAACTCGGGCGGGTTTGTGCGCACCAAATCTTTCCGCGTAGAGCGCATTAATTTCCGGCCAGTCCTTCAGATCAGCAATGTAAATTCTGCAGTTAACCACTTGATTGAGATCACTGCCGCATTCGCTGAGGATTTTCTCAATCACATCAAACACAGCCTTGAACTGAGCCTTCACACTGTCTTCCGGTTTTACACCCATAGGCAGAATTCCGGAAAGATAAGCCGCACCGTTAAAAACGACGGCATGAGAATAGTGCCCGTTGGGGGCGGGAAGATCTGAAACAATTATTTCTTTCATAAAGAGAGCTCCTTAGGCTGCCAACCGTAAATACGGTTCCAAATAGCGTCAATTTTGCCGTCTTTGACAACGAAGTACTGAGGATGCTGAGCGGCCATCGCGCATGCATGATTCGGCAGAATACGAAGGCGAGTACCGACCGGGAAATCTTTCGGATCAATCAGAGAACCGTCGCGGCGAACAATGATGCCGTGTTCCTGATTGGCGGATCCGACAATCAGATCGTCATAGATCTTTCCGCTGATATCGCAGACAACGCCGTAGCCCTGGTCAACCGCCTGAGCGGAAGTCCCTCTGTCGCGCGACATGGACATCCATCCGCCGTCTGTGATAACCCAGCCTTTCTCTTTCTGATGTCCGATCACTTCAACCAGCAGAGAAAGCGCGATCTGCTCCTTCGTGCAGACGCCTAGTCCGGCCATAACCAAATCAAAAAGACAGTAAACGCCGCATCTCACCTCGGTGACGCCTTCCCAAGATTTAGCAAACACTGCGGTCGGCGTAGAACCGGCTGAAATGATGCGGCATTCAAAGCCTGCTTTTTTCAGTCGATCGGCGCAGCGCACCAGGGAGTCTCTTTCATTTTCCTGAGCTTTCTGACAGGCTTGCTCGCCGACACACTTATAGGAGTCTCCCGCATGCGTCAAAATACCGGCGAAATAAGCTTCGCCTTTGATCGCACGGGCAATTTCAATAAGATCATCCGAGTCGGGCTTAACACCGGAGCGATGGCCGTCGCAGTCGATTTCAATCAGCACTGGGCACGGAACTTTCTTCTGATCGCAGTATTGACTGAACATAACGGCCGTCTCGACATTATCGAGAATAACCTTTACATCGCAGCCCGCACTTCTGAGCGCAAGCACGCGATCAAATTTCCCAAGGCTGATGCCGACCGCGTAAATGAGATCATTAACGCCGTGCGCGAAAAAATACTCTGCTTCAGCAAGCGTGGAAACAGTGGCCGGACCTGAGGCAGAGGTCATCTGGGCCTTTGCGAAGTTGATGCTTTTACCTGTTTTTAAATGCGGCCGAAGCTGCACGCCAAGGCGGCTGCATTTGTCTTTCATAAATTCGCAGTTTGCCGTGAATTTATTCAAATCCAACAAAAGGGCCGGGGTCTGAATGGTATTGAGGTCCATAGATTTTTATCCTTCCGCACTTAGAAAAAAGGTCGGAAACTCCGGCCTCTCAGATAGTCCGTACAGCTATTGTACGGCTGTCTCTAGTCAATAGCGACTATTTGAACTTGTAGCCCTCTCGGATCAGCAGCTGCTGCCAGGGATAGGACTGAAGCTCATCCTGAATAAACTTGCCCGGGGTGCATTTAAACACCTGCTTGAACTGAATAATGAAGTACGTCAGGTTGTCGTAGCCGAGTTTGTAGCAGGCCTGTGTCGCGGGCAGCCCGTCCTCAATCATGAGACGGCGTGCTTCCGTGACTCGGCACCACTTTCTGAACTGTCCCGGCGGAACGCCCATCACTTCCTTGAAATAGTGGTGGTAGAGCGACGGTTTCAGATCAATCTGCTCAGAGATGACGCTTGGTTCCTGTTTATCGGCAATGTGATCCACAATGAGATCGGCCGCAATGCGAACCTTAGACTCCACTCTGTCAGGACGGAAGAGCTGCGAGAAAGAGGAACCCGCAGGCGTCATGAAGATGCGAAGGTAGAGGAAGCGCTTCATAAACTGACCCGCAATGCGTTCTTCAAGATCGGATTCGGCGAGCGCCGCAAGATCCTGGAATACCGTCAGCACATTGGCATCGGCCTTTGTGACAGTAAAGGCTTTCGTCGGCTGGTTCGTAATGAACTGGAAGTATTTCTCGTCCAAATATTCCAGCACATTTTCAATATCACTGACATCGATGTCGACCTCGATCGCAAGGAAAGGTTCCTTGCCCTCGGTGACATGTTCGTAGGAAAGCGGAATAGAAGTACCGGCAAGGAACAGATCGCCGGGCCCGTAAACTTTCTCTTCACCGCAGAAGAGAAGTTTCAGACCTCCGGAGACGATCAGAAAAACGGCGGCTTTTGTAATAAGAGAACCAAATTTTCTGGTTCCGTACTCATCACCTTCTTCCCAACGTATAAAGTGAACCCCTTCGAGTTCTTTTGCACATTTGCTGTCGATGTCGGTAATGGCCAATAGCTGTTTCTTAATATCGGACAAAACGCAATCTGGCTTCCTGGATAGCTTCATGGCTTTACCTCTGATGATTTTAATTGTTTTAAGTATAGTCTGTTTACATGCGGAAAGATACTAATTAATGACAAAAGACAGTATAACCTCTTAAAAAAACTGTATTTTTTTACCTTCAAACAATTCGATTCCGATTTATTTATAAAAAACAATTACCCAATTTTTGAAAACTTATTAATACCAAATTTTTAATACAACTAACCTAACAAATTGCTATTTGTTCGTAGAATCGGTGATTTTTATTAAGTTTCTCCTAAAAAGATAACTCTCTCTTTACTAATTCTGCTTGTCCATAATGAATATAGGGGTGTTTATCTAAAAGTGATCTGACGGTCCCGTCAGCAATTTAGGCGATGATGGCGTTTAGCCGTCTTTGATTTTTTCTTTAAAGCAGGGAAAATCATCAGCCCAAAGAAGAGCTGATCGCCTTTGTATTACTGTTTCTTTGAGCGGCGGTCTTGCCGGGCTTCTTAGGGTCATTAACTTTAACCCGTCTAGCCGGTCAATTAAGTTTTGCATCGACTGTTTGTTCAGCCGCTTGTACAAGTGAGCTCTTGCTCTCAGTCCTTATGCGCAAGACTTTCGTCCTCAGGATTGGGCTTCAGCGGCTCTTTCACTTGTTCAATCTGCAGTACAAATCAAATGGGCTTCAGTTTAATTCTGACTGTTTTTTTGAACAGATTTCAATGGCAAACCAACTAAAAAATTTGAAAAGTGCAATTTTCGGCTTTTTTTTATTGAAAAGTGTAGTTTTGATACCTGTTTTTCTATTGAAAAGTGTATTTTTATTGCTTCTTTTTATTTGAACCCTGCCCTCAATAGAGAACCCTTGTTGACATGTTGTTTAGGAAACTAGAGAAAAAAGTTGCTGACTCTTTGAAAAACAGCGACAAAATATTGATACTCACTGGTGCCAGGCAAATAGGAAAATCATTTCTTATACGACACGTAGGGAAAAGCTTTTTAAAAATTTTATCGAGATTAATTTAGTCGAAGACTCAGCGGGTAACAGGCTCGTTGGCAAAGTTAAAACAACTCAGGACTTTTATCTCACCTTAGCTTCTCTTGCCGGGACATCATTTGGCACGCGCGATGACACTCTAATTTTTTTAGATGAAATTCAGCAATATCCGGAACTTTTAACTCTTTTAAAATTCCTCAGAAAGGAAGGTCGCTTCCGCTATGTTGCAAGCGGGTCACTTCTTGGAATCACTCTGAAGAAATCAACGTCAATACCTTTAGGCTCCATTGAAATCGTCAGGATGTATCAGCTTGATTTTGAAGAGTTTTTAATTGCCAATAGTATAAACAGCACCGTTATTGAATACCTACGGGAATGCCTAATTACGGAACGGAGTCCGATATCTTCAATTCATGAGCGTCTCTTGGATCTATTCAAAAAATACTTGCTGGTCGGAGGAATGCCTGACGCAGTTCATGAATTCCTAGAATCACAGAACATTGTGAAAATCAGAGATATTCAAAATGCAATTCATGAGCTGTATGAATTGGATGCAGGGAAATACGACGAGGAACACCGCCTAAAAATTAAACGCATTTATGAAATGATCCCGTCAAACATGGAAAACAAAAAGAAACGACTCTTTTTTAATGCTATTGAAGGGAAAAAGGCAAGAGCTTCAAATTTCTTAGAAGAAATAGATTATTTGACGAACTCCGGAATATCTTTGGAAGTCCAGTCAAATACAGATCCTACATTCCCACTTATACAATCGAGCCGAAAAATCTCTTGAAGCTTTACTTAAATGATGTGGGAATCTTAACTTCTGTTTTATACAAAAATAACATCAATGCAATCTTAGGTGATGCAAACAGTATCAGCCTCGGCTCTGTTTACGAATCTACGCTTGCCATGCAGCTTGCCTCCCTTGGTCACAGCCTGTTTTATTATGACAATCGACACAAAGGAGAAGTAGACTTCCTGATTGATGATTACAACAATCTGACCGTTGTCCCCATCGAAGTAAAATCCGGCAAAGACTATACGATCCACAGTGCTTTAAACTCATTGCTTAACAATGCCCACAGCCGAATCAGAATGGGAATTGTTCTGTCTAACTCAGGCGAGATTAAGCGGGACGGGAAGATCCTGTACTTACCGGTGTATATGGCAATGCTGCTGAAGTTGTCTGGAGAAGAACCTAAGAAAATCACATTGTAAGAATCCCGCGTGCGATCCTCTTAATTCAGATTTTGGATCATCGCTGTTCAGCAATTTTTAACAATATGACATCGGGCTCAGTGTAAAAACAAGATCATGTCCCTCTGTCTCTACGGAAAAATATTCAAAGCAGAGCTGGAGAGGAGTAAAAGCTACTCAGTTGATCGGAAAACTGCCCGAGTTGTTTTCTGTTTTTGCGGTTTTGGTCAAGAAAAAAGGCCGGCGAGCTGATTAAAACTCGTCGACCCTATTTAGACAGCGGTCAAATTAGAAGCGATAGGTCACAGAGGCGCCTGCCATCCATGCGTTCATCTTTTCGAATTTGCCGATCTTCTGTCCGGAGTGATTGTAGAGATCGCGATCGCCGATACCGCGGATGTGGCCGTAAGCGGCATCAATCTGCCAGTTAGCAGTCGGTTTCCAAGAGAAGCCGCATGTCAGCCAGAGACGGCTGGTATCCGGAATCAGAGCGGTACGAAGTTCCTGATGTTTAATCGGGTTGGTTTCATAAGCGATACCGCCGCGAATCGTCCACTGCTCATTGATGTCGTAGTCAGCGCCCAAAGAGAAGAGCCAAACGGACTTCCAATTGTTTTCAAGAGGCATGTGGCTCAGTCTGCCCATGATCGCAGCGCCGGCAACGGGATTAGAACCTGCCGCAAACTGCCCCAGAGGGGTAAAGGAAAGATTGTCCGGATCATCCATGGTGAAATCCATGGTATCGAAATTCTTCCAGTTGGCCCAGCGCGCTAAGGCGGAAAGACGGAGGCTTTGAACTGGTTTCCAAGTACCGGTGATGTACACGGTTTCCGGAGTTTCGAGTTTGCCCTTGCCGCTTCCGGTACCGTTGGCTAAACCATTTCCGCGGATTGTGTAATCGCCGCGTGCGGTCACATGAGCGGCGGAGCGATAAGAAAGACCAAAGCGCAGATCTTCCGTCGGCGAGAACATCATGCCGAGGTTATAAGTAAACATCCAGTCACTGCCTTTGTACTCAAACTCGCCGCCGAGAGGCACAGTCATTCCCCCCATAGAAAGACTTCCGGGAAGGCCGTTCTTAAGTTTTGAGTGAGTGTACAGAGCGGAAACACCGAAGCCGAAACTAAACATTTCGTTGGCTTTCCAAGCGATATTCGGGTTGATGTCGACTGTGATGATAGAACCGCTGATACCGCGTTCCCTTGCGCTCCAGTCGTTGCCGTAGCGAATCTTCATGCCGTAGGGCGAGGTAATGCCAAGACCGGCCCAAAGAGAATCATTAATCTGATAGGTAATGAAGGTGGCCGGTACCGCTGTGGGCTTATCGCGACCGTTTTCTGTTGAACCATCAAGGCCTTTGTAGTCAATATCGAGGGCGACGTATGTGCCCGCAACCTGCATCTGCAGTCCGGGAAGAAGCGTCATACCGGCGGCGTTGTAATGCACGGCAGAAAGGTCGTCTCCGACAATACCTGCACCGGCGTGAGAACGGCCCATACCGGCAACGCTCTGCTCAGTCAGCTGAAAGCCTGCAGCGTTCGCAGCGGATGAAAAACTTAATGCTGCGCAGCAGGATAAAAAGACACAGCTCAGACGGGTATTCAGTTTATTTTTTACGATCATACGAAGAAAAAAATACAAAATTAAATGGGATGCAAGCATTCTGAAGAAGTATTGGTGAATAAAACGAGCGATTTTTTAGGTAGTTTCCCTAATTATTAAGCGTGCTCTAAGTTTATTCGCAACTACTGTTATCTCCTGCTCAGAAGCTTATTTTTTAATTTGAGGCATTTTTTCCCTACACGGCGGCTTTATGCGTCCCGCTCATACGAAAAAATCTGTATTTCTTTGCGTTTGTCTGCCCAAATCGAAAAAAAGCAAAAAAAATTATTTAATTTTTAAGCTACAATCCACTCGAAGACTAAGCCGCAACTCTTGAGAAAAGAGTTAATTCCACCGTTTCGGTCTCATTCGTCTTTTCATATTCCTTACCCGACCGAAACCCTTCAGGCGCTTCTTGCGAACTTTGAGGTTCTTTTATGGAATTTTGCGGTTACTTTCTATTCGTTATTTATGGAAACTAAGAGAACACGTCGCACATTCGACCCGGCATTTAAAGTTGAAGCGGCCAAAAGAGTCGTTATCGGTCATGAAAAACCGGCTGTCGTCGCTGCCGAACTTGGCGTAAACGTCGTAAGCCTGTATCAGTGGGTCAAAGAATTAGAGAAACATAAAGCGGCCATGCAGAATAAAGAAGGCCAAGCCGCTGAGAACTCGGTCCGGCCCGCTGAGAGTGTTAATCCCGTCGCTGCGTCGGAAAAACCCGCAGAGCCCCCTGCACAGACTATCAGTGAAGCCCCGACAGACGCACCTCAGGTCAATACTGCTCCGACTCAGGTCAATACCGCTCCGATGCAGGAAAGACCAAGACTGCGCCTTCCGAGAAAAAGACACGAATCAGTCGAAACAGAAGCTCCAGCCGTACAGATTGAAACCAAGCCCGCTCCTGACACACAAATTCCTACTGCTTCGCTGACAGAACCCGAAACAGTGCAGACACAGAATGCCGAACCAGCAGTTCCTGAGGAATACAACCCGCACGAATCTCGCCAGACCAACAAATTTAACCGCGGCAACCGCAAAGATCGCCAAAGAGACCGCCGCAAAGACAACGCTCAATACGCGTCTCAGCGTCAGCAGCAAATGAATTTCGAAGCGGAAGACGAGTCTGGCCAAACCGCAGCACCAGTTCAGGAAGAAATCGACAGCCGCTGGCCTCAGCCGAGCGCCGCACAGGGCAGACACTGGAAAGTGATGCACGCGCTTGATCAGCGTCCGAACTACAGAGCTGAAAGCGAAGCATACGGATACTGCGATGAATTCGATCTGCCCGCGCAGAATCTTCCCGAAGTCTGGTCAATCCTTGACCAAATGCAGAAAATCGCCGATCGAAGAGCTTTTGACAACATGGTTCACAGCAAGGAACTCAACGTTCCGCCCGAGGTTCTCGCCGATCCTCGAATCATGACGGTCCAGGGCCCGAATATCCCGAATAAGCCTTGGCTCAGAAAACCGCGCCTTAACCCGATCGCCGAAGAATTCTTCCAAACAACACCGGATTACCTGAAGTCCGTTTACGAAACTTACGGCGGCCTGGTCATCCGACTCGGCAAATACAGCAGCGGCACTCCGATTCTCCTGATTGAAAAAGCCCCTGAAGGCGGCCGCAATATCACGATCAACTTCACGAAATTCGATCGCTTTGTGGATGACTTCTACGGAAACTTTGTGAGCGACTGCAAGAAGATCATGATGAAGCTCAATCCGAAAGAGTACCCGAGCCTGAACGCGTTTATCCGTGTCCCGGATGAACCGATGTGGAATCCGAAACTTTGGGCCGGCATCCGTACCTTCAATTGGAGAGACGATGAAACGCTTCCTGAGGCTTGGATTCGTTATGCGTCTTCACTCAAGCGTTCTCAGAAAAAGCGCTACGTACCTGAATACTAATTCAGAGCATTAATAGGCAAAACCTTCCGAAAACGGAAGGTTTTGCTTTATTTAGAGGGCGATGTCTTATTCAGAGGTGTTTTCTTCTCTGAAATAACGCCCGCTTTTTCCCGCCACATCGCAAGCCAGCCTTTTAAAGGCATCGAGTCTTCGATATCAACGGTTAATTTATAAGTGCCGTCGGGCAGTTCCTCAATGAGCTGATCTCTTTTAAACGGAGTCTCGCGAAGATTAACGGCTGTCTGTTTGTTGGTAAAAATCAGTTCCAGCCGAACCATCTCGGAACGCCCGTAATTGAAAGGCCCGGCGTCCACATAACGGCGTAAATCAAACCCCTTGGACTCTTCAGCCGCAAAATCCGTGAGTTTTGCGCTTCGAATACGATGAAGCGCAAAATTTCTAATCTGAGTCGTGTCGTCATAGCAGCATACTAAATAGAGACGTACGTCCTGCTGCACAAGACCAAGCGGCGAGATTCGGCGCTCGAACTCTTCGCCTTCACTCGTGCTGTAAAGCACATCAAGTTTTTTCTGCTTAAACAAAGCCTCAGATACCGTATTAAAAATCTTCGGACGGATCAGAGGCGGAAGCTGCGGCAGCGTCCCGCTCACAAAACAGACTTTGCTGAGCCACTGTTTCTCCGGAGCGGATTTACTGTTTTCCGTCATAAAGCGCTCTGCGGCATCAAACAGATAGGACATGGAATTTGTCAGATCGGGCGGCATTTGATAGCGCAAATGCTCACGCGCCAAAAGCAGAAGAAGAGATCCGTCAGCACCGATACCGACACGGTCCAGATCATTCGTACTGAGGGTTCGACGATAGCCGAACGGAATCGACTTTTTATCGCACTCAACGCCCATATCCCCTTCAGTGAGCGCCTTTAAGTAACGCTGCAGCGACCTGCGGTGCATCTTAAAGCCGGCCGCGGTCAGCTGCTCATAAATCTCGGAAGTCGTAATTTTGCGATTCAGAGGAATTCGCTTTAAAACGTTAAGAAGAAGCTTCGCTTCATTCAAAGAAGTCGATTCACGCACAGCGTCGGATCCTAAAAATTGCACGAAAGAAGAGCTGCATTTTAAAAAATCTCTCTTCCGAAAACCGAAAGAGAGATTTGCGTCAGACAAAGATGGGATTACTTCTTCATCAGGTTCAGTTTGCGGACAATCTCTTCCTGACTGTCATACGCCTTCTCTCCCTTCTTCGGGTTGAGCTTGGTGTAGGAACCGTCGGAATGCATTACCCACGCGTGAATATTGTCTTTGAGCTGCGGCTCAATAATCTGGTTCATGATGTTCTTGCGCAGACGCTCTTCAAGAATCGGTGTCAGAACCTCGATTCTGCCGTTGAGGTTGCGGGTCATCAGGTCAGCACTGCCGAAGTACATTTCCTCTTCGCCGTTATTGTGGAAGTAGTACACGCGGGCATGCTCAAGCAGCCGTCCGACAATCGAACGAACGGTAATCGTCTCGGATACGCCGGGGACTCCGGGACGAAGACTGCAGATGCCGCGGACGATACACTCAACTTTCACGCCTGCCCTGCTTGCTTCATACAGGACCTTCACCATTTCAAAGTCAACCAGCTGGTTGCACTTAATGATGATGTGACCGTTGCCGTGCTTCTTGTGCTGCTCAATCTCACGCTGAATCAGCGCGGTGATCTGCGGACGAAGCGTGTGCGGAGAAACTAAAAGTTCACGATACTTCTTCACAAGGCCGTATCCGGTCATGACGTTGAACAAATCCTGAACGTCATCATTAATGGCCTTATTCGACGTAAAGAGTCCAAGGTCGGTGTAGATCTTCGCGGATGCGGCGTTGTAGTTGCCGGAGCCGATGTGGGTGTAGCGCGCCAGTTTGTCTTTTTCACGGCGAACAACAAAACAGAGCTTCGCGTGAATCTTCAGGCCGGCAAAACCGTAAACCACGTTCACGCCGTTGCGTTCCATCTCTTCGGCCCAGTTGATGTTCTGCTCTTCGTCAAAACGGGCTTTGAGCTCAACCACCGCAGTCACCTGTTTGCCGCGGCGGCGCGCTTCGAGCAGATACTTGGCGACCGGAGAATCGCTTCCTGCGCGATACAGCGTCTGCTTAATCGCGACAACGTTCGGATCACGAGCAGCCTGCTTCAAAAATTCAAGCACGCAGTTGAAAGAGTCATACGGATGGTAGACCATGATGTCATGCTTGCGGATCTCGTCAAAGCAGCAGTGGTCCGAGTCAAACGCCTTGAGCATCTTCGGATGGTCGGCAGGATATTTGAGCGAGGGACGATCCTCTTTCATCAGACGGCCGAATTCAGAGAACGCGAGCGGAATTCTGCAGCGATAAACCTGGCTCGGAAGCATGTCCAGATGAGAGTAAAGGAAGTCCTGCAAACGCTGCGGCATGCCGCGCTCAATCTCAAGACGAACCACAGAGCCGAAACGGCGCTGTTCAACATAGTCACGAACCGCTGACAGCAGATCGTCGGCTTCATCTTCTTCGATCTCGCCGTCCGTGTTGCGGGTGATTCGGAAAAGGCCCTGGCTGGTGACCTTGTATCCCGGGAAAAGCGTGTCCAGACAGTTCCCGATTAAATCTTCAGAAAGAACAATCACGCCGTCGGAGGTCGCGTACGACAGATCCGGCGTCACAGAGTTGTCTTTATTGGAAACAAAAAGGAAGCGCGGCACGTTGTTCGGGCACTTCAGACGCGCAAAACGTGTTTTCACCGGAGCGTTCGGAGTCGTCGCCTGAAGTTCCATCACAAAGTTCAGACTGGTGTTGGAAATCATCGGGAAAGGACGACCCTTGTCGACTGCCTGAGGCGTCAGCACCGGAAGAATATCTTCGTTGAAAAAAAGATTCAGCGTTTCTTTCTGCGCCGCAGGAAGCGTCGAATACTTAACAATGCGAATATTGTTCTTATCAAGAGCGGGCTTCAGGGTATTGATCCAGAGATTTTCCGCAACCTCAACAATTTCCGAAACTTTTCTGCGGATTTCAGACATCTGCTTGGCGGGCGCCATCTTATCCGGACCTGTCGGCTCTGCACCCATGCGTGCCTGTCTCTGCACGTTCATCACGCGAACCATGAAGAATTCGTCGAGATTGTTGAAGAAAATCGAAAGGAAAAGAACTCTGTTGAGCAGAGGAATGGACGGGTCCATCGCGGTCTCAAGCACCTTGCGGTCGAACTCAATCCAGCTGATATCTCGGTTAATGTAGAGAGAGGGATCATCAAGCGAGATGGGGGCGGACGCAGCTGCCGGCTCTGCCGCTGCGGATACAGCCGCCGGACGACGGGTGCGCCGCGCGGGAGCGGCCTTCTTCACTGTCGAGGCGGGGGTTTTCTCTGTTTTCTGCTCAGTCGCTTCAGACTGATTTGTCTTTTCCATTGCCATAATTTTTTTAAACATCTGTTACGAAAAAAAGTCAATAATTTCAAATGACTAATCTAATAATTTTCCCATTAAGGGGTGGGTTTTGTCAATATCTGAAAGAGACAAAACCACACTCGTATTCACTTAGATATTCCCGTATTTGAGTGGCGTTTTGTCCATAACCAGTAAATAAACAGACCAACCGAGGCGCAGCCTGCGCCTAAAAGCGTGTCCCAGATACGCCAGATCAGAATGGAATGGTCTCCGCCGTAGGCGTACATCAGCCAATCAAGGACGAAGAGGATGTACATCGTGATGAAAAACTGCATCAGCGCGTAATTGCGTCCGACGAAGTAAGGTATGCCCAGAGAGGCCAGCACCACAACCGTTCCGAGGACAAAAAGATTTGGAATATGAGGCATCAGAAGCACTACGGCGAAGTAGCCGGCAACGGTACCCAGAATACGAAGAAGAATGCGGATGAAGCCGGAACGAACGTCCGAATTCAGAATATAAATAATCGTGATGCCGACCCAGCCGGGTTCTGACATATCAATAAACGTGGACAGCCAGAGGCCTGTCACCATGGTCAGCGCGGAAATCAGTCCGTAGGCGGTCGTATTGCGCGTTCCGCCTTCGACCATCCTGAGCTGATCAAATAAGCGGGGACCAAGCTTTTCGATGCGCCAGACATAATGGTCCGCAACGACCACCAGAGCCGCCAGCGAAAAACCCATCGCGTATCCGATGAATGCCGACAGGTTCGGCGAGAAATCAAAAACGGAGATCAAAAGAAAGACCAGGACATACTTGCCCCAAAGCCACCAGAACTTCTCCGCAAAAGTCATGAGGCTCTGCCCGAAGCACGCTGCGGCAAGAATCAGCCACTCCCCGAAAGCCAAGTGCTTCAAAGCGAGACCGACACCGGCTGCGGCCAGCACTCCGAGAAAAGTCAGCAAAAGACCGCCCAGTCGGCTCTTTAAAGTAGACTCCGTATCACTCAGAAGCGCCATAAAGGCGCCCAGAGCCGCGAAACCGCCGATCTGCTGATCTCCGATCAAAGCGGAGATACCCAGCGCAAGCGATATCGTTATAAAAAAGCGCAGAGTGGCCGTAAGCCTCGATTTCCTTTCGAGCTTCGGATCCTGCGCGGTCACTGCCATTTTGCAGCCGCCTTAAAATCAGCCTCCGGTAACCGGCGGGAAAAAGGCGACTTCGTCTCCGTCTTTAATCTTCGTCGATTCCTTGGCCATTTCCTGGTTCACGGCAAAGCGAAGTCTCGGCATTTCTTCAAATGCGGCTTTCAGCGCTTCGTCGTTTTCCGACAGGTAATTAATCAAATCCTCGACTGTCGTGACATCTTCCGGCAGTTCAAGACTGTCTTCGCCCTTCAGAACCTTATCTTTCAGGGAAGCAAAATACAAAACTTTCACGCTCATTTATTTCTCCTTTGCGCAGCAAGGGCAATCTTCACTTCGGCTGTACTTCATATGCCACCAGCTCCAGCTGCGGGCATCCACCATTAATAGCTCACCCGTCAGCGGCTTGCCGAAACCTCCGATAATTTTAAGAGCCTCTGAGGCCTGCATACATCCGAGCGTACCCACTAAAGGCGCAAATACGCCCTTAGTCGAAGCCTTCTCGTCGGCCCCGTCATGATTTGGGAAAAGACAGGCATAACAGGCGGAGTCCGGGTCCCGATAGTCAAAAACCGTAATCTGTCCGTCAAACGCGACCGCGCCGGCCGTAACAAGCGGCTTTTTATGTCTGCGGCACAGTTCACTGATCGGGTAGCGGGAAGCGGTGTTGTCGGTGCAGTCCAGCACTACGTCATGATCTGCAATCAGCTCTTCGAGCTCTTCAAGCGAAGGACGATGCGTAAAGGCTCGAATATCAATCTCGGAATTCATCGCCTCAAGCGAAGCCTTCGCGCTGGTCGCCTTATTCATACCGATGCGGCTCATGTTGTGAATCACCTGACGCTGCAGATTGGTGAGATCCACGGTATCTCCGTCGGCGATCGTGATGCGGCCTACGCCGGAAGCGGCCAAATACAGAGACGCAGGGGAACCCAAGCCGCCCGCACCGATGATCAGCACCTTGGAAGCGCTGATTTTTTCCTGAGTATGCGCGTCAAATTCCTTTAAAAGCTCATGACGCGAATAACGATTTTCTTTTTCCATTAAGGTCCTTAATAAGGGTTGACAAGGCAGCCGCCAAGAAGCGCCGCGCGTTCAAATCATAATCAACTAAAAACGAGATTTAGCGCTGTGAAGTTTTTCCTGCAAAAACCAACCGTCTGGATCCTCGTAAACGGGTCGCTGACCTAATATTAACCCTAACAACAGAGAAACTCGTTCCTTGAAAAGACATCCCAAGCGTCCTACTATGGCATGATTACAGTAATGTGCGTCTTTCAGGGCCACTCAACCTTATTGGAGATCAAGAAATGCCTTTCAAAAAGCTGCTGTGGGCGGTCTGTGCTGCCGCAGCCCTTACTGCTTCAGCCGGCGTCAGCGCTGAAGAATATGTTGTCGGTACCGGTGCTACCTATCGTCCGTTCGAATACGAAACTCCTCAGAAAGAGCTCGTCGGCTTTGACGTAGATCTGATGCGCGCCATCGCTAAAGCCGAAGGCTTTGATGTCAAATTTATCAACACTCCTTGGGAAGGCATTTTCGCTACCGTCGATAAAGGCGACAGAGACATCATCATGTCGGGTATCACAATTACCGACAAGCGCAGAGAAGCTGTCGATTTCTCCAAACCCTACTTCCTTGCCCATCAGCTCATCCTGACAGACAAGAACACCAAGATTGAAAAGCTTACCGATCTTAAGAAAGGCAATGTCGCGGTTGTCAGCGGTTCCGCCGGTGACGTAGCCGCTTCCGAAGCTTTCGGCAAAGCCTCTACCCGCATCCGCCGCTTCGACAACACTCCGCTCGCTCTTGAAGAACTGAACCAGGGCGGTGTTGTTGCCGCGATCGGTGACGTCGGCGTTCTCGCTTTCTACGCTCGCAACAATCCGGACAAACACTTCAACATGACCCGCGATCCGAACTTCAAAGAACAGTATTTCGGAATCGCCGTCAAGAAAGGCAACAAAGCACTGGCCGAAAAAATCAACGCCGGTTTGGATAAAGTCGTAAAGAGCGGCGAATACAACAAGATTTATCAGAAGTGGTTCGGCACCGACGCCCCGAAACTTCCCGACTAATCTTTTCTTCCCGATAGAACCCGATCTTTTACAGGTCGGGCTCTTTTTAACCTAACTCGAAGGAGTAATCGTGGGCGGTTTTCGCTATGAGGTAATTACAGAGTATTGGCCCTTGTTTATGGAAGGCGCCAAGATGACGATTCAGATCACGATCATCTGCGTGGTCTTGGGCGTTATCCTGGGTATGGCATTAGGTATGGCGCGTCTTGCGGACGCGCGTCACGCACCGTGGCGGCAGATTTTGAAATATTGCGTACGCTGGCCTGTGACGGTATACGTGAGTTTCTTCCGCGGAACTCCGCTCTTTGTGCAGATCCTGCTGATGCAGTTCGCGATCCTGCCCTTCTTTATCCATCCGACCGAGGGACTGCTGATCAGCGGCGACTTAGCCAGAGAAATCCGCTCAACATACGGCGCTATGCTCGCCGGTATCATCGCAATCACTCTGAACGCCGGCGCCTACCTCTCCGAAGTCTTCCGTGCCGGTATCCAGTCTCTGGACAAAGGTCAAATGGAAGCGGCCCGCTCTGTCGGCATGACCTACTGGCAGGCAATGTTCCACATTATCCTTCCGCAGGCTTTCCGCCGCATGCTTCCGCCTTTGGGCAACAACGCGATCGCCATCCTGAAAGACTCCTCGCTGGTGTCCGCAATCGGTCTTGCCGAACTTGCCTACGCTGCGCGAACAGTCGCCGGCGCATCGGCTCGTTACTGGGAGCCGTACATCACCATCTCTCTCATGTACTGGGTCATGACACTTGCCTTGGCTTATCTCGTTAAGAAGATGGAAGAACACTTGGGTAAAGGAGATGACAACCGATGAGCGAACAGAAGCCTATCATTCGTATCTGCGATCTGCATAAGTACTTCGGCGACAACCAGGTGCTTCGCGGAATCGATCTGGACATTATGCCCGGCGAAAAGGTCGTAATCCTCGGACCGTCCGGCTCCGGAAAATCGACCATGCTTCGCTGCATCAACGCGCTTGAAGAAGCAACGAGCGGACACATTTATGTCAACGACGTCGATATCACATCGCCGTCGACCGACATCAACAAGGTACGCGAACACCTCGGCATGGTATTCCAGAGATTTAATCTCTGGCCGCACAAAACGGTCCTCGAAAACGTCGCGCTGGCTCCGAAGCTCGTCTCTAAAGTCGACAAGGCTTCCGCTGAGAAAAAAGCGCTGGAAATGCTCAAGCGCGTGGGCTTGGCCGATAAAGCAAACGCTTATCCCGCAAGTCTTTCCGGCGGTCAGCAGCAGCGCGTCGCGATTGCCCGCGGCTTGGCGATGGAGCCCAGAGCGATGCTCTTTGATGAGCCGACCTCTGCGCTTGACCCGGAACTCGTCGGCGAAGTGCTGAAAGTCATGACCGATTTGGCCAAGTCCGGTATGACGATGGTCGTCGTCACGCACGAAATCAATTTCGCGCGCGAAGTGGCCGACCGAGTCATCTTTATGGACGGCGGCGTGATCGTCGAACAGGGCAACCCGGAAGATGTTCTGATGCACCCGAAAGAGGAACGTACCAAGACATTCCTGAAGCGCGTGCTTCCTAAAGCCGAATAATTAGGTCTAAGATTTGAAAAGGAGCTGCGGCTCCTTTTCTTTTGTGCCGAGCCAATCATGGACTTCTCTCATTTCTTTTCTTCTATTCCGGTCATCTATAGGACCGTAGCACTTTTGGTTCTCTCCAACCTCTTCATGAGTTTCGCATGGTATGCGCATCTCAAAAATCTCAGCAGCGCGCCGATTTGGATCGCGATCCTCTCAAGCTGGGGCGTGGCGCTCTTCGAATACTCGATTATGGTGCCCGCCAACCGACTCGGATTCACGGACCTCTCACTCGGTCAGCTCAAAATCCTGCAGGAAGTTGTCTCGCTGTCGGTCTTCATTCCTTTTGCCGTCTTTTACATGAAGGAGCCGCTGAAACTGGATTACCTTTGGGCCGGACTCTGCATACTCGGCGCAGCCTACTTCATGTTCCGCGATAAGCTTTAACGCAAAAAAAAGCCTCGATCCGTTTTGGAAAGAGGCTCTTTAATAATTTTATGAAACCGTTCGATTAGAACACTTCAATATTGTCAATGAGACGCGTCGTGCCGATCTTAGCGGCCGCAAGCACCACCAGCGGCTCTCTGGTAAGCAGATCGTCCTTAGTCGGCGCAAGTAAGTCCTTTCTGCGGACAACCGCGACATAATCCGGCTGCCAGCCGTTCTGTCTCAGCGTCTCCATCGCCTTTTCTTCAAGCGCGTCGGCGTCCGAGCTTCCTGCTTCAAGCGCTTCTTTCACGCCTTTAACCGTACGATAGAGCAGTGTCGCCTCTTCAAGCTCCTTGTCATTCAGATAACGGTTTCGTGAGGACAGCGCAAGACCGGTCTGCTGATTTCTCTGCAGCTCCACCGGGATAATTTCAATGGGCATTCCAAACTGCTCTACCATCTTCTGAATAATACGAAGCTGCTGATAGTCTTTCTTGCCAAAAGCGGCTTTGTTCGGACGAACGATCGAAAAAAGCTTCATCACGACGGTGGCGACCCCGGTAAAGAATCCCGGACGATAAAACCCTTCAAGAATGTCAGCGAGCTTCGGATCCGGCTGAACGGTAAAAACCTGAGGCTCGGGATACATGTCTTTTTCGCTCGGCGCAAAAACAATATCCACAACGCCCTGCGCTTCGAGTTTGGCACAGTCCTCTTCGAGCGTACGGGGATACTGATCAAAATCCTCGTTCGGTCCGAACTGCAGACGATTGACAAAGACGGATGCGACAACCGTGTCGCCGTGCGCTCCGGCGGTTTTCATCAGCTGCAGATGGCCGTCATGGAGATTTCCCATCGTCGGTACTAAAACAATGTTTTTCTTATCCGCAAGCTCAGCCTGAAGATCTTTAATGGTATGAACAACTTTCATGACGTCCGTTTCCTAAAAAGAGTGCTGATCAGTCGGGAACTGTCTGCTTTTCACCGCCTGAACATAGTTGGCTACAGCCTGCTGAATGGAAGAAGCGCCTTCCATAAAATTCTTAGAGAACTTCGGCTTGCGGCCGGGGAAGATGCCGAGAATATCCTGGAGCACGAGCACCTGACCCGACGTTCCGACACCGGCGCCGATTCCGATCGTCGGGATACGGAGCTCTTTGGTGATCTTCGAGGCGATCTCGGCGGGAACCATTTCAAAAAGCACCATGTCCGCGCCCGCTTCCTGAAGCGCCATCGCTTCCTGATAGAGCTTTTCTTCGCCGCTTGCGGTTTTGCCCTGCACATAATATCCGCCGATCGCGTTGACCGACTGAGGCGTAAAACCGATGTGCGCGCAAACTGGAATACCAATCTGCTTTAGGCGGCCAACGAGCGGACAAACTTCAAGGCCTCCCTCAAATTTCACCATATTGGCGCCCGCTTTCATCAGCTTGACCGCGTTGCGAACCGCTTCGTCTTCGTTCACAAGGTAAGAGCCGAAATTCATGTCGGCAAGCACGAAGGCGTTTTTGTTTCCGCAGGCGACGCAGGCGGTGTGATACGCCATGTCGTCAATTGAAACCGGAATCGTGGTGCCGTGACCCTGAACTGTCATGCCGAGAGAGTCTCCGATCAGCATGATATCCACGCCCGCTTCATCTTCGAGCGCAGCGAAAGTCGCGTCGTAGCATGTCAGCATGACGATCGGTTCGCCCTCCTGATGCATCTTTCTGAGCGTGCCGAGCTTAACCGGCTTTCGGGTTTTGTTTTCTTCCATGAGTACATTCTCCGTTGAGATTGAGCCACTGCTTAGGGCTCTTGTATTTTTGGATTCTCTGATCTTTCACATCCGCTAAATAATCCGCGGCTTTTGTTTTGGCAGTTATCTTACACTGCGGCGCCGCTTCATTTAGAGGCACAAGGACAAACGCGCGTTCTGTCATTCTCGGGTGCGGGAGTATGACAAAGGGATCATCACTGACTTCTTCACCATAGAGAAGAAGGTCGAGATCAACGGTACGCGGCGCGTTGTGAACACCCGCGGGTCTGACGCGGCCGAGTTCGTTTTCGATACGGAGGAGTTCTGTTAAAAGCGCCCTTGCGCCCATCTCTGTTTCGATTACAAGAACGGCATTTAGATAATCCGGGCCGCTCGAGTCGATCGGCTCAGTGCGGTAAAGAGAAGAGACCGTGCGGAAGCTGACTGAATCGAGCGCACAAATTCTTAAAACGGCTTCGGGGAGCGCTTTTTCAGGCTCCCCGATATTTCCGCCCATTCCAATCACGGCGATCGTCATTCTCGGGATCTTCCGCCTAAAAGTGCTGATCTCTGCGGCGCTCTGCGGCGTCTGACCGTTCTCGGCGCACTCGGCTCGTCAGAAAAAGCTTCGGACTTTTCGGCTTCTGAAACTTTCGCCTGAGGCTTTGCCTCGCTCTTCGGTTTTGCGGCCGGAGAATTTCGTTTTGCAGCCGGTTCCTGAATAGTCTCCACAGCGGGAAGCTGCGGCGGTTCAGCCGCTGCGGCCAGCTCTTGGGGCTCGACGCTTTCGCTCTGCAGAGCGGCATTCGCGGGCTGAGAACCCGTTTTCTTCTTTCTCCTCCTTCTCGTCTTCTTCGGTTTGTCCTCTGCTCCTTCCTCTTTTGCAGAAGTCTTCCGGACACGTGCTGCGCGCTCCATTTCCTGAATCATGATGTGGCGGTCATCCTCGGAAGCGCTCTCAAACGCGGTCCACCAATCCGCCAGCTCATGCGGCACCTCGCCGCTTGAAGCTCGGATCAGCAGAAAGTCGTACGCTGCGCGGAATCGCGGGTGATTCAAAAGACGGAACGGAAGGCGGCCGCCTCTGCGCTCGAACTTAGGCTGAAGCTTCCAGATTTCCTGCATATCATTGATAAAGCGTCCCTGGACACCGACCATCACAGGGCTGTGGCTGACTTCGGCGGCAGCCTTTTCCCAGCACTGCGTCATGCTCTTAGCGTTCGAGTTCTTCTCAACATAAGATTCCACATCACGCCATAGGAGTACGGCGTAAAGGAAACTCTGAGAAATGGATCTGCCCTGACGCACACGTGCGTCGCATCGGTCAAGCGCCTTGCGCACAAATACATTCTCCCGCTCTCTCATCAGAAGCTTAAAGATCGGAAGATGCACTTCAATCTTGTACTTCGCCATTAAATCCACACACTGCAGCGCAGCCCCGCTCATCAGCATCTTGAGCATCTCATCGTTCAGTCGGGCCGCCGGAACGTTGTCAAGATACTGCTGCATTTGTGTCATCGGATCCGCGGTTTTCGGATCAATGGTGAAGCCGAGTTTGGAGGCGATTCGAACGGCGCGAAGAATACGAACCGGATCCTCCTGATAGCGAATCTGCGGATCTCCGATCATGCGAATCCGCTTTTTGCGGATATCGAGCATACCGTTGTGGTAGTCCAGCACGTCGCCGCTTGTCGGATCGAAGTACAGCGCGTTTACGGTAAAGTCGCGTCGTGCCGCGTCTTCGTACTGCTCTCCGAAAACATTGTCGCTGATCACTCGTCCGTTCTTATCTTTTTGGACGCCTTCGGCGGTCAATCCGCGAAAAGTGGAAACCTCAATCGTTTCCGCTCCTTTGATGACATGAACCAGACGAAATCTGCGTCCGATGATGATGGCGCGTCGGGTTACCTTGCGCACCTGCTCGGGCGTCGCATCGGTGGCAACATCAAAGTCTTTAGGCGTATGCCCGATCAGAAGATCGCGGACCGCGCCGCCGACAATGTAGGCTTTGTAGCCCGCCTCCTGCAGCCTTTTGCAGACAGAAACCGCAAACGGGCTGACCTGCCTGAGGTCGATCTTATTTTCTTTATGCGGAATGACCCGCGGCTTGCGCCTGATTTTTCGGGTCCCGAAAAGATTCTGTACTGTCTCAACTATTTGGTCGATCAATTTTTTTCCTCCGCGGGGCGCCTACTGCATTTCATCTTTGGAAAACAAATCCAAAATCTCCCAGCCTCTTGCTTCGGCCGTCTGCCGAAGCAAGTCGTCAGGGTTAGTCGCCACCGCTTTTCCTCCGTTGTCCGCAATGAACTCGAGCAGCGGAAGATCATTCTTCGAATCCGAATAGAACACGCATTGCTTAATGATGTCCGTCGGTTCACCTCGCTCGAGCAGATAGTCCCTCACGCCGGTGATCTTGCTTGCCGCAAAATTTTCTTTCGCGCACCGGCCTGTGAACTCGCCGTCTGGCCCTACCTCAGGCTCCGCACACAGCAAATGATCCATATTAAAAAGCTCCGCGATCGGCTCTACCGGATATCGGTACGAAGCGGTCACCATGACAACTTTAGCACCGCTTCTGCGATAGGCCTCCACGAGTTCAACCGCTTTAGGAAGAATATGCGGTTCAATCAAATCACGCATGTATTCGACTCTGAGCCGATCCAGCTCGCTGCGCGGAAAACTCGCCAGCAGCTGCATCTCAAAATCGTCAAACTTGTGAATATCAAGACAGCCGTTGTGGTAGTCCACGTCAAACTGAAGCCTTTCTTTTCTCAGTGCCTCGCGGCTATCCTCTGCGGCGTGATCCAGCAGAGTTTCTGCCCATCGAATAGAACTGTCGACGGGAATAAGCGTCCCGTCTAAATCAAAGAAAGCGTATTTCACTTATTTTTCCTTGGTGTCATCCTGCTGAGAAAGACATTCTTTGATCAGCGGAATCGTAATCGGCCGCTTGGCGGCCATCGCGTAACGATCTAAATTATTAAGAAGCGTGGTCATGCTGTGCATGTCGCGCGGAAGATTGTTCTCCATCCATGAGATCACTTCGTCACTCACGGTAAGGCCGCGATTAGCCGCCCGCTCCAAGATAATGCGCCGCTTGTCTTCTTGAGAAAGCGGGAACAGCTCAAATACCGGACCCCAGGAAAAACGACTTGTCAGATCTTGGCGCCAGCCCTCCGCTTCAAAATCCTTAGGACTGCGGTCGGAAGCCGCGACAAGGTGTGTACCGCTATGCGCGCGGATTTCGTTATACAGCTCAAAAAGCTGATGCCGCTCACTGTCATTCAGGTTCTGAACATCGTCAACGGTGTAAAGGGAGACGCCTTCCGTGAATTTCGGCACGCACTCCGATTGAGTCGCCAGCGCCTTCAGTAGATGTGTCTTCCCGGCGCCCTGATCGCCCCAGATAAAAAGAAACTGCGGGCCTGTCCCTGAGGCCACTTCGCGCATCGCTTCGATGATCCCCCGGTTTGAAGAAACGCCGAAAAACTCCTCTCCGCCGTCGGCGGGAACGATAAAGTTATCAAGTGTCGGCTTGTTATCCTCAAAAAAAGCCAGAGGAAGCTGTGTTTTTCTTTCTAAATTCATACGTCTGCAAAATTCGTCTTCCTGAATTTTAACCATTCGCAAGGCGTTTCACTAAGGTTCGCACAATTTGTTATTTGCTCAATACGAGAGCCAGACGTCTTCCTTCCGACTGAGATCGTTTTATCGTGGTCGGCATGTGCTAGCAAAAAGGCGGTGAAAATGAATCATCAGTTTAATGAGATGGATTGGCCTGAAGAGACCGCGGTTAAAGTTGTGAAAGGGGCAGGCGACAAGAAACTTGCCGTCTTCATGGATCCTTTCTGCGTGTACTGCAAAAAACTCAGCAAGGAAACGCTTGCGAACATGAACAACATCACGATTTATGTCTATCTTTGGCCGATTCTCGGTGAAGAGTCCGAAGAGATGGCAAGCGCCATCTTATCGAGCTCCAACCGAGCCAAAGCTCTGGTGGACTGGATGAAGTTTGATCAGATGCCCAACGGACTCTCCTCGGAAGCATCCGACCAGATCCTTGATAAAAATCGCCGCTTGGCTGAAAGACTCGGACTGCACGGCACGCCCGCGATTTTCCTCTCCGACGGCAGAGGCCCGTTTACCGCAATGAGCCCAACCGCGCTCGCGGCCAAGCTTTCTACAGAAACCGCCTAAATCGGTTCTGTCCCAAAGCCATCCTCCCCAACGCTAGCGGCACTTGAATCCGCAAGCGCTGCGGAGGATTTTTTCAGTCTGTATTAAGGCTCCTCCGAAATTCGAGTTCCTAAGGGGCTTTATCCGCTAAAATTGCCGCATTACATCCTCACTTCTCAGTACTGCCAGCAATGACTAAACCTCTTTCCTATGCAGACTCCGGAGTCTCTATTGACGCCGGCGATGAATTAGTCGAACGTATCAAACCGCTTGCTAAAAAGACATTGATTCCGGGTGTGCTCGGTTCAATCGGCGGATTTGGTGCGCTCTTTGAAATCTCTAAAGAATATAAGAACCCGGTTCTCGTGACCGGTACAGACGGCGTCGGAACCAAGCTCAAGCTTGCCTTCCTGCTGAACCGTCATGACACTGTCGGCCAGGATTTAGTCGGCATGAGCGTGAACGACATTCTGGTTCAGGGCGCCCGCTCCCTCTTCTTCCTTGATTACTACGCATGCGGCCACTTAGATGTGGACGTCGCGGAAAAAGTGGTCGGCGGCGTCGCACGCGGCTGCGAACTCGCAGGCTGCGCCCTTATCGGCGGCGAAACCGCTGAAATGCCCGGCATGTATCCGCAGGGCGAATACGATCTCGCCGGATTTGCGGTCGGTATCGTCGAAAAGGATCAGATCATCGACGGAACGACGATTAAACCGGGCGACGTTGTGCTCGGTCTTGCCTCCAGTGGCCCGCACTCCAACGGCTTCTCTCTGATCCGCAAGGTTGTGGAAGTCTCCGGAAAATCCTGGGAAACACAGCTTTCGGACGGAAAAACTCTTGCCGACGCCGTTATGGAACCGACCCGTATCTACGTCAAACAGATTCTTGAAGCGATGAAGACTGTCACGATCAAGGGTATGGCGCACATCACCGGCGGCGGCCTTCTGGAAAATATCCCGCGCGTGCTGCCCGAAGGCACACAGTGCGTGATCAAAGCAGGCTCCTGGAAGAGACCCGAAGTCTTCAACTGGCTGCAACAGGAAGGCCATATCGAAGATCACGAAATGTACCGAGTCTTCAATAACGGTATCGGCATGGCTGTGATCGTCGCTGCTGGAGACGCCGAAAAAGCTAAAGCCGCGCTGGAAAAAGCGGGTGAAACCGTTTACACCATCGGCTGTATCGAAGCGCTCCCCGAAGGCGAAGCGCCCTGCGTCGTCAAGTAATTCAGACGCATTGACCACTTAAAACCGGAGCCCATCGACTCCGGTTTTTTGTTTAGCGATTAAAACTCTGTCTTTTTCTCAAGCCACGAGAATTCTTCATCGTCCAGGTAAGGACGCAGTCGTTTTCTGCACTCGGCGTAATAATCCCGAATCCAGTTCACTTCGAATGCACTCAGTTTTTCCGCAAGAATCGCCTTGTGCTCAAACGGCAGGAAGGTCATCACTTCAAATCCGAGGAAAGTACCAAACTCCGTCTCTCCTTCTTCGCGCACCGCGATCGAGTTCTCTATGCGGATGCCGTAACGGCCGACTCTGTAAATACCGGGCTCGTCAGAAAACAGCATGCCTTCCTCAAGCGGCGTATTTCGCGCGTAAGGGAACGCAGGCGCATATTCAACGCAGATTTTTCCGGGACCTTCATGGATATTGGATACATAGCCAATGCCGTGACCGGTGCCGTGGCGGAAATTCTTTCCCTTGTTCCACAGATCGGCTTTTGCGATCGCGTCCAAAAGGTCACCGGTGGTTCCGAGCGGGAACTTTTGAGAGGCCAATCGGATGTTGGCTTTCAGCACGTCTGTGTAATCCTCTTTCATTTCTTCAGTCAGCAGACCCAGTGCGACCGTTCTTGTTAAATCGGTCGTGCCGCACTTGTACTGAGCGCAGACATCAAAAAGAAGAAAACCTTCGGCGATCACTTTTTTACTATCCTCTTTACGCGGACGGTAATGAATCACCGCGGCGTTATCCGCGAAACCGACGATCGGAAGATTCGCGGGCTGCAGGTACAGTTCTGAGCGCGCGCGAAATTCATTCAGCTTTTGACCGACGTCGTATTCGGTAATCGTTTCTTTACCGACAGTCTTTTCAAGCCAGCGCATGAGCCGAATAACCGCTGCCGCTTCCAAATCATTCGCCTTATGGATGTTCTCGAGTTCACGCGCGCATTTTTTAGCTTTCAGCGCAGCGGTTAAATCCGGCCTTTCGACAATCTCCACCGTGTCCGGCAGCGCCTCAAAGAGCGCGACCGGTGTCTTATGCGGATCTAAAACAACTTTAGTACCGGCGGCGATATGCGAGAGAAACTTCTCCGTCTCGCGGTACGGAACGAGGAATATTCCGTCCGCATCCAGCCCTTCGGCCTGCTCGGCGGTGACTTTTCTCTGATCCGTCATGAGAAGCGCAATGTCCGGCCCGACCACCATATAGGCATGAAAGAACGGATAGAGCGGATTATCGTGTCCGCGAAGGTTGGTGAGCCAAACCACATCGTCGAGTCCGCAGACAAGCGTCACCGCGCCTTCTCCTGCCGCCTCTCTGAGTTCTTTTCTGAGCGCCGTCAGCTTTTCTCTTCGGGTTCTGACAGTGAATTCCTCTTCAAGCTGATAAAGCGAGTCCTGAGGAATCCTCGGACGATCGGTCCAAATATTGAGGAAGGATTCAAGATTCAGTTCAAAACGGATATCTCTGCCCTTCAGCGCGGATTGGATTTTGCGGAAATTCGCTGTCGACAGAACGCCTGCGTCAAGCGCGAGACAGCCGTCCTTCGGAATATGGTTTCTCAGCCAATCGAAACGATCCGGATCCTTCGGATCAGAAATGCTGTAAAGCGCAAATAGTTCCGCATCCACCTGACGTTTTGCCTGTTCCGTGTAGCGGCCGTCTGTCCAGAATGCCGCTTTATCAGCGGTCACAATCGCCCAGGCGACACTTCCGGTGAAACCGGTAAACCACTGAACGGTCTTCCAATGATCTGCCACGGATTCGCTTTGGTGCGGATCGGTACAGGTCAGATAAACGGCGTCGACTTTCTTCGAAACCATCCATTTTCTTAACGCACTGAGATGTTCTGCTGAATTCATAATCTGTCCGCAAAATAAATCTAAGAATACCGCTAAAAAACGAATCATCTCAGTGTCAACTTCCAGAGCGGACAAACCCCGAAATCCGAAAATCTTTAGCTGGCGGCTGACACGTGGCAGCGGTTTTGTCAAACCTGGGTTATCTCTATATCGAAAGCGGCAGAAGTCTGAAAGAATGGATAGTTGCTACTTACTTGTTAGCACAAATAACCAGCAAAGGAGAATTTAATGACCGACCCGAAGCCCGTATGCACCGATAAAACAAAGGCCGTCATCGCCGCCTTGCGTGCCGATCCTGTTATCGCCAAAGCGATTCAGCAGTGTGAAGAGCAGCATCAGCAGCGTATCGACGATCAGGTCAAGCTGACAGAAATCCCCGCGCCTCCCTTCCACGAAGAAGTCCGCGCTGACGCCCTGGTAGAAATGTTCAAGCAGTACGGCGTAGAAAACGCGCATAAGGATACGATCGGCAATGTTATCGGCCGCGTCAAAGGTTCCGGAAACGGCCCTGTGCTTGTCATCGGCGCGCACATCGACACCGTGTTTAAAGAAGGCACCGACTGCACCGTCCGTAAAGAAGGAAACGTCTACTACGCGCCCGGCATCTCTGATGATGCGGGCGGTCTTGCCGGCATGCTTCAGGTCATGCGCTGCGTGACTCAGAACAACATCAAGCCGGTCGGCGACATCGTTTTTGTCGGAACGCTCGGCGAAGAAGGCAACGGCGATCTTCGCGGCTGCAAAGCGCTCTTTAAGGAAAAGAACGATTATGACGGCATGATCGCAATCGATTCGGCCAATGTCCACCGCATTCTTCGCGGCGCGGTCGGCTGCAAGCGCTTCCGCATCATCTTTGAAAGCATGGGCGGACACAGCCTGCATAAATTCGGCATCGTGGGTTCTGCCATTCACGGTCTCGCCCGCGCAATCACGATGGTTGACAACCTCGAAGCTCCGCAGGATCCGAAGTGCACGTTCAATTTCGGCGTCATCAAGGGCGGCACCAGCGTCAACGCGATCGCGGCCCGAGCCGAAGCCGAACTCGACATCCGCAGCTTCAACCAGCCCTCTCTCGAAGCGTTCGTCGAGAAAATCCTCGCCACCATCAAACAGGCCTGCGAAGATGAAAACAAACGCTGGAATCTTGAAGGTGAAAACGCAGTCCGTCTCATCATCGAGCAGATCGGCGACCGTCCTGCCGGTATGAACGCTGACGACGCGTCCGTCATTCAGGCCGCTTACGGCGCACTGCTTTCTCTGGACATTTCGCTCGACAAGTACACTCTTGCCGCGACCGACCAGAACGTTCCGCTCTACTACGGACTTCCCGCGACAACGCTCGGCGCAGGCGGCACAGAAGCCAACAACCATGCGTTAAGCGAAAGCTGGGACAGCACCGACGCCTTCCAGGGACCGCAGGTCGCCTTCCTTACCGCCATGACTCTTGTCGGCGTACAGGGCGTGACCGAACCGATCCTTGAAAAAGCCAAACACGAATAAAAATTTCCTCTTGGCCGGCGTTTTGTCGGCCTCAAAATGCAGCGCCTCCTCGGAGGCGCTTTTTTTACGGTTTCTTTTATCGCACTTAAAGTGAACTTTAAGCAGAAATGCCTCGAAAACGGTAAAAATCACCGTATTTACGATAACACCGATAAAAAAAATATCTTTAAGCGAAAAAAGTCAAGATTTTTTGCGTTAATTTATTTTTAAACAACACCAATTACATCATCGGAGTTTTCAATGGAATCCATCGTATCGGCAGTAAACGACGTCGTGTGGTCGCCGGCGCTCGTTTACCTGTGCCTTGGCGCAGGCCTTTTTCTTTCCCTGCGCGGAGGCTTTCTGCAGCTGCGCCACTTAAGGCACATGTGGCAGCTCCTTTTCCAGCCTAAGGACAACGTCACAGGCGTCTCTTCCTTTCAGGCCCTCTCTATGACACTTGCCGGCAGAGTCGGTACCGGCAACATCGCGGGCGTTGCCACCGCGATCACGTTCGGCGGCCCCGGCGCCGTTTTCTGGATGTGGATGGTTGCGTTCCTCGGTGCAAGCTCCGCATTCGTAGAATCCACGCTCGGTCAGATCTACAAAGAAAAGATTAACGGTGAATACCGCGGCGGTCCCGCCTTCTACATCGAAAAAGGCCTCGGCATTAAATGGTTCGCCTGGCTCTTTGCGATTGTGACGATTTTCTCCTGCGGTCTTTTCCCGCCGGGCGTACAGGCTAACGCCATCGCGACCAGCATGGAAAACGCCTTCGGCATCACTCCTGCGATCTCCGCCGGCGCCATCGCGGCTCTTCTCTCCTTCATTGTGTTCGGCGGCTTAAAACGCATCGCGGCGTTCACAACTCTGGTCGTGCCCTTCATGGCTCAGGCCTACGTGATCTTCTCGCTTGTGATTGTGTTCATGCACATCGACATGCTCGATGACGTCGTCTCTCTGATCGTCCGCTGCGCCTTCGGCGCTGACGCGGCTTTCGGCGCGATTGTCGGAACAGCTTGCCATCGGTCTTGACCCTGTTTTCCACCCGGAAAAGCTTAGAATCCGCGGCGCCGATTATTGGACAGGCGGCAGAGCCGAAGAAATTCGCGACAAAGAACGCGCGAAACTGAGCAGCGGCTCAAGAACGGATTTGGAAGGCGGAAATATTCTGAACGTCTAAGTCTGTAGTGCTCAAAGAGGCTGCCTCGGCAGCCTCTTTCATTTTCAGAACTTTCTTATAAAGCGGCGTGTGCGGCGCACTCCCATACTTCAAAACTCTTCGGATCCGTCGGATCTAAAAGCTCGGTATCCTTCATCGAACGCATCCATGTCATCTGCCGCTTCGCAAGCTGCCGAGTCGCCGCAATGCCGCTTTCCCGGAACTCATCAAACGTTTTCTTACCGTCGAGGTATTCCCACGCCTGACGATAACCGACGCACCTCATGCTTGCATAGTTTGTCGTAAGGCCGGGAATCTCTCTCAGACGCTTCACTTCATCGATAAATCCCACCTCAAGCATTTGATCAAAACGCAGTGCGATCCTGCGATGCAGCTCGGCTCGATCCGGAGGAAGCAGCGCAAAGGAACGGAGCTTCAAGACGGGCGGCTTTTGATCGGCATAGAAAGAAGAAATCGGTCTCCTCGACATCTCATACACTTCAATCGCTCGCGATATTCTCTGAGTATCCCCGGGTTTCAGGCGCTCGGCCGTCTTCGGATCAACCGTTTTCAGGCGCTCATAGAGCGATGCGAGCCCTTTTTCTTCAAGCTCTTTTGCGACACGGTCACGGACTTCGAGCGTGGTGGTCGGGACTTCGGATAAGCCGTCGCGAATCGCCTTGGCGTACAGCATCGTACCGCCTACGATCATAGGCAGTCTGCCTCTGCCGCGGATCTCTCGAACCAATCGAGTGCAGTCCTCTGCAAACTGAGCGGCTGAATAACTTTCCAACGGCGTGATGATGTCAATTAAATGATGCGGGACTGACGCGAGCTCTTCTGCGGTTGGTTTGGCCGTACCGATATCCATTCCCTTGTAGACGAGCGCGGAATCCACCGAAATAATTTCGATCGGAAGTTTTTTTGCCAAGTCGAGTGCAAACGCGGTCTTTCCGCTTGCGGTCGGACCAACCAGCAAAATCGCGTCGGGTTTCTCGTTCATTATTTGCCCCGCATAAAGAAACTGTCGAGCTCTTTAGCCGAAAGCTGAATCCATGTCGGCCGGCCGTGATTGCATTCGTCCGCTCGGTCGGTCTGCTCCATCTGACGCAGGATCGCATCCATTTCTTCAATGGTCAGGATACGGTTGACGCGTACTGCCGCATGACAGGCCATACGCGCAAGGACTTCATTACGTTTTTCAGTCATGACCGCGCTTTTGCCGAATTGCCGAATGTCGTCGAGGACGTCTCGAACAATGGTCGGACCGGACTGCGCCATCTGTGTGTCCAGGAACTGCGGCGCGCCGCGCAGACTCAGCTGAGTCGGACCCACCGCGCTGAGTTCAAGACCCAAGCGCTCAAGCTCCTCGCGGCTCTCCTCAAACACCGCCATCTGCTCGGCCGTGACCGTAAACACGAGCGGAATCAGCTGCGCCTGAATCGGCATATTTCGTTCGTCAAAACTCTTTTTCAGGCGCTCATAAAGGATGCGCTCGTGGGCGGCGTGCATATCGACGAGCACCATGCCCTGGGCGTTCTCGGCAATAATAAAGGTACCGCATACCTGTCCGACGGCCCTGCCCAACGGCTGCGGACCCTGAGGAAGGCTCTGATCGGAGTGATAAACCGCGGAAAGTCCCTGTGTTTCCGTCCTATCGACGCGCATTGCCGCAATCGTTGTCGGAAATGGTTTTGCGCTCGAAGAATGGGGACGCGACCCCGGAGAAGCAAAGTCTAAGAAAGCTTCCAAAGAACGCGCGGTCCCCTTGTGCGCGGCAGGCTGCGGAGGAAAGTCCGTGCGAGCAGTATGCTCAAGACGATTGACTGCCGACGGATCTTTTTGTTCGACAATCTCACCGCTGGAAGGATCCACAATAGTGGTTCGCGCAAGCGCTTCTTCCACCGCATGGAATACAAACTGATGAATCGCCTGTGAGTCTCTCAAACGAACTTCACTCTTTGTCGGATGGACATTGACGTCCACTCGTTTGGGATCCATATCCAAAAACAGGCAGTAGCTCGGCTGGCTTTGTCCGTGCAGCACATCGTTATAAGCCTGACGTACCGCATGGGAGAGCACTTTATCGCGTACAAAACGACCGTTAATGTAGAAATACTGGTTGTCCGCTCTTGCCCTTGCGGCGGTTGGAAGACCGACCCAGCCGTAGAGATTACCGATCGGCACAGAGGCGTCCACCGCCCGATGCGCGTCTCTAAAGTCTTTGGGCATAAGCCTTGAAAGGCGTTCCTCGGTTCCGGAAGCAGGCAGATTGATCACAGACTTGCCGTTCACAATCACACTGAAAGCGATATTCGGATAAGCGAGCGCGATCCGCTCGATGCATGTAAGACAGTGTGCAAGTTCCGTGGATTCACTTTTAAGGAACTTTCTGCGTGCCGGCGTCTTATAGAAAAGATCACTAACTTCAATGCGGGTTCCATGTGTTCCGGATGCGGGAGAAATTTCTCCGTCCATTATCGAAAAGGCGTCCGAGCCCTCGACCCTTGAAGTGAGTTTAAGATCCGCGACACTGGCGATAGACGCAAGCGCCTCGCCTCTAAACCCTAACGAAGCGACAGATTCCAACTCATCCAAATCGCGTACTTTACTCGTCGCATGACGCTTTACCGCAAGCGTCAGTTCTTCGCGCGGGATACCGCATCCGTCGTCCGCAACGGAGACGCGTTTGATACCGCCTCCGTCCAGCCGCACTTCGATTGAAGTCGAACCCGCGTCGATCGCGTTTTCCACAAGTTCCTTCACAACGGACGCAGGACGGTCCACTACCTCTCCAGCAGCGATCTGGCTCACGAGCTGATCGGAAAGTTCACGAATTCCGCGCCCGGTGTATATATTTTTGGCTGTATTGTTCATATGATTATTTTAGATTTTCGGCGCTTTGACGCAACCAATTAATCTGTTTCGCTTTATTCATTTTCGTCTTTAATTTCCTTGTTTTGGGCCTTTCCGGCGCCGATTCTCCTTCATCTTTCTAAAATTATTTTCGGATGATTGTTTGAGCATGAAGAGATGGATTTTTTATCGGTATTTCTGGAACTTTTCCGAAACAGCGACCAATTTATCGCGCATATGGCTGCTCAGTACGGCGCCTATGTTTATTTATTCCTATTCACCGTCTACTTTCTTGAAACCGGTGTCGCAATCTGCGCGCTTCTGCCGGGAGACTCTCTGATCTTTGTAACGGGCGCTGCGGCTGCCGCAGGAATCCTGAACCCTGTCGCGGCGTTTTTCGCGATCGCGCTTGGCGCCTGCGTGGGCAACACTGTCGCTTACGGACTTGGTTACTGGCTCGGCAATAAAATTTACGACGGGTCGATTAAGTGGATCGATCAGGACTCCATGGCGAAGACAAAAGCGTTCTTTGCCAAGCACGGTAATCTGACCATCCTGCTTGCTCGATTTGTGCCGATAGTTCGGTCCTTTGCGCCGCTCGTCGCCGGTGCGGCCAAGATGAATCGACTGCGCTTTGAAGCGAGTGGAACACTCGGCGCCGTTCTCTGGGCCGGGATTATCGTGACGGCCGGTTACCTCTTCGGAAACATCCCGTTCATCAAAAACAATCTGTCGCTCATCCTTGTCGGCGGTATTGTGCTGGGACTCGCGCCCTTTGTGATCGGCTTTATTGTCAAAAAGTGGAGACAGCATCCGGACCGCTAGACTTCAGCGAAAGGCCGAAACCTCCCTAGGTTCTTCCCGTATGCGGCAATGAAACCCCTTGGGATACTGTAGAATCACTTGTTTCATGAGTCAGTCTGCCTTTTTGAATAACATGGATTTTTTCTCTCTTGCTTTAGAGCTGTTCCGCAACGCCGACCACTTTATTTTTTACATTGCCGAGAACTACGGCTGGTGGGTCTACTTTGTCCTTTTCTCGATTTTCTTCAGCGAGACAGGGCTGGTCATTGCGGCTTTTCTTCCGGGAGACTCTCTGTTATTCATCTCCGGCGCCGCAGCTGCGGCGGGCGCGCTTGAAGTATCGACGCTGATTCTTCTCATTACCCTCGGCGCGATCCTCGGCAACACACTGAACTATTACATCGGCTCTTGGCTTGGCAATAAGATTTATGACGGCTCCATCAGCTGGATTGATCAGTCCGCCCTTCAGAGAACTCATGACTTTTATGAAAAGCACGGCGGAAAAACTATTGTTTTAGCGCGTTTTATCCCGATCGTTCGCTCTTTTGCCCCCTTAGTCGCAGGCGCTGCCAAAATGGAAATGGGCAAATTCCAGCTCTACAACTGCACCGGCGCGTTTCTTTGGGTCACATCTATCGTCGGCGCGGGCTATCTGTTCGGCAACATCCCGTTCATCAAAAACAATCTCTCCCTGATTTTGATTGTCGGCATCCTCGCTGCGCTGGTACCTTTTACTTTCGCAGTTATTGTGCAGTTTGTTCGCAAAAAAATCCTGCAGAAATAAAAACATTTCCAGATGCGAAGACCCGGGCAATGTCCCGGGTTTGTTTTTATCCAGACCTCTGAAAAGAAATTATCGGGCTAAACAGTACATCTTTTCTTTCGGAACCAAAACGCCTGTTCGTTCGGTCAGACGAACGCTTTCAGCAATTCAAATCAAATCGAACAAACCCGTTGAGGCTCTTAAAAAGCGTGAGTATTTCTGAGCTCATTCTTATAATTTAATAATAATGCATTCCGGAAGCTCTGTGGGAGCTATCCGACGGTCTACATAATTAAAAAAACTCTCAAGGAACTTGAAATGACGAAATTCAAAACGCTTTCGCTTTCTGTTGTACTAGCCTGCCTTCCCTTTGTAGTCTCCGCAGCTGATATCGAAAAAATCAACACCGATGTTGTCGTGGTTGGATCAGGCGGAACGGGCTTATCTGCTGCCGCGTCGGCCCATCAGCACGGCGCTAAAGTACTTCTTATTGAAAAGCAGGCATTTGTCGGCGGCAGTTCCGCACTTGCAGGCGGCGCTATAGCGGCGGGAAACACAAACCCGCAGAAGCGAGCCGGTACGCAGAATGTTTCAGATGACGGTTTCGTCAACATTTGGATTAAAGACCAGGATCGCTCCTTCCCGGGCGCCGATGAAAGCATGCCGGATGAAGCCCGCATGCATAAGATCATTAATGAATTCGACAAGACCGTCAACTGGATGGAAAAGGATATCGGCCATAAGTTTGCCGTTCCGCGCCCCTTCGGCTACGGCGGCCCGAATTATGCGCACGCACCGGCAGAATCTCCGATTCCTGCTTCCGGCAGAGGCTCTTCTCCTGCGGGCGGCCGCTTTGTCGTCAAGGCATTCACAACTTATCTCGACAATGCCGGTGTTCCGATCATGACCGGAACTAAGGCTGAAGAATTAATCACGGACAGCAAGGGCAATGTCGTCGGCGTCAAAGCCATGAAAGGCAAACAGCCAATCGAAATTCGTGCAAAAGCCGTTATTCTCGGTACCGGCGGATTTGCCAGAAATAAAGAACTCCTTGAAAAATTCGTTCCTTCCTACGCACCCTACACGGATGTGTCCAATGCGACGCCCGGCGCCACCGGTGACGGCATTATCATGGCTCAGAAAGTGGGCGCCGCAGGCTTCAAAGACGGCTGGGTCATGGGTATCAGTCCGGTTTCTACAAAGAGGGAACTGAACAATACCTTCAGAACCAAGAATGTGTACAAAGATGACGTCTTTGTGAACCAGGACGGAAAACGCTTCGTTAAGGAAGACCTGCCTTACATTGTTGATCCGATCGCCAATCAGAAAGCCGCTTGGGCAATCCTGGACAGCAAAGACACGAATAAGGCCGCTCTGCTTGCCAAATACAACGATCCGGAAATCGTTGTCAGCGGTAAAAACTGGGAAGAGCTCGCCAAAGCGATGGGCGTTCCCGCTGCTCAGCTGAAAGCCACGATGGATCAGTACAACCAGGCCTGCAAAGACAAGAAGGACCCCGTTTTCGATAAAAATCCTGAATTCCTGGTTCCGTTCGAGCAGGCTCCTTTCTACGCAGTTCGTGTCATTCCGTCAACGATGGGAACCATCGGCGGTGTCAGAACCAATGACAAGTTCCAGGTTCTTCGTGCGGACGGCTCCGTGATCAAACCTGAGTTTGGCAGAATTTATCAAATAAAAAAGCTCTCAGTCCTTTGATTATCAGGGAGTTGAGAGCTTTTTAAAATTATTGTCTTGTAGGTATGCTAGAGCA
>NZ_WSRP01000026.1 GCF_009767915.1 Parasutterella muris
CAGGGATTACTCTTTAAACAGTAAACTTTAACTAGGTTTAACAACATCAAGTAGTCAACCGATTTCAGGAAATGACAACACTGAAAATTAGCTCCGTTCGAACGCTGAGAATCGTCGTTCGAACCATTGAGAATACCGTTCGAATCGTTGAGAGAAATCATGCTCAATTTGAAATGATCCACCCATTTCTGGACGGCAATGGAAGAATGGGAAGATTATTAATTACTTTGTTTTTAGCAGATAAAAAGATTTTAAGCACACCTTGTTTCTATATGAGCGCATACCTTCAATCTCATAGTGACAGGTATTACGAAACCATAGGAATGATTTCTAAAGATGGCGATTGGAATCCCTGGATAGAATTTTTCTTGAACGGTGTTATAGAACACTGCACAGCGAATGTTAACCTGTTAATTAACATGACAAGATTGTACGAAGAATCAAAAGAAAAGTTTGTAAATGCCACGAACTCCTCATTTGCGATAAATTCGTTAGATTACATTTTCGCTAATCCAATATTTTCCATCCCAGGTCTCAGGAAAAAATATAAACAGAATCTATCGCAGCAAGTTGCCTCTCACTTAGTAAATAAATTCACTGCTGTCCAAAATAATTTGATTTTAAAACTTGCCATCTGAATTTATCGGGGTTTACCGTCGCCGGAGTCTAAATGGTGAAATCAACCCCCTCTCCAAGAAAATAGACAGCCCTGTGACGATTCCGGAGGACTCTCCCATTCCTTTATATCCGGCTTGTTAAGCCTATGTTCTAGCGATTTACAGGTCATAAGGTTTAACTTGAAGTATCTGGCTAATCTGCAAAACGTCCAGTTATACTTGGAACGGCGCCTCAATAGCTCCAGCAGAAGTATGGCTATGGCAGCTGTCCAAATCTGTGTCATAACTGCGTTCTCTGTTGTCCCTACGAACGATTTAATGACCAGATTCTGTTTTATGCGTTTAAAGAACAACTCAATTTGCCAACGGTCCTTATACAAGTCGGCAACTTCGGGAGCAGTTAACTCCTTGCTGTTGGTGAGGAACTCAAACCAACGATCGGTTTTTTCGTCATACCATTGGACCACTCTGAATCGCATATCTTCGCAATGCTTTCGTGCTTGAGTACCGGTAAAGCTCATCTTGTAGAGTCCCCATTTCTTATCAGGATCCTCTTGTATAAGACCTTTCCTCAAAGGTGTATGTACGGCATTATCTTTAAGGCGAGTTACAAAAGTTACGCCTTTTTCACTGAGCCTTTTAAACAGGCTGTAATCGTTGTAGCCTCGATCCATCACTACGATGGATCCCTTTGGAATATTTTCCAGAATGCTCTTTGCACCTTTAATGTCGCTTACTTTGGCCGGGGTCTCAACAATGACCTCCGGTAAGCATAGGTCGTTGTTCAAAAGCGTATGCAGCTTTATTCCGCCTTTTCTTCTGCGATGGTGCGCCCACTCAAACAAACGCAGACACAAGCTTATTGTCGTTGAATCCAGCGAATAAACGGGCTTTGTAAAACGTTCGCTAAGGCGCCCTTGGATTTCATGACGGAATTTATCCGGTAATACGTAATAGAAGTCCTCGTAAAGCTTGTAAGGGCGATTCTGGTTAGCGTAGCCTAAAGTAGAGCGGCATGCCGCTTTTGCTCCGATATGATTAAGTTTGCCTAGACTCGAAAAAAGACCGTCAGAAATTTCCCTAAGTGACTCTGCCCCCGTCAGTTGGCAAAAAAGCATTGCAATAAATTGACTCCAGCTTGAGAAGCCTTTGGATGCCTTGTCTGACTGATGCTTGTTGACTAAATGTTGAAATTCAAGTTTGCAACCCATTGACTGGACAAGTTGCGCAAACATGGATATTGTTGCTCTTTGCATGCCGAATCCTTCGATTTTTTATTGCTGGGAACTTTAAATTTATCGAAGATTCGGCATCTTTGCATCTAGACGTTCCGAAAAAATTTATTTTGGACAGTAGTGAAATAAATTAGTTTCTGCGAACCTAATCGAAAAGGTATATTCGGGGGTTGGCAGGCGTCCGTCTGTCTATAGATTCCCCGCTTTGCTTAAATTGTTATCTTAAAATCTAAATTCGTCTTCATTTAAATCCTCGGAAAAATCCAAGGCTTTGCCTTTTCTGGCCGTCCACACAGTGGCTTTTTTATTTCAGGACGCAGCTAAAATTAGAGGTAGAGATTAACGGGTCAGAAGAGCTGATTTCGAGAACTTCCGGCTAGGCGTGCCCGACGGAAACCCTCAGCTGAAGGCCGAGTGCACTTAGAACCGGGAAAGGTGTTGCTATCATGGCGTCTATTGAAAGTTAAAACTTACACGAAAAGAAATTAGAATGTTCAGTGCTCCGCTCAGCGGATCAAAAAATTCAAATGTGCCAATAAATGTACCAATTTGATTTATGCGTACATTAACCTATTGATTTATTAGTGTCGTTCGAAGCCTGCCGCCCGAGCACTTTTTAAATTAGCTCGTTAAACGATCTTTTTAGTGCCAACATTTTTATAAATTATTTAAAATCAGATGGATAAATTGTTCTATCTTTCTGATTTCAAAATTTTCTCCAGAGTTGTTTCCCAAAGCAACGCTCATAACTGAAATACTCGGCCCGGAACGTGCTAGCCTCAAGCATCGTTTTGGAGGTATTCATGTCCTGCATTCTTTTCCCGTCGCCGATTTTTGGGCCGATTCATTCTAGAAGACTCGGACTGTCTTTAGGCGTTAATCTTCTTCCGCCGTCGGCAAAGGTCTGTTCCTTTGACTGTGTGTACTGCGAGTGCGGTTTAAACGCTAAGAATGAGACCAAGCCGAAGCTTCCGACCAGGGAAGAGGTCAAGACTGCGCTTGAAAAGAAACTGGCTGCACTCTTGTCAAAAAACATGATCCCGGATGTCATTACATTTGCCGGAAACGGTGAGCCGACCTCGCATCCGAAGTTCCTCGAGATCATCAGCGATACGATTGAACTCAGAGACAAATATGTACCGAACGCCAAAATATCGGTCCTATCGAATTCCACCTTTGTGAATCGCCCTTCGGTTATGGAGGCGCTTCAATTGGTCGACAATCCGATTATGAAGCTCGATACTGTGAATGAGGATTTCATTCATCTGGTGGATCGGCCTAATGCGAAGTATGACGTCGAGGAGATCATTCGATGCTTGGAAAACTTCAAAGGGGATGTGATCGTTCAGACCATGTTCCTCAAAGGCAGTGTCGACGGAAAAGAAATCAACAACACGACGGATGAATACGTTCAGCCGTGGCTGAAGGTTTTGGATCAAATCAAACCCCGCGAGGTGATGATCTATACGATCGATCGTGAGACACCGCTGAAAACTTTGAAAAAAGCTTCTCCGCAGGAGCTGGATCGGATTAAAGATATTTTGGAGTCAAAAGGTTACAAGACGTTGGTGGCCTATTAGCGTTTATGCTAAATGTCATAAAGCTGTCATAAAGCAAGTTTAAATTACCCTCATAGAATTTTTATGAGGTGTTTATGTCTGAATCGCTTCCAATTAAGACGAGACTCTTATTGGCGGGAGCTTCTTTGCAGCTGATCTCTCTGGCTAAAAAAGCCGAGAAATCGAAAAAAGAACAGGTCAAGCCGGCTATGTCGACAAATATGAAGCTCGCGAAAGCATAAAAGAAAGCGTTCAATACGCTGTTTCGATAAGTAAGCCGTAAGGTGTTGTTCCTTGCGGTTTGTTTTTTTCTGCGCACAAAAACACGGCTTCCGTATTGCGCCTAATAGAAATAAAGTGTTTTAGCGGTTAAAGTTATTCGAATGTGCGCCCCACAGGCGGACCGCAGCAATAATAAAATTCCGGGAGTATCCATGAATCCGCGAACGCTATACGAGAAACTGCTCGATACACACACTATCCGCAAATACGACGAAGACGGCAGCGAACGTCTGCTGTTTATCGATCGGACAGTGGTCAATGAATACACATCCCCTCAGGCCTTTACGTTGCTTCGGGAGAACAAACTTAAAGTTCGTCGGCCCTCTGCGACACTCGGCACGATTGATCACGTGAATCCTTCCGCTGCGGATCGCCCGATTTATCCGACCGAAGAAAACGCGAGAAAACAAGTACAGTACCTCGAGGAAAACGGTCAGACATTTGGCCTCGAGGTTTACAACAACGACAGTCCGAATCAGGGGATTGAGCACGTCGTCATGGTTGAGCAGGGCAGAGTACAGCCCGGCATGGTCATCGGCGCCGGCGACAGCCACACAGCGATGTACGGCGCGTTCGGATGTCTGGGCTTCGGCATCGGCACATCCGACATTTACCATTACCTTGCGACGTCCGCTCTGAATTACAAATGTCTAAAAAATATGCGCGTGCATCTGGTCGGTAAAAAGCCCTCAGATGTCAGTGCCAAGGATTTGATCATTCATGTCGTGCGCGAACTCGGTGCGGGAGGATGCGGCGGCTGCTGTGTGGAATTCACCGGCGAGGCGGTCCGTGAATTGAGTCCCGAAGGACGTCTGACGTTCTGCAATATGGCGGTTGAATGCGGAGCACGCTCTTCTTTGATCGCGCCCGATGAAAAGATTTTTGAATATCTTAAAGGTCGTCCGTACGCGCCAAAAGGCGAGAATTGGGACAAGGCGGTTGAATACTGGCGGACCTTGAAGTCTGACGAAGGCGCGGTGTTCGATAAAGAGGCTGTGATCGATGTCTCCGGCGCAAAACCGATGGTGACATGGGGAACCAGCCCTGATCAGGCTGTCTCGATCGACGAAGTGATCCCGGATCCGATGCTTGAACAAAATCCGGACAGAAGAGCCGATATGCAGCGAGCGCTCTCCTACATGGGACTGAAAGCCGGAGAAAAAATTGCCGGCATCCCGATCACCCACGCGTTTATCGGTTCCTGCACGAATTCCCGAATCGAAGATCTTCGCGCAGCGGCCTCCGTACTCAAAGGCAGAAAGGTACACCCCGGTGTCACCGCCGCGGTTGTGCCGGGTTCGATGCAGATTCGAAAGCAGGCCGAAGAAGAGGGCTTGGACCAAATCTTTAAAGACGCGGGATGGCAGTGGAGGAAATCCGGCTGTTCGCTCTGCCTGGCGATGAACGGCGATATCCTTCAGGCAAACGATCGCTGCGTGTCGGCGACCAACCGTAATTTTGAGGGCCGCCAGGGCGTCGGTACGCGTACGCACCTTGCCTCGCCTCAAATTGTGGCGAGCTCAAGTATTAACGGCTGCATCGCGGATTTCAGGAGCTAACCATGGATAAATTTATACAGCTGACGGCCGCGGCGGCTCCTATGCCTACGGCAAATATCGATACAGATGTGATAATGCCGAAGGCTTTTCTCAAAAGAATTGATAAGGACGGCGTCCTTGAAGGACTCTTTCATGACGTTCGTCTGAATCCTGACGGAACGGAAAATCCGGATTTTGTACTGAATCAGACTCCGTATCGACAGGCCGAAATTATCGTCACGGGACCGAACTTCGGATGCGGATCTTCTCGTGAACACGCGGTTTGGGGACTGAGAAAACGCGGCATCCGTGCGCTGATCGGCTCCTCTTTTGCCGGAATTTTCTTTGACAACTGCGCAAATAACGGACTGCTGTGCGTGGTGCTTCCGCAGGCGCAGGTCGATGAACTTCTGCGGGTTTTGGAAAACTCGGATAATAAGACGGTCTCAATCGATTTGGTTCATCAGACCGTGACGACTCCGGGCGGGAAAAATCTGAGTTTCGAGATAGAACCGCTTCGAAAAGATAAACTATTGAACGGATTGGACGCTGCGGCTGAAACGCTCAGACGCGAGAATGAAATTGAAGCGTTCGAAAAACAGTATTACAGCAGCTTCCCGTGGCTTGCAGAATCGGAGTAATTGCGAATGAACATTTTGATATCGAATGATGACGGATACTTGGCGCCGGGCATCCAGGAACTTGCCCGTCACATGAAACGCTTCGGACATGTGACGGTCGTGGCCCCGGAACAGAATCACAGCGGCGCAAGCAACTCTCTGACGCTAACCCGTCCTCTTTCGATTCGGCAGGTTCAGGACGATGTCTATTTCATTAACGGTACGCCAAGCGACTGCGTACATATTGCACTGACGGGGCTTTTGAAAGAAAAACCGGACCTGGTGCTGAGCGGCATTAACTGCGGTCAGAATATGGGCGACGATGTCCTGTACTCGGGAACTGTGGCCGCAGCCATGGAAGGTTATCTGTTCGGCTGCCCCTCGTTCGCGTTTTCTCAGGTGAAATCCGGCTGGTCTTACTTGGATTCGGCCGCTCAGACGGTAGAGCGGATTATTGAGAATTATCTGGATAATCCGCTTCCTGCGCCTTTCCTTTTGAATGTGAATATTCCCAACACGACGATTGATCGCTTAAACGGTGTTGTCGTAACGAGACTCGGACGCCGCCATTCGGCGCAGTCTGTGATTGAACAGATTAACCCGAGAGGAGAAAAAATCTATTGGCTCGGGGCGGCAGGAGATGCTAAGGATGACGCGCAGGGGACGGATTTCTGGGCGACGTCACACGGTTATATCAGTATGACGCCCCTGCAGGTCGATATGACAAATTATGCGACTTTAGACAGCGTTAAAAATTGGTGGAACAAATTCCCGGCGTAATGAAGGTAAACAGATCGCGCATTTGCGTTTAAACTTTATCTTTTTGCGGCGTGCATTAGAAGTTGGTTAATGGAGGAAGAATGAGTTGGTTGAAAGTTTTAGCCCCGGCTGCTGTAGCTCTTATTGCGGCGGGATGTTCCTTTACCGGGGGAAACGCTCCGATTTCAAACGGACCGACGACGACAACTGTATATACCGTAAAGCCCGGTGACACGCTCTACGCGGTGGCTCGCCGCTACTCTTTGGACCCGGTCGCGGTGGCCCGTGAAAATGGTCTGTCAGACCCAAGCAAACTGAGAGTGGGTCAGCAGATCAAACTCTCGATTTCTTCTGGCGTGCGGCAGGATATCGAAAGAATTCAGGCGCATCAGCAGGAAAAAACTTCCGCTTCGGCCTCAGCCGCGGCAGCGGCCTCCGCAGCAGCTAAACCTGTGACAGCTCAGAAGACAGAAACTCAAACGTCTTCTAATTCTTCAGCTGCGGAATCTTCCTCCTCATCTGCGTTTATCTGGCCGGTCAAGGGCAGAATCGTCCAGCCGTTCAGTACGCTTAATAAAGGCATCGATATTGCAGCCTCTGCCGGCACTCCGGTGAAAGCAGCCGCGGACGGCGATGTGGTCTTTGTCGGCAACGTCAAGGGCTACGGCAATCTCGTGATCCTTCGCCATACCAAAGAGCTCGTGACTGCATACGGACGCAACGGTACCATTACTGTGAAACAGGGTCAGAAAGTGACTAAGGGACAAAAGATTGCGGACGTGGGAGCATCTGATGACAAAGAGTCTCGTGTCCACTTCGAAGTACGTCGCAACGGAAAATCTCTGGATCCCACTACAATCCTCCCTAAACAGTAATTCGTCATTGGAAAGGATTGTCTGATGGTCCGCGCAAGAAAAGAAAGAGAAAAATTTACCGTCATTGTTGAAACACTCGATCAGGAAGGCAGAGGTGTTTCCCATCGCGACGGCAAGGTCGTTTTTATCGAGGGAGCCCTTCCGGGCGAAGAAGTGACTTACGAGCGGTATCGCAATAAGCCTTCTTTTGAACTCAGTTTCGCAACGGATCTTTTGACCGAGTCTCCGCTCAGAGTTACACCCAAGTGCCCTTATTTCGGCGTCAAGGACGGCAGCTGCGGCGGATGCGCTATGCAGCACATCGAGCCGCGCGCGCAAGTTGCGGTGAAACAGAAAGTTTTAATGGATGCGCTTTGGCATATCGGTCGAGTACGCCCTGAACAGGTGATCCCGCCGATCTTCGGACTGACCTGGCATTATCGACACCGCGCAAGACTCTCAGTGCGTGACGTCGCGAAAAAAGGTACGGTGCTCGTCGGTTTTCATGAAAAACGCTCCAGCTATATCGCGGATATGAAAAGCTGTGAGATCCTGCCGAAAAAAGTCAGTAATCTCCTTGTTCCTCTTCGTGATCTGATCGCCTCTTTAACCATTCGTCAGAAACTCGCGCAGATTGAGGTCGCCTGCACGGAAGACTGCACCGCTTTTGTGTTCCGTATTCTGGAGCAGCCAAGCGCGGAGGACGAGGCAAAAATCAAAGCCTTTGAAAAAGAGCACGACGTCGTTGTTTGGTATCAGCCTAAGGGCCCGGACAGTATTTATCCGCTTGAGCTGGAAAATGCGGATCGACTCAAGCTTCGCCACCGCGAAACGAATGTTGCCATTACATTCAAACCGACAGACTTCACTCAGGTGAATCACGTCCTCAACGAACTGATGGTTTCCCGTGCGCTGAGAATGCTGAAGCTGGATCATGACTGCAAGGTTGTCGATTTCTTCTGCGGACTGGGCAATTTCACACTGCCGATCGCGACAAAAGTCAAACAAGTCATCGGTATTGAAGGCAGTCAGGCGCTCGTTGATCGGGCTAAAGAGGGTGCTGAGCAAAACGGCCTCGCTGATAAGACAGACTTTGTCGCAAGAAACCTCTTTGACTGGAAGGACGAAGACTGGGACGCAATTTGGAAGTCTATAGGCGGAATTGATCGGGTGCTGATTGATCCGCCGCGAGAAGGCGCAATGGCAGTCTGTCAGTCCTTTGCTAATACCGAGCAGAGACCGAAACGCCTGGTCTACGTTTCCTGCAACCCCGCGACGCTTGCAAGAGATGCCGCGATCCTCGTCAGAGAGGGCGGATGGCATTTGAGAAGCGCTGGCGTCATGAATATGTTCCCGCATACGGCGCATGTAGAAAGCATTGCAGTCTTTGAACCCGGTCCTAAACCGGTACAGCAGGATCCCATCGAAGAAATGGAACTGCAGGAGATCAGCGAAGAAGCTCAGGCTGAAGACGCTCAGACCAACGGAAGTTGATCGGAATGTCTTTGTCGCTGTTTCTCTTACTGTTATGGCCGCTTATAAAGGCGATTCTGATTCTGCTCGCATGCGTTTTCACTATCGCTTGGCTGCTTAAGATCTCGAGCAAAGATCTGACATGGGGAATCAGCGCTGTAGTAACGGTTACGCTGATGCTTCTGCCGATTTGGTCCTACAGCATGAATCGGGATACAACCGAGATTCTGAAGCTTACGTTTTCAGGATGGTCGGTCCCGGGTATTCCTGTCTTTACGCAGATCAGCTGGGCTCTGACGGGCGGAGCAATCGCATCCTCACTGTTTGTGAGTCTGATGCTGTATTTTCTGCGTGACAGAACTGTTAAGCCGCTCTCGGTCCTGTTTCTTTGGATCGGTCTGGGACTGAATCTGCTTGCGCAGGCGGCTCTTCCGGTCCTCATATTCGGCTCCTACGGCTACACGATGATTTCGGACACTTTTGTACCGCTTCTCATGCAGCTGGTTATGACGATTGCCTGCACGATCGCACTGTGTTTCGATGAATCGATGAATCGCATCTACACTAAAACGCCACCCAAATAAAATGGAAGAAAGCAGTTTTTTTAATTATTGGTTTACATTTTTCTTTGCGCTCGGATTTTGTTTCTGGTTCCCAATGTACGTGGTTAAGACACGCGGAAAAGGATTGCCCGACTGGGGACTGGCCTGCTGTATCGTTCTGCTTTTTCTTTTCCTGCCGCTGCTCTCGCTGAGTTTTATCCGTGATGTGTTCCCGGCTTTATGGCTTGGAGTGGAAAACGGCGGCTTGGACGCCGTTAATACGGATATGCTCTCTGAGTCGCTTTCTCAAATGAGCACCCTTGAACAAACCTGTATCGGTCTGTCCGTTCTCGGCATCATCGGTTCAATGATTCTCAACGGGTTTTCGGCTTGGATGCTTTATACCCGAAGAGTCCGCCGCGGGCTCCTGACCGCGTTCCGACTGATGTGGATTTCCGCGCTGGTAATTGTTGTCTCAGTCGGGGTGCTTCCGCTTATTCTTCTCGGCGCTCAGGGCTTCGATTTGGTCCGGCAGAGCGCCCTTGCGCTTGCCGGATACGTTGTCCTCTTATTGGGTATCACTGCCTACTTAAAAACGAATAAAAATATAGCCTCTTACTATCCGTTGGAAAGAGACGATAAGTAGACGACATGGAATATTTTCTCAGTATGCGGGGCGCGGCCGCATTTCTATCAATGGGTCTTTTCAGCCTGTGGCTGGCGAGGACGCTGAAGATCAGAAGACCCGGAATGCCATCATGGGTCGCACTGGTGCTGGCTTTTATTCTGCTTTTTGAACCTTCGCAGCTTGCCTTTATCCTCTGGGACGTGCATGAGAAACTCACGGAAAACGGAGCGCTGATGATTAAGGCCTATACGTTCCTGAAGGCCGGCGCTCTTTTATACGTCCTCTTTATTGTCACGTCGATATTCTTTTCGTGGCAGTTCTACCTGAGACCAAGCCCTCTGACGCTGCGCTCTCTTCGATTCGGACTTTTTCTTCCTATCGCCTTTGCGGCAGTCACCTTCCTTGAAGCGCCGAAAATGATTTGGGGAGAACGCGCTTACTTGGTGGTTCTGGAGACGGATTGGATTGTTATCTGGGTAGCGGTTCTGAATTTAATTGTCCTGGCGCTCACTTTTATTCAGCCCGGAAAAAGTAAGTAAGAAGCCGTTTCCGTGAAAAATGCGGACTCGGTGGAAACTTTGAGCATGATAAAATTAAAAGATTGCCGTAAGGCAGAGACGGAGGGGAGGCGGATTGGTCCGCTTTTCCTTGTTTTATTTTTTTATAACTCTTTAAGAGATTGAAATGGCAGTTGAACGCACACTTTCTATTATCAAACCCGACGCAGTTGCGAAAAATGTAATCGGACAGATTTACAGCCGCTTTGAATCCAACAATCTGAAGATCGTTGCTTCCAAGATGAAATGGCTCTCCCGTCAGGAAGCCGAAGCTTTCTACGCTGTTCACCGCGAACGCCCCTTCTTCAAAGACCTCGTTGACTTCATGGTTTCCGGTCCTGTCCAGATTCAGGTTCTTGAAGGCGAAAACGCCATTATGAAAAACCGCGAACTGATGGGCGCAACCGATCCGAAGAAGGCTGCTAAGGGCACAATCCGCGCAGACTTCGCTCAGTCCATCGACGCCAACGCCGTTCACGGTTCCGACAGCCCCGAAACAGCCGCTGTTGAAATCGCGTTCTTCTTCCCGCAGATGGACATCTACGCAGGACGCTAATCCAAATGACAGTTTCGGAAAAGGATACGCAAAAGGTTAATCTGCTCAACTTTGATGCTGAGGGATTAAAGAAATTCTGCGAGGATTTGGGCGAAAAACCCTTCCGCGCAAAACAGCTTGAGCGATGGATTCATCGCCGGGGCGCCTCTGACTTTTCCGAAATGACGGACCTCGCAAAATCTTTTCGGGCAAAGCTCGAGAAGGTCGCCGAGGTCCGCGGCCCTGAAATCATCCGGGATAAAACGGCTTCTGACGGAACGCGCAAGTGGCTGCTTTCGGTCGGAAACGGCAATGCGGTGGAAATGGTGTACATCCCGCAGGACAATCGCGGAACGCTTTGTGTTTCTTCACAGGCCGGATGCGCGATGAACTGCCTCTTTTGTTCAACCGGAAAACAGGGTTTTAATCGTAATCTGAAAACGTCGGAAATCATTGGTCAGCTCTGGCACGCAGAACATACGCTGCGCAGAGATCTGGAAATTACCGATGAAAACGAACGAGTGATTTCCAACGTTGTCATGATGGGCATGGGAGAGCCGCTTCAGAATTTGGACGCGGTGATTCCGTCGCTGCGCCTGATGCTCGACGATAACGCCTACGGCTTGTCCCGCAGAAGAGTAACCGTTTCTACATCAGGCCTTGTCCGTCAAATCGACAAACTCGGCGAACTTTGTCCTGTCGCACTGGCTGTCAGCCTGCATGCGCCTAACGACGTGCTGCGCGACAAAATTATGCCGATCAATAGAAAACATAATATTGAATCTCTTCTGGAGGCTTGCAAGCGCTACTTAAAGGTCGCGCCAAGAGACTTTATAACGTTCGAGTACATCCTGATCGGCGGCGTTAACGATTCCGTCGCGCAGGCTAAAGAACTGATTACTCTGGTGCAGGATGTCCCGTGCAAGTTTAATCTGATCCCTTTTAATCCGTTCCCAGGGTCCGGACTGAAACGCAGTGAGCCGGAGGCGGTGCAGGCCTTTGCCGATCGATTGAACGGCGCCGGCATTGTCACAACCGTGAGAAAGGTGCGCGGAGACGATATCGACGCAGCCTGCGGACAGCTCGCGGGTGAGATTAAAGACCGCACAAGACTCGCCGAAAAGAGGGCAAACAGAGAGATAATTATCAAAGAGATTTCGCAAGAAAAGGAAAAAGAGGAGCATCATGCCCGAAGGAATCCAAAATCAGGAAACGAACGTCGGGAGTGATCTCCCTCCCGAAGCGACGACTTACGGCGGACTGCTGAGAATTGCCCGTGAGGGAAAAGGACTCACGGTTGATCAGGTCGCCTCTCAGCTTCGCATCTCTCCGGCTCAGATCGAAGGGCTGGAGGCAGATGACTATAAAGTTTTTCCGACCCCTGTTTATGCTCGGGCCCATTTGAGAAGCTATGCCCGCCTGCTCGGCGTAGATGACAATAAAGTCATCGATATGTTTAATGTTGCGTTGCGCCCGGAAGATCGTGATCCCCGCACGTTTATTCGTAAAACGACCCAGGATTTGGCGCCGTATCAGGACGCTCAGCCGAAAAATGTCGGCGGTAAGGTGGTCGCGGGACTTCTTTTCCTCGCCGTGCTGATCGCGGCGGGCTATTTCGGTTATCAGTACATCCCGTCCATGCTGGCCAACTCAGACTCGGAAACTCAGACAGCCGCGGCTCCTGCAGCTTCTGCGCCTGCGGCGCCCGAGGCCAAGGAGCAGGAGGTGCCGGCTGCAAAACAGGAAGTTAAGACAGAACCTGAAGCTGAAAAGAAGGCTGAAGTCGCTGCTCCGTCTTCCGAAGCTGCTGCGGCAGCCGCTCCTGAAGAAGCAAAAGCAAAGCAGGAAGCTGAGCTGAAAGAGCGTCTGCAGAAGGAAGCTGAAGAAAAAGCAAAACAGAAGGCTGAAGAAGAACGCAAGGCTGCTGAAGCTAAAGCTGCTGAAGAGAAGGAAGCCGCTGCTCAGACAGTTGACACTTCCGAGCCGATGAGACTTGAGTACAACAAGACGGAAGATCGCTGGGAACTTCCGTACTCTGCTAAGGGCGAAGTTAAGATTAAGCTCGAAGGCAAAAACGGCGAATGCTGGTTTGGTATCTATAAAGACAATAAGCTGGAATTCAACACTCAGCTCAAAGCCGGACAGAGCAGAGAGTACTCCGTTGCGCTTCCCTTTAAGGTCTCTGTAGGCAACCGCCAGAACGGCGCAGTGCATTTGGACGGCCGTGCGGTTAACCTCGATGCAAGACCGAACAGTACTTCTACTGTGTTTACGGCTTACCAGAAGTAATTAAATGAATACGGAAGCAAAAGAACCGATGAAGGTTCAGTGGCTCGGCAATGTCGTTGAAATCGGCGCCGGCCGCCCAGTCGTCGTTCAGTCTATGACCAACACGGATACGGCCGATGTTGAGCGTTCCGTCGCGCAGGTCCTGGAATTGGTCCGGGCCGGAAGTGAACTTGTCCGTCTGACGGTCAACACTCCGGCTGCTGCGAAGGCAATTCCCGAAATTCGCAGGCGTTTGGATGCGGCCGGATGCTTTGTTCCGCTTGTCGGTGATTTTCATTACAACGGACATAAGCTGCTGAGCGAATACCCTGAATGCGCTCAGGCCCTTTCGAAATACCGTATTAACCCGGGAAATGTCGGTAAAGGGGAGAAGCACGCTGAGAATTTCGAGACCATGATCCGGCTCGCGCTGAAGTATGATAAACCGATACGCATCGGCGTGAATTGGGGCTCTTTGGATCAGGATCTGCTCGCGCGCATGATGAGCGAAAACCAGAAATTGGAAAATCCTCTAAGCGCAAAGGCGGTTCTGCGTGAAGCGCTGGTTCAGAGTGCTGTTCAGAGCGCGGATGCTGCTGTGGCCCTCGGTATGAAACCGAGCCAAATCGCGATTTCTGCTAAAGTCAGCGGTGTCACGGATCTGATCGCGGTTTACCGCGAACTTAAAAAACGCTGCGGCTATATTCTGCACCTTGGCTTGACCGAGGCAGGAATGGGACTGAAGGGTACGGTCAGCAGTACCTCCGCGCTTTCCGTTCTTTTGCTTGAAGGTATCGGAGACACGATCAGAGTTTCTCTGACGCCGGAACCGGATCAGCCCCGAAGCGCTGAGGTTGAACTCGCCTGTGAAATTCTGCAGGCGCTCGGAATGCGCAGCTTCACGCCCCAGGTCGTTTCATGTCCCGGCTGCGGACGCACCAGCAGCTGTCTGTTTCAGGAACTTGCTAAACAGACTCAGACTTATATCAAGTCCCGTCTTCCGCAGTGGCGCAAGTCTTATCCGGGCGTAGAAAACATGACGGTTGCAGTAATGGGATGCGTGGTGAACGGCCCCGGCGAAAGCAGGCATGCCAATATCGGTATTTCGCTGCCGGGCGCAGGCGAGAGCCCTGTCTCGCCCGTCTATATGGACGGTAAGAAGTGGGGCTCGCTCAAAGGTCCGACGCTTTCTTCGGATTTCCACGCACTTCTGGAAGATTACGTTAAAAGAACTTACGGAAAAGAATAGAAATGGCACAAGAGAAAATTCAAGCGATCCGCGGTATGAGCGATATGCTCCCTTCGGACGCGCCGCTTTGGCACTTCTTTGAGAAAAAAGCGATCGGACTGGCTAATCTCTACGGTTATCAGCAGATCCGCACTCCGATTGTTGAACAGACTCGTCTGTTTAAACGCGGTATCGGCGAAGTGACCGATATCGTAGAAAAAGAGATGTATTCCTTTGTGGACTCTCTGAACGGAGATAACCTTTCGCTTCGTCCTGAGAACACCGCGTCCGTCGTGCGCGCCTGTATCGAACACAACCTGCTTTACGATGCACCGCGTCGTCTCTGGTACATGGGGCCGATGTTCCGTCACGAAAGACCTCAGAGAGGCCGCTATCGCCAGTTCCACCAGTTCGGTATGGAAGCGATGGGCTTTAAGGGTCCGGATACAGACGCTGAACAGCTTCTGATGCTGAACCGGCTTTGGAAAGAACTCGGTATCGCGCCGGTACGTCTTGAACTGAACTGCTTGGGTCAGCTTGAAGAAAGAAAGGCCTATCGTGAAATTCTGATTCGCTACTTTGAAGAACACAAGGAAATTCTTGACGAAGACGCGCAGCGCCGTCTTTACAGCAATCCGCTCAGAATTCTCGATACAAAGAATCCGGATATGCAGGATTTGGTCAATAACGCTCCGAAACTTTATGATTCGCTCGGCGAAGAATCCAAAGCGTTCCTTTCTTCTCTTGAAGATATTCTGAAAGCAGAAGGCGTGGACTACACAATTAATCCGCGCTTAGTCAGAGGTCTTGATTACTACAATCTGACCGTGTTCGAATGGGTAACCGATAAACTGGGCGCTCAGGGAACCATCTGCGGCGGCGGCCGTTACGACCCGCTGATCGGCATGCTCGGCGGCAGAGATGCGCCCGCCTGCGGCTTTGCGATGGGCATTGAACGCGTGCTCGAACTGATGAAAGAGTGCGGCGTACATCCCGAAGAAAGAGAATGCGATGTCTACATAGTTTGGGACAAGGCCCTCTATCTGAACGCGATCGGTGCAGCTGAAAAACTCAGAGACGCCGGAATCCGCGTGATCGTCCACTCGGGCAGCATGAAGTTTGCCAACCAGTTGAAGAGAGCTGACGCTTCAGGCGCGCTCTATGCGCTTGTCATCGGCAGCGACGAAGCCGCTGCCGGTAAGGTCGGCCTTAAAGCTTTGCGTGAAGGTATTGCCGGCTACGGTGAACAGAAAACGCTGACCATTGAAGAAGCTTTGGAATTTGTCAGCAAAAACATATAATTGCGTTGTTCTTCCGAATCCTTGTATTTGAGGGCTCGGAAGATTCGTATTGAAAATTAATAGACCCGGAGATACATCGATAATGGCCTATGATTTAGAAGAACAAGAGTCCCTTGCCGAGATTAAAGCGTGGTGGGATAAGTGGGGAACGCTGATCCTTTCAGTGGTTACCGCGGTTTGCTTAGCGGCTGCTGCGATGCAGGGCTGGAGATGGTATCAGGCCAAGGAATCGGCTGATGCCGGGACACTTTATGCCCAGATGATTCAGGCGGTGAACGCAAAGGACAACGGAAGAGCTCAGGCAATTAATGAGCGTCTTCATACGGACTACGCCTCCACGGCTTATGCCGGAATGGGCGCACTTCTTGCCGCCCGCTCCGCCGAAGAAGCCGGCAAGAAAGACGAAGCCGTTAAATCTCTGACTTGGATCACGGATTCCGATAAGTATCCCGAACTTAAGACGATTGCAGCGGTTCGTTTAGCCGGTGTTTACCTTGATGAAGGCAAATACGACGAAGGAATTAAGCTGCTTGACAGCCTGAAAGACCTGAAGGATGAAGCAGCGCTTGTTGCAGATCGTAAGGGAGATCTTCTGCTGGCAAAAGGCGATATCGCCGCGGCTCGTCAGAGCTGGGAAGACGGCCTCAAAAAGACAGCCGCTACAAATCCTCTCGTCAACGTTATTCAAACAAAACTTAGCGCTACGCTTCAGCCCAAAGAGTAATCATGGTCAGTAAATTAACAAAGTTTTTTGTTCTCACAGCAGCGGCGGCAGCCCTGGCAGGCTGTTCAACTTCAAAACATGAACCGATGCCGCTCGTGAAAATCACGCAGGCAATCTCCGCCGACACCGTTTGGTCTAAGAGTCTCTCTTCTGCGGACGGCTTCTTGGTTCCGGCCGTCTATGACGATGTCGTTTTTGCGGCAGGCGGCAAGACGCTTTCGCGTATGAATGCGCGCAGCGGCGAAGTGGAATGGTCCGTTTCTTTTGATTCTCCGATTACGGCAGGCGTCGGCAGCGACGGCTATGTCACCGCGGTGGGCCTTGAAGACGGAACACTTCAGGTCGTTGACGCTGAGGGCAAAGTGAGCTGGAGCAAGAAACTCACAACTGATTTGGCTTCTCCTCCGGTTGTCGCGCAAGGTCTCGTGATCGTCAGAACGCTCGATACGCGAGTTTCCGCATTTGAAGCGTCCAGCGGAGATGAAGAGTGGATTTATCAGAAGAATCAGCCCGCTTTGACAGTCAGACTGCCCACAGGCATGCTCGCGCATGATACGGTTCTTTTTGTCGGACAGCCTAACGGTCATGTCGTGATTCTGGATATTCCGACCGGTAAAGCGGTATTTGAATTCTCTATCGCTCAGTCCAAAGGCATTACGGAAGTCGAACGTTTGGTTGACGTAGTCGGATATCCGGCATTCAGCCAGGATCTGGTGTGCGCGGCGGCTTATCAGGGCGCAGTGACCTGCATCGACAGTCAGAACGGACAGACCCGCTGGTCTCAGCCGCTTGATGCGGTTGCAGGACCTGCCATTGACGAAGCCAATGTTTATGGAGTCGCGGTCAACGGCGAAGTCAAAGCGTTCTATCGCGAAAGCGGAGAGGAGCGCTGGACGAATAAGGAAATGCTCTACCGCGGACTTTCTGCCCCGGTCGTTGTGCCGGGTGCGGTTGCCGTCGGTGACGCCGAAGGCTATGTGCACCTGCTTTCTCCGAGAACCGGAGAAGAGATCGGAAGACTTCGTCTGAGCGGTCCGGTGGTTACCGCGGCGCAGCCGTTCAGCTCTGGCGCGATTTTCCAGACAAGTAAAGGAGATGTGGCGTATATCGCTACACGATAAAAGAATATGGTTCCTGTCATTGCTTTAGTTGGCAGACCGAATGTCGGCAAGTCAACATTATTTAACCGATTAACCCGTTCTCGTGACGCGTTGGTCGCGGATTTCCCCGGCCTGACGAGAGATCGTCACTACGGAGACGGCCGTATCGGAGATAAACCTTATCTGGTCATTGATACCGGCGGTTTTGAGCCGATCAGAACCGAGGGCATCGTTAAGGCGATGACTGGACAGGCTCAGCTTGCGATTACCGAAGCCGATGCCGTCCTCTTTCTGGTGGACGGCCGCACCGGTCTGACGCCTCAGGACAGCCGAATCGCGCAAAGTCTGCGAGAGTCCGGAAAAACAGTTTATTTGGTCGTGAATAAGGCCGAAGGCCTCTCTGAATCCATGAAGGCGGAGTTCTACGAACTTGCGCTCGGAGAGCCTTATCCGATTTCCGCTGCGCACGGCGAGGGGGTTCGCCCGCTCATGAACCTCGTTCTGGAACCTTTCCCGACCGAAGAGGAGATCGACGAAGAAGAGGATTTCCAGCATAAGATCAAAGTCGCGATCGTCGGACGCCCGAATGCCGGCAAGAGCACGCTGATCAACGCGCTGATCGGTGAAGACCGTTTGATCGCATACGATATGCCCGGTACAACGCGCGACGCGATTGAGGTTGAGTTCAATTACAAAGACCGCGAGTACACACTTATCGATACCGCCGGCCTGCGCAGAAAAGGCAAGGTGTTTGAAGCGATCGAGAAATTCTCGGTCGTTAAGACGCTGCAGGCGATTGAAAGCTCGAACGTTGTAGTGCTCCTTTTGGATGCGCATGCGGGAATTGCCGAACAGGATGCCAATATTGCGGGTTACGTTCTTGAGAGCGGACGAGCTTTGGTCGTCGGCGTCAATAAATGGGACGATCTGGACGACTACGAAAGAAGTCGGGTGAAAGAAGAGCTCGAACATAAGCTGCACTTCTTACGCTGGGCGAAGATTCTCTACATTTCCGCGCTTCATAAACGCGGACTTCATCATCTGCTCAACGCGGTCAATGAGGCGCACGCTGCGGCTTTCATGAAGCTTTCTACGCCGAAACTGACAAGAGCGCTGATCGAAGCCACGTCTCGGCAGCTTCCTCCGCGAGCCGGCGGAGGACGTCCCAAGATGCGCTATGCGCATCAGGGCGGTATGAATCCTCCGGTGATCGTGGTCCACGGCAACGCGCTCGAAGATGTGCCTGAGAGCTACCGACGTTACCTTGAAGGATGGTTCAGAACGAAATTTAATCTGGCGGGGACGCCGCTTCGCATCGAATTCAGAACCAATAAGAATCCGTACGTCCAAAAAAGTTAGATAGGACGCATCTCAAAACGGCAAACTTGTAAGCGTCGTTTGCCTGATTTTGGGATTGTCTGAAGTAAAATGTAAACGTAGCTGTGGAATAAAGTTAATTCCGTTTTTTGTTTTATTCCCTCTGCACAGTCGTTGCGGCGCATCGGATTTAAGCTAAGGCGCCCAAAATGATTGCATGGTATTTATTGTAGAGTTTTTCTTATCTACAATGCATTGAAGAGTATTTTGGCACTTTAGCCAGTTGGAGAAATATAATGACAAAGGGGCAACTTCTACAAGACCCGTTCTTGAACAGCCTTCGCAAAGGCCGTATTCCTGTATCGATTTACCTTGTAAACGGAATTAAACTTCAAGGCCAAATCGAATCCTTCGACCAGTATGTTGTTTTGCTTCGCAACACAGTGACTCAGATGGTTTACAAACATGCGATCAGCACGGTTGTGCCGGCTCGCGCAGTGCCGCTTGGAAACGAAGCTCAGACGCCTGAAGCTGAAGAATAAGTGACACTCGAAAATTATGAACAAAGGGACGAGCATGCCTTGAAGGTGTGGCTCGTCTCTGTTTTAATCGGACGTGATATTTATCGTGATGCGGCTCAGGAGCTTTCCGAACTGGCTTCCTCCTGCGGTTACGATGTGCTTGGTCTCACAGAAGCCAAGAGAGATCGTCCGGATCCTAAGACATTTCTCGGCAGCGGAAAAATTGAGGAGATAAAGGAGGAAGCGACCGCATGCGGCGCTCAGGCCCTGATCTTTGACGTTGCACTGTCTCCGGCCCAGCAGAGAAATATCGAAAAAGCCACCAATCTCCTCGTTTGGGATCGAACCAATTTAATTCTGGAAATTTTCCGCCAGCGTGCGAAAACCAGAGAAGGCCAATTGCAGGTTGAATTGGCTCGCCTGACGCACCTGTCCACCCGACTCGTCCGAGGCTGGAGCCATTTGGAGCGCCAAAGAGGCGGCCTGTCCAAGACCGGCGGCCCGGGTGAAAAACAGTTGGAACTTGACCGCCGAATGCTCGGTTCGCGAGTGAAGGCGCTTAAGGAACAGCTCAAGAAACTGGAAAAACAGCGAAACACCCAAAGAAAGTCACGTCAGAAAGGCGATCTTCTCACAGTGGCGCTAGTCGGCTATACCAATGCCGGTAAATCCACGCTGTTTAATCGCCTGACACGAAGCGGTGTGTATGCGGCTGACCAGTTGTTTGCCACATTGGATACAACAGCCCGGCGCTGCTACGTCGGAGAAGATACCGAGGTGGTTCTCAGCGATACGGTCGGATTTATTCGCGGTCTGCCTCACCAGCTGATCGAAGCCTTCAAGTCCACATTGGATGAGGCGGCTCAGGCGGATTTGCTTCTGCATGTGATTGACTCCTCGAATATCGCTCAGGAAGAACAAATCTCTGAAGTGAATAAAGTTCTGGAGGAAATCGGCGCAAAAGATATTCCGCGAATTCTGGTTTACAACAAGCTGGATGCGAGCGGTAAACCGCCGTTTCTGACATCCGATGACAGCGGTCGGCCGATCGCTGTAGGTGTCAGCGCGCAGACCGGGGAGGGTCTCGATTTGCTTAAAGACGCGATTCGTGAAATCGCAGTTGCCGAGCACGAAAAAGTTCAAACCGGGGAAGAGCCGGACAACGAGGACTGGCTTGCGGAATTCGAACGCTAAACGTCATACAGCTGAGAAGCGCTTCTGCTTCTCAGCTTTTTAACCAAAGAAAGCACGACTTGTGCTAAGGCCTTTAGAGAAACAGCCTACGGACTAAAGCCCGCTTTTCATTGCAGCGAGCTCATCGGCGCGCTTTTTCGTCCACTCCTTTAGACAGCTGACATGGTTCAGCTCTGCAGCCTGTCCTCCGTCCTCTTCAAGTTTGCAGTCCGCGTCACGGTCTTTAATCCATTTCCTTTGCACGGAACGAAGCTCTTTCTTCTGCTTTGCATCAAGTTTAGCCATGACGGCTTTGTACTCGGCGTTAAGACGCTTGTCCTGCGCTTCCAGTTCCATAGAGCTGCATTCTGTCATGCCGGGCATGTTGCCGATAGCGAAGGCTTCCTTGCAGTAGTCCTGACCGGCAGCGTGTGCGGCAGAAAGAATAAAGAGGGCGGTCAGTAATGTTGCAGACCCGGCAGACTTGATCATTTGATTTCTCCAAATAAGCAGTAGTGATGAAGATTGTAGAGACGGATACGTCAATGGATGTCGTACCGAAGTCGTCCTCTTGAAACTTCTGTTCGTCTTAGGCGCTTCAAGCTCTCCACTATGAGCGAAAAGAGAGGAAGCTTTGCATCTTAAACAATTACAATCCATCAGATATTAATTCAGATATGACTGAATGAGAGAACTATATGGCTGTACAACAAAAATTATCTCGTCGGGTTTCCGCTGCCCGGGACAAGATACTGTCCAAATTGACGCTTAATTCAGGCGCAATGCCGCTGGCGCAATTAAAAAAGCAACTCGTCGGGGATGACAAATCAATGACGGAACAAGCGTTCGACAGCGCGCTTGCCGAAATCACCAAAGCCAAAAAAGCGGTTACACAGAAGGACGGGACGGTTATGCTTAAAAAACGAGCTGAAGCGCACGTATATCGGGGCGTTGTTCAGGGACACCGGGACGGCTACGGATTTCTGATTTGCGACGAAGATGTTCCCGATCTCTTCATAACGGAAGAGGAAATGACTAAGGTTCTTCCCGGCGATGTTGTTGAGGCGATTTCCCTGTCCTCCGATGCGCGGGGAAGACAGATTGCGGAAATTCAGAAGCTGATCAAGCGCAGAATGAGCAAGATTGTGGGACGCCTAGCGCTGGGCCGCAATAAACTTGGCAGGATTATCAGCGCGGTTGTGACCGCGGAGGATATCCGCATCACACATCGCTTCACGCTTGAACCGAATACCGTCAGCAAAGAGATGGACGGCAAGATTGTCGTGGTAGAGCCGAATGAAACCGGGCTTTTCGAGGATGATGCCAAGTGGAGTGACATCAAGTCTAAACTCGTCGAAGTCCTCGGTGATATCGAAGATCCGGGAATGGAAATTGAAATTGCGGTGCGTAAATTCAATCTTCCTCATCAATTCTCGGAAGCCAACAAAGCGGAAATCGCCAAGTTCTCGGATCATGTGACAAAAGCCGATTTGCGCAATCGTGTGGACCTGCGCGACATTCCGTTTGTCACAATCGACGGCGCCGACGCGAGAGACTTTGATGATGCGGTATTCTGTCTGCCGGTCGAAAGAAAAAAGGGCTGGTACCGACTGCTCGTCGCGATCGCCGATGTCTCTCATTACGTGAAGCCGGGCAGCGCAATCGATAAGGATGCACAGCTGAGAACGACCAGCGTGTATTTCCCGCGCCGCGTCATCCCGATGCTCCCTGAAGAACTCTCTAACGGACTCTGCTCACTAAATCCGCACGTCGATCGCTGCACAATGGTTTGTGACTCGGTCATCAGTCCGGAAGGCGAGGTGACGGCCTATCAGTTCTATCCGGCAGTGATTCGCTCGGCAGCTCGTCTGATCTATGACGACGTTTGGGCGGCTCTGCAGGACCCGAACGGACCGGCTGCTGCCGCTATGGATCATGTGCTCGGTAATGTTCAGGATCTGTATGACCTGTTCAAGATTTTGTTAAAGAGCCGAACATTGCGCGGGGCTATGGATTTTGAAACGGTGGAAACCTACATCGTCGCAAATGAACAGGGCAAAATCGAAAAGATTCTTCCGCGAGAAAGAAACGACGCGCATCGACTGATCGAAGAGATGATGCTGGTCGCCAATACCTGCGCCGCCGATTTTCTCTTGAAGAACAAAGCGCCTTGTCTCTTCCGTATTCATGAACCGCCTTCTGAGGATCGCCTGGAGAAGGCCAGAGCGGCGCTCGCTCAGTTCAATGTCGGGCTCGGAGGCGGGAGCACCCCGTCGCCTTCTGATTACTGCGAAGCGCTCGATCAGATCCGTGATCGACCGGATAAGGCGGCGATCCAGATGATTCTTCTGCGCTCGATGCAGCAGGCGGTGTATTCGCCGCACAATGTCGGTCACTTCGGATTGGCCTACGAAGCGTATACGCACTTTACTTCTCCGATCCGCCGTTATCCGGATTTGCTCGTGCACCGCGCTATCAGAGGCGTGCTCAGAGGACGCAAGTACGTACCGAAGATCCTGCTCTCTCCCGACGAAGTGGATGTCCCGATCCAGACACGCGAACTGATTGTGAAAGAAGGCGAAGACAAACCCAAAGTGCCGCATATCGAAGTATGGGAAAAACTCGGACTTCTGTGCTCAGCCAATGAGCGCAGAGCTGATGAGGCAAGCTACGATGTGATGGGCTGGCTGAAAACTTATTACATGGAACAGCATATCGGCGAGGTTTACAAGGGTATTATCAGCGGAGTCAGCCCGTTCGGTATTTATGTCACGCTCGACGATCTTTATGTGGACGGCGCGATTCATGTCTCAAATCTCGGAAGAGAATATTTTGAATACAGCGAATCTGCAAACGCGTTGATCGGTCAGGATAGCGGCCAAAGATACAGCGTCGGAACGCCGGTTGTGGTTAAGGTAGTGCGCTGCGACTTGGATGCAAGACGAATCGAGTTCTCCATCGAAGAGGCTGTACGGGGAAGAAGAGTGAAAAAACAAAGGGCTTCGGGCAGAGAAACATTCGGCAGAGCGGCCGGTAAAAGGAAATCAAAGTGACGAAAAAAGACGTGGTACTGGCGGGTTTTCATTCGGTGATGAGCCGCCTCAAAAGAGATGCGGGATCGATTCGATCCGTCTATGTGGATCCGAAAAGACGGGATCAGAGAATGCGCAGAATGCTGGAAGCGCTGGAAAAAGAAGGCGTGCGCATTATGCAGGCGGACCATCGAAGACTGGAGGGCCTGGCGGGCGAAATCCCGCATCAGGGCATCGTCGCGCTTGCCGCTCCGGTGGATATCGGAATGAGCTTTGACGATTTGATGAATAATCTCTCCGGCAGTCCGCTTCTCCTGATTTTGGACGGTGTGACGGACCCGAGAAATTTCGGAGCTTGTCTGCGTGTCGCGGATGCCGCCGGTGTGGCCGCGATGGTTGTTCCTAAAGATCGCTCGGCGGATCTCACGCCTGCAGCGATTAAAGCGAGCGCGGGCGCGTCAGAAACCGTACCTGTGGTGCGTGTCACCAATCTTGCGGGCTCCATCGTCGAACTGGTGGATGCAGGAGTCCCGGTCGTAGGTACAGCGGGCGAGGCCCAGAAGTCCATCTATGAATTTGATCAGACCGGTCCCTTTGCCTGGGTGCTCGGCAACGAAGGCGACGGCCTGCGTCAGCTCACGCGCAGACGATGCTCGGATCTGGCAAAAATCCCGATGCTCGGCACGGTGGAAAGTCTGAATGTTTCCGTGGCCGCGGGCATTTGTCTATTTGAAACAGTGCGCCAAAGAATCGGCCGCTAAATCGTAATCTTGAGTGAAAAGCGCGGTAACTGCTTTCCAACATTGGAAATTTTCCAAAAAAGGGAGTAGAATCGCGCTCTTTCTAGTCCTTGTCACACCGGAAGACGCTCCGGGCGACTATTTCCCATAAGGAGGTTCAATGCGTCACTATGAGATTTGCTTCATCGTCCATCCTGATCAGAGCGAACAGGTCCCGGCGATGATTGAGCGTTACAAAGCTGCTGTGGAAAGCCACGGCGGAAAGATTCATCGTCTTGAAGACTGGGGTCGCCGCCAGCTCGCTTATCCGATCGAGAAACTGGTTAAGGCCCACTATGTTCTGATGAACATCGAATGCGGTCCTGAAGTTCTTGATGAACTCGAAAATAATTTCCGTTACAACGATGCCGTTCTTCGTCACCTCACAGTGAAGATGAAAAAGGCTGAAACAGAACCTTCTCCGATGATGAAGGCTGTTGAAAAGGAAGAAGCCCGTAAGGCCGCCAGCGCTGCAGCTGAAGCCGCTGCTGCACAGGCAGAGGAAAAAGCTCCGGCTTCTGCCGAGGCTTAATTCGGAATATTTGTGCTGAACTCGGTAGAGCTTGAGGGAGAACTGGAAAAGAAAGAGGCTTTGCGATATTCGCTGGCCGGCGTTCCGATCCTCGAATTCACGATCCGGTACAAGGGCATTGTTCAGGAAGGCGGTGCCGAGAGAGTTTTAAACTTCTCCGCCGCCGCTATGGCAGTCGGTGAGACTGCGAAAAAAGTCTCTGAACTTGAACTTGGCTCAGAAAGAATCTTCAAGGGTTTTGTCTCCACCACCTCCGCTCGTTCATCCAAATTAATCCTGCACATAACGGAATACATTTAAGGAGTTACATCATGGCTTTTGGTGCCAAAGGAAAGGGTCGCTCTCGCAACCCGAATCAGCAGAACGCTCTCTTCAAGCGTAAAAAATTCTGCCGCTTCACAGCTGATCATGTTGATCAGATCGATTACAAAGATATCGACACACTTCGTGATTTCATTCAGGAAAACGGCAAGATCATGCCGGCTCGCCTGACCGGAACGAAGGCTCACTACCAGCGTCAGCTCGACACAGCAATCAAGCGTGCCCGCTTCCTTGCTCTGCTTGCTTACACAGATAATCAGTAATCGGGGGAAACAACATGCAAATCATTCTGCTTGAATCCATTCCTCACGTTGGTCAGCTCGGCGATGTGGTTAAAGTTAAAGACGGTTTCGCCCGTAACTACCTCATCCCCACAAAGCGTGCTAAACGCGCTACTGAAGCTGCGATTGAAGAATTCAAAGCCCACAAGGCTGAACTCGAACGCGCTCAGGCTGAACGTCTTGCTAAGGCTCAGGAACTGAAGACTAAGATCGACGGTATCGTTCTTACAATCGCTTCCAAGGCCGGCGTTGACGGCCGTCTGTTCGGCTCTGTCACCAACATGGACGTTGCTGAGGCTCTGGCTAAACTTGGCTACGATATTCATAAGAGCCAGGTTCGCACCCCGCTCGGCGCGATCAAGGCTATCGGTGAATATCCGCTGCAGATCGACCTTCACCACGACATCGTCGCTGACGTCGTTGTTCAGGTCGTCGCTGAAGCCTAATCGACAGGAATGCGCGAGGGCCTCAGGCCCTCTGAAAATCCCAAAAGGTCTTCGGACTGTTTTGGGATTTTTTTTTCAGCAGCGAGCACTCGAATCCGCTATAGTTTTCTTTCCACTAGAGGAAAAAATGCCAGATAACTATTCAAAAAATGATGCTGAAATTCAGCAGTACCGTACCCCGCCTGCTGCTAAAGAAGCCGAAGACGCGGTCCTCGGCGCGCTCCTTCTCGACAATAAGGTCTTCGACCTGATCGGCGGCCGTATCGATGTTGAGGATTTTTATGATTACGGCAACCGCCTGATCTTTGAAAACATTAAAAAACTCATCGGAGAGGGCAGGCCCGCGGATATCCTGACCGTGCATGACCTGCTGCGCGAGGCGGGTCTGGAAACAGAAACCGGCGGTATGGAATACCTCAACCGCATCGCCGATTACAGCCCGGGCGCGGCCAATATCGTGCGTTACGCCGAAATTATCCGTGACCGCTCAACGAGACGCCGCCTCATTACCGCAGGCAACGAAATTGTCAGCGACGCTTTAAATCCCGGAGCTCGCGAAGCGAAAGATCTGCTTGATGAGGCTCAGGCAAAAATGCTCCGTATCAACGAAGAATTGGCTAAAAGCGGCAGCGGCTTCCAAAAGATTGACTCCGTGCTGGCCGATTACACGACACACCTGCGCGAGCTCTCCGAAATGGATAATCCGGGTATGGTCTACGGCGTCGGAACGGGTTTCCCGGACTTGGACCGCATGACCAACGGCATGCACGAAGGCGAACTGATTATCGTCGCCGGCCGTCCGGCGATGGGCAAGACCGCTTTTGCTCTGAATATCGCGCTGCACGTCGGCGCCAATCAGGCGCTGCCTGTCGGTATCTTTTCGATGGAAATGTCGGCTGAACAGATCGCGGGCCGACTGCTCAGCGCGCTCGGAGAAATCCCCGCCGGAGATCTGAAAACCGGTCAGCTCGGCAATAATTGGCGATCTTTCTATAACGCGGCCGAACAGCTCGAAAAATCTCCGATCTTTATCGATGACACCAGCGGACTCTCAATTCTCAGCCTGCGAAGCAGAGCGCGTCAGCTTTTAAACCGCGTCGGCGGCAAACTCGGACTGATCGTTGTGGATTACCTGCAGCTGATGTCGGGCGAAAGCTCTTCGCGCGGCGGAGATCAGAACCGAGCTTCCGAAATTGCGGAAATCTCGCGCGGTCTCAAAGGTCTCGCAAGAGAGCTGAAGGTTCCGATTATCGCGCTGTCTCAGATTAAGCGTGATGTGGACAATCGTCCTAATAAACGTCCTTTAATGAGTGACTTGAGAGAATCCGGTTCTATTGAGCAGGATGCGGACGTCATTATGTTCCTGTATCGGCCGGCCGCATACCAGCGCAAAGAAGATTCCGATGATCCGGATGCACCGGCACCGGCTGAGGAACCGGCCAACGCGTCGGAAGCCGAGCTGATTATCGGTAAACAGCGCAGCGGTCCGACCGGAACAATCCCTCTGATCTTCCAGGGGGCTTATACGAGATTTGTCAGTCGGGCAACCGACATGCAGATGCAGGCTGGATATTAACTAGATGCTGGATATTATTCTTTGGATCGCGGCAGTCCTTCTTATGGGTGTGGGAATACTCGGTACCGTCATTCCGATGATTCCCGGACTGCCGATGATCTTTGCCGGAGCTTGGCTCGCGGCCTTTATCGATCACTATGACAAGATCAATGTCTGGGTCGTCGTGCTTCTTGGGGTGCTGATGCTCTTCGGTCTGGCAGTCGACTGGATCGCACAAACGATGGGCGCAAAAAAGGCCGGGGCGACCAAGCTCGGGATTGTCGGCTCCCTGATCGGTACCTTTGTCGGTATCTTTACCGGACTCTGGGGTTTGATTTTTATGCCGCTCCTCGGAGCGGCGATCGGCGAGTTTATTGATCATCAGGACATGCTTCGCAGCGGTAAGGTCGGTTTTGCGACATGGCTCGGAATGATCATCGGCACCGTTGTTAAGCTTGCGCTCGCTTTTACCATGATCGGTGTTGTGATTGCCGATATTCTGATTTAGTCCGTGAAACGGACAGCGCAACAGAAATCGTAAGGATTTAAAAATATGCCATTACCAAAAATGCCTTCCGGCAAAGCAAGCAGATTGACGGATATCGCCGCCTCTCTGCCTCTCGAGGGCCCGACAGAGCAGGATAAAAAGACGGTTCGACGTGCCAGAAAAAATAAAACGACTGAACTGCCGAAAAAGGAAGCGGCCTTGCTGAAACCCGTCGCCGCAAAAGAAGCAGTCAGGGAAGTTAAAGCGGAGATGAGCAAAGAAGCCGCCGCGGCCAAGAAGGAAGCCTGCGCGCCCGTTTCGCATCGCCGAAACAAAAATATTCCGGACGACGGGAAAAAGCGCCTTTATGTGCTGGATACCAATGTCCTCATGCACGATCCGACAAGTATCTTCCGCTTTGAAGAGCACGACGTTTATCTGCCGATGATCACGCTTGAAGAGCTCGATAACCATAAGAGCGGCATGACCGATGTCGCAAGAAACGTGCGTCAGGTCAGCCGCACGCTCGATCAGATCATGCAGCATCTTGAGGGCAGCATCGAGCACGGTGTTCCTTTGAATGTGCTCGGCAATAAAGAGGCTTTGGGAAGACTCTTTATTCAGACAACTCCATACCCGAATGATTTGAATATGCTTGAGAGCGGAAAGGCGGACAACCGTATTCTTTCCGTGGTCAAGGGGTTGGAAAAACAGCGCTCGGACCGCACGGTCGTTTTAGTTTCCAAAGACATCAATATTCGATTGAAGGCGGCAGCGCTCGGTCTGCTCGCGGAGGATTACTACAACGACAAGATGATCGAGGACTGCGATCTTCTGTATACCGGCCTGCTTAAACTCCCGGCGAATTTCTGGGAACTGCACGGCAAGGATCTGAAATCCTGGCAGAAGGACGGCAGAACTTGGTACCAAATCAAGGGCCCGATGGTCAGGCAATTCCTCATCAATCAGTTCATTTGGTACGAAGCTCCCGACGCCACTCCGTTCTATGGGGAAGTCAAGTCGATCGAAGGCGATACCGCGGTCGTCCGTGTTATTGATGACTACACCAACCCGAAACATCAGGTTTGGGGCATCAATGCGAGAAACCGTGAGCAGAGTTTCGCTTTGAATCTTCTTCTGGATCCGGAAATTGATTTCGTGACGCTGCTCGGTCAGGCGGGCACCGGCAAGACGCTGCTGACGCTTGCCGCCGCTTTGACTCAGACAATGGAGATGCGCCGCTTTAATGAAATCATCATTACGCGCGCGACCATTTCCGTCGGCGAAGATATCGGCTTTTTGCCGGGCACTGAGGAAGAGAAGATGGCCCCGTGGCTTGGCGCGATTGACGACAACCTCGAGGTGCTGAATCGAGGCGGAAACGGAACCGAGTGGGGTAGAAGAGCCTCCGAGGATCTGATCCGTTCCAGAATCCGAATCAAGTCAATGAGCTTCATGCGCGGCCGCACGTTCCTGAATAAGTTCGTCATCATCGATGAGGCGCAGAACCTGACGCCGAAACAGATGAAAACGCTGATTACGCGCGCGGGTCCGGGCTCCAAGATCGTCTGCCTCGGCAATATCGCGCAGATCGATACGCCTTATCTGACGGAAGGCTCATCCGGTCTGACGTATGTCGTCGACCGATTTAAGAATTGGCTGCATTCCGGACATATCACAATGCAGCGAGGCGAACGCTCAAGACTCGCGGATTACGCAAGCGAAGCTCTTTAATCCTTATGCGCTCTCTGATCGGGAGCGCTTTTTCGTTTCCGACTGAAGATATTTGCGTTTCTGCCGCTGAAAGCGATAAAAAAGAACCTGTCTCACGTAAGGAGCGGGGAGAAATTTCGTAAAATCTTAAGTTAACTGTTTTTGAATTTACCTAGATAAAGGTTCCGTATGAATAACGATTTTCCTCGAATTAAACGTCTGCCGCCGTACGTCTTTAATATTACTAATGAACTTAAAATGGCAGCGCGTCACCGCGGAGAGGATATCATCGACTTGAGCATGGGCAATCCCGACGGGGATACTCCCAAGCACATTGTGGACAAAATGGTTGAAGTCGCAGAGAGAACAGGAACTCACGGCTATTCAGCCTCCAGAGGTATCCCGAGACTGCGCAAAGCGATCAGCGATTGGTACAAACGCCGCTGGGACGTGGATATCGATCCGGACAAAGAAGCGATCGTTACCATCGGCTCTAAGGAAGGTATCGCGCATCTGATGCTTGCAACGCTTGACCGAGGTGACACTATTCTCGTTCCGAATCCGAGCTACCCGATCCACATTTACGGCGCCATCATCGCCGGTGCCGACGTCCGCAGCGTTCGTATGGGCCCGGGCCTTGATTTCTTCGCAGAGTTCGAGCGCGCTGTTGTGGAAACAACACCTAAGCCCAAACTCATGATCCTGGGCTTCCCGAGCAATCCGACTGCTCAGTGCGTTGATCTGGAATTCTTCAAAAAGCTGGTTGATCTGGCTAAGAAACACGGTATTTATATCGTGCACGATTTGGCCTACGCCGACATCGTTTATGACGACTACAAAGCGCCTTCCATCATGGAAGTTCCGGGTGCCAAGGACGTTGCTGTTGAATTCTTCACTATGAGCAAGAGCTACAACATGGCCGGATGGCGTATCGGCTTCATGGTCGGAAATCAAGAGCTCGTGCATGCGCTGACTCGTATCAAGAGCTATCACGATTACGGCACCTTCACTCCGATTCAGGTCGGCGCGATTGAGGCGCTGAACGGACCTCAGGAGTGCGTGGAAGAAGTTCGCAAAGAATATCAGCACCGCCGCGACATTATGGTCAAAGGTTTGCATGACATTGGCTGGAATGTAGAAAATCCGAAGGCGAGTATGTACATCTGGGCCGAACTGCCCGAATTCTATAAGCCGATGGGCAGCGTGGAATTCTCCAAGCGTCTTCTGGAAGTCGCTAAGGTCGCGGTTTCTCCCGGTGTTGGTTTCGGTGAATACGGCGAAGGCTTTGTTCGTATTGCTCTGATCGAAAACGCCGATCGTATCCGTCAGGCGCTTCGCGGCATTCGCAAGATGTTCAAGGAAGACGGTCTGATTGAACCGAAGAGCAAGAAATTCCACCGTCACTGGAAGGGAGAACCGGCCCCTGCGCCGATTTCTGCAAAGAAAAAAGAAATTGAATTTAAAGGCGTCTCTAATCTGCCGACGAAAGCAAAACCTAAGGCAAAGTCCAAGGCTAAGCCTGCGAAAAAGAAAGCTTAATTTAAACGAGGGAGAATAATGGCAACACCGATCAAGGTTGGCCTGGCGGGCTTCGGCAACGTCGGCAGCGGAACATACAGCATCTTAAAACGCAACCACTCGCTGATTACTCAGCGAGCCGGTGCTCCGATTACCGTTAAACGCGTGGCCGTCCGCAATGTTGACCGCGTCAGAAAACTTGTGGATGAAGACGTGGCGGTCAGCAGCGACTGGCACGACTTGGTGACGGATCCCGAGATTAACGTGGTGGTCGAGGCGATCGGCGGTATTGAGCCCGCGAGATCTCTGATTCTTGCCGCAATCGACGCAGGCAAACACGTTGTTACGGCCAATAAGGCGCTGCTTGCCGAGCACGGTAATGAAATTTTTAAGGCGGCTGAAGAAAAAGGCGTAAACGTTGCGCTTGAAGCGGCAGTCGCCGGCTCTATTCCGATTGTGAAAGCGCTGCGTGAAGGCTTGGCCGCAAACCGCGTCTCAAGCATCGCGGGCATCATTAACGGAACCTGCAACTTTATTCTCTCGACAATGCGCGATACCGGCAGAAGCTTTGATGATGTGCTCGCTGAAGCGCAGCGTCTCGGTTACGCTGAAGCGGACCCGACGTTCGATATCGAAGGCATTGACTCCGCCCACAAGCTGGTGCTGCTTTCTTCGATTGCTTTCGGCGTGCCCGTCAATATGGATAAAGTGCATATCGAAGGCATCAGCCGTCTTGAAGCGAAAGACATTAAATTTGCCGAGGAGCTCGGCTATCGCATCAAGCTGCTCGGCATTACGAAATATACCGATTACGGTATTGAACTGCGCGTCCATCCGGCACTGGTGCCGATGCGCCGGCTGCTTGCCAACGTTGAGGGTGCGATGAATGCCGTCGTGGTGAAAGGCGATGCAGCGGAAAGCTCTCTTTACTACGGTAAAGGAGCGGGCTCTGAGCCGACCGGTTCCGCTGTTGTTGCCGACCTGATCGATATTGCCCGCACCGCCGACGCCAACGTCAGCGAAAGACCGAAAATGCCGACTACGCAGCATAATCCGGGCGCAAAGGATTTTGCCGATTTCGGCGACACCGTTTGCTCCTATTACCTGCGTATCCCGGTGGACGATCGCCCCGGTGTCTTAGCGGACCTCGCCCGTATCATCGCGGACAACAACATCTCTATCGAGTCGCTTATCCAGAGAGAAGCGCCGCAGAAAGAGGATTCCACTGAAGTTATTTTGATGACGCACAGCACAATTGAATCGCTTATGCAGCGTGCGATCCGCACTATGCAGCAGCTCAAGAGCGTTCGCGGACCGATTGTCGTGCTTCGCAAGGAAGAATTACAGTAATGCAGTACGTATCGACTCGAGGCGGCGTTCCTGCCGCTACATACAGTGAAATCGTTCTTCAGGGACTCGCAAAAGACGGCGGCCTCTTTGTCCCTAAAGAATATCCTCAGGTCTCACGCGAAACGCTCGAAAGCTGGCGCGGCCTCAATTACGCGCAGCTTGCGACCGCGGTTACTTCGCTTTTTGCGAAGGATATGAACCGCTCGACGATCGCGCATCTGTGCGAAAGCACATATACGTCCGAAGTCTACTGCCACGGCAGAGAAGGTACCGACTTTTCAAAGATCGTGCCGCTCGTTTGGCTTGAAAAAGATCTGGCGATTCTGGAACTTTCCAACGGTCCGACGCTCGCTTTTAAAGACATGGCGATGCAGTATTTGGGCGCACTCTTTGAGTACATTTTGTCCCGCAAAGAGAGCCGACTGAATATCCTCGGCGCGACAAGCGGCGATACGGGCAGCGCTGCGGAATACGCTATGCGCGGCCGCAAAGGCATTCAGGTGTTTATGCTTTCGCCGGCAGGCCGCATGAGCGCTTTCCAGAAAGCGCAGATGTACTCGATTGAAGACAAGAACATCTTCAATATCGCGGTCCGAGGCAGTTTCGATGACGCTCAGGACGTGGTCAAGGCGGTTTCGCGAGATCTGGACTTTAAGGCCGAGCATCATATCGGCGCCGTCAATTCGATTAACTGGGCGCGAATCGCCGCTCAGGTGGTCTATTACTTCAGTGCTTGGCTTCAGGCGACAGAAAGCCCTGACGAAGAAGTCGCTTTCTCGGTGCCGTCCGGCAACTTCGGCGACATTCTCGCAGGATGGATCGCTAAGAACATGGGTCTGCCCGTCAAACAGCTGATCGTCGCGACAAACGAGAACGATGTGCTCTATGAGTTCTTCCGTTCGGGCCGCTACCGCGTGCGTGACTCCGCGCATACTTTTGTGACCAGTTCGCCTTCGATGGATATCTCCAAGGCGTCGAATTTTGAACGCTATATCTACGATATCTGCGGCAAAAATCCGAACCGCGTGACAGAACTCTGGGACGAACTCGGACAGAAGGGAGAATTCCTTCTGGACAGCGACGAATGGAATCGCGTAAAAGAAAGCGGATTCACCGCGGCCCGCAGCACGCATGCTGATCGAATCCGCAGAATTCGTGAAACGTGGGAAAAGCATCAGTTCCTCGTCGATCCGCATACGGCTGACGGCCTCAACGCGGCTGAGCAGATGCGTCTTCCGGGCGTCAAGACGATTTGTCTGGAAACAGCGCTTCCGGCGAAGTTCGCAGCGACGATTAAAGAAGCCGTGGGCTTTGAGCCTCCGATTCCCGCGGGCTACGAAGCGCTGCTGTCGCTTCCTCAGCGAGTCACGGAAATGGATCCGAATGTCGAGGAAATTAAAGCCTTCCTCAGCAGCCGAGATCGGGACGCAGAGTAACTTAAACAGAATAGGCCCGCTGAGTCGGGCCGTATTTTTATCACATGAAGATTGTTAATTTTGTCGGCTATTCCGGAAGCGGCAAGACGACGCTCATAGAGAAGCTGATTCCTATTTTCTGCGCTCAGGGTCTGCGGGTTGCCGCAATTAAAAATGCGCACCATAACTTTGATATGGATAAGCCCGGAAAAGATTCTTACCGTTATCGCAGGGCAGGGGCCTCTCAGGTCATTGTCCGCAACGCAGACCGTTGGGCCATGTTTTCGGAAACGCCTCAGGGCGCTCCGCATTTGTCAGAATTGATTGCGCATCTTGATCCGGCGGATTTAATCGTGGTAGAAGGCTTTAAATCGGAAGACAGCGACGCGCTCAGATTGGAAGTCTTTAGAGAGATCGGCAGAGGCGAGCCTCCGATCTGTCAGAGTGACGAAAGTATCTGTGCCGTTGTCTCTGACAAAGCGCGAGAAGCGTTTTCCGCGCTGCCTGTGCTGGATATCAGTAGTCCGGAAAAAGTCGCAGCCTGGATTACAGAAAAACTTCAGATAAAAGGGATTGAGAAATGCTGACAGTTGAAGAAGCAAAAGAAAAAATTTTAGAAGGCGCCGAAGTAGCCTCCGATGTTGAAGAGGTGGTGACGCTTTATGCCCCCGGAAGGATTCTGGCTGAAGATATTGTTTCTCAGATTCAGGTCCCCCCGATGGACAATTCACAGATGGACGGCTATGCGGTACGCGCCGCGGAGCTCGCTGACGGCAGACGCGCCTTTTCGGTTTCGCAGAAGATTTTTGCAGGACACGTCGGCACAAAGCTTGAAAACGGTACCTGCGCCCGCATTTTTACCGGAGCGCCCATTCCCGAAGGGGCAGACGCGGTGATTCCTCAGGAAGAGGCGGTTGAACTCGAAGACGGAACGGTGGAATTCAAGAACGCGCCCAAAGCAGGTGACTGGATTCGTCGAGCCGGATGCGACATTGATATCGGCGACACAGTGCTTCGCAAAGGTGATCGTCTGACGCCGCCCGCACTTGGTGTGGCGGCAAGTATCGGCAGAGCGACGGTTAAGGTTTACCGTCCGATTCGTGTTTCCCTGTTTTTCACAGGCGACGAACTTGCGATGCCCGGTGAAGAGCGAGTCGAAGGCGGAATCTACAATTCCAACCGCTTTGTTCTGCGCGCGCTCTTGCATCAGCTCGGCTGCGATGTCGTGGACTACGGCAATATTCCGGACTCTTTCGAGGATACGCTTGAAGCGTTCCGCAAGGCTGCAAGAAAATCCGATCTGATCATTACCAGCGGCGGTATCAGCGTGGGAGAAGCCGATTACACGAAGAGAGCCGTGGACTCTTTAGGCAGCATGCAGATGTGGCGCATTGCTGTTAAGCCCGGAAAACCGGTAGGTAAGGGCAGCGTCCTTGGCGTACCTTTCATCGGCCTGCCCGGAAATCCCGTCTCCGGCTTTGTCACGTTCCTGCTTTTTGCTCAGCCTTTGATCCTGAGACTTTCGGGCAGAAATCAGGTGGACGTGAAAGGGTACATGCTCCCGCTGAACTTTGATCTTAAAGGCGGAAGCCGCAGAGAGTTTATCCGTGTCCGCCGCAACGCCGAGGGCTCCCTTGAGAACTACCGGACACAGAACTCTGCGGTTCTCTCCTCCTGTACCTGGGCGGACGGTCTCGCGGATATCCCGGCGGAAGCTCAGCTGAAGAAAGGAGATTTGGTGCGCTACATTCCTTTCAGCGAATTTAATCTGTAGGTCGTGTCATGAAGATATTGGTTCAGAAAGAAGACTTTGATTTGGATGCAGAAGTTCGCGAGCTTCGCAAAAATTCTTCCGTTGGCGCGGTCGTCACTTTCCTTGGCACGGTGCGCGATCTGAATGACGGAAAGGATGTGAGCGGCATGACGCTTGAGTATTATCCCGGCATGACGGAAAAAGCGCTGACAAAAATTGCTAAGCAGGCGCTTGAGCGCTGGGATATTGAAGATGTGACGGTGATTCATCGTGTTGGCGAACTGCGCGTCACCGATCAGATTGTGCTCGTTGGCGTCTCAGGTAAGCATCGCGGCGAAGCCTTTGACGCCTGCGAATTTGTGATTGATTACCTTAAGACGGAAGCGCCGTTTTGGAAGAAGGAAACGCTTCCCGAAGGCGAGCGCTGGGTTGAAGCGCGCGACAGTGACGAGACCGCTAAGGAGCGGTGGGACTAAATTTCCTATTCCCAAATTAAGGGCTCGGCAGAGCCCTTAATTTATTTTCTTGTCACAATACAAAGTCATGAGTTTGCCGGAGATTCATCGGCGAACTCTTGAAAAAAGGAGATTTAAACCTTTATGCGTCAAGACAAACTAACCACACGGTTTCAGGAGCTGTTAGCTCAAGCGCAGTCTATGGCGGCTGAGAATTCCCAGCAGTATATCGACCCGCTGCATGTGCTCCTTGCGGTTCTTCACGATGATGAGGGAACCGGCCGCACGCTTCTGGAACGATCGGGAGTTCGAGTTCAGCAGCTCGAACACAAGGTCAGGGAGGCGATCCGCAAGATTCCGGAGGTGTCCGGAGCGGCGAACAATATTCAGGTCAGCCGAGAGCTAATGTCGATCCTTAACGCGACAGAGCGTGAAGCGCAAAGACTCGGCGACGAGTACATCTCGACAGATCTGTTCCTTTTGGCTTTGTGTGACAGCAGCTGTGATGCTGCCCGTCTTGCGAAAGAAGAAGGCTTAAATAAGGAATCGCTTGAAAGAGCCATACTATCTGTTCGTGGAGGAGAGAAAGTGGACAATCCCGATGCTGAGAACAACCGCGAAGCTCTGAAAAAGTACACGGTTGATTTAACTGAAAGAGCGCGTCAGGGCAAGCTTGATCCGGTTATCGGACGCGATGATGAAATTCGTCGCGCGATGCAGATCCTGCAGCGCCGCAGCAAGAACAATCCCGTTTTAATCGGTGAGCCGGGCGTTGGTAAGACCGCAGTCGTTGAAGGTCTTGCTCAGCGTATTGTTAACGGTGAGGTTCCCGATACGCTGCGCAATAAACGCGTTTTAAGCCTTGATATGGCCGGCCTGGTCGCCGGTGCTAAATATCGCGGTGAATTTGAGGAGCGCCTGAAAGCGCTTCTGAAAGAAGTGGTCGCCGAAGAAGGGCGCATCATTCTCTTTATTGATGAAATTCACACAGTGGTCGGCGCCGGTAAAACCGAAGGCGCGATGGACGCGGGCAATATGCTCAAGCCTGCGCTCTCTCGCGGCGAGCTGCATGTCATCGGTGCAACAACGCTTGATGAATACCGCAAATACATTGAAAAAGATCCGGCTCTTGAGCGCCGCTTCCAGAAAGTGATCGTTGACGAACCGAGCGTTGAAGACACGATTGCGATTCTGCGCGGACTTCAGGAAAAGTATGAAGTCCACCATGGTGTCGAAATTACCGACCCGGCAATTGTTGCGGCGGCTGAACTTTCCGCACGCTACATAACGGATCGATTCCTCCCGGATAAAGCAATTGACCTGATTGATGAAGCGGCAGCCAGAATCAAGATGGAAATTGATTCCAAGCCGGAAGAGCTCGATAAGCTTGACCGTCGTCTGATCCAGCTGAAGATCGAAAGAGAAGCAGTCAAGAAAGAGAAGGACGAAGCAAGTCAGAAACGTCTCTCGGCTTTGGAAGACGAGATTCAGAAACTGAGCCGCGAATATTCCGATCTTGAAGAGATCTGGAAGAAAGAAAAGAACGCCGCAATCGGATCGAAAGAAATTCGTGACGAGATCGACCGTCTTAAGACAAAGATGGATGAACTTCGCCGTCAGGGTAAGTATGAAGAGCTCGCGGAGATTCAGTACGGCGAACTGCCCGAGCTTGAACGCCGCCTGATCAAAGAAGAGGATCGTGAGGAAAAAGTTCATGAAGAGAAACCGAAACTTCTGAGAACACAGGTTGGCGCAGAAGAAATTGCTGAAGTGGTGTCGAGAGCGACCGGAATTCCGGTTTCCAAGATGATGGAAGGTGAACGCCAGAAGCTCTTGGATATGTCCAAATACATCGGCAAGCGGGTTGTCGGCCAGAAAGAAGCGGTCAATAAGGTCGTTGACGCGATTCTGCGTTCACGCGCCGGATTGTCTGATCCGAACCGCCCCTACGGCTCATTCCTCTTCCTCGGCCCGACAGGCGTTGGTAAGACTGAGCTGACAAAGGCCTTGGCGGAATTCCTGTTTGATACGGAAGACGCGATGATTCGTATCGATATGAGCGAGTTCATGGAAAAGCACTCCGTAGCTCGTCTGATCGGTGCGCCTCCGGGATATGTCGGCTATGAAGAAGGCGGCTATCTGACAGAGGCCGTCCGCCGCAAACCTTACAGCGTTATTCTGCTTGATGAGGTCGAAAAGGCTCATCCGGACGTATTCAATATTCTTCTGCAGGTTCTTGACGACGGCCGTATGACCGACGGACAGGGCCGCACGGTGGACTTCAAGAATACGGTCATCATCATGACTTCGAACCTTGGCTCGCATGAAATTATGAATCGTCAGGGCGAAGATTCTGCGGTGATCAAGGACGCGGTCATGGAGCAGGTTAAACAGCACTTCCGTCCTGAATTCATTAATCGTATTGATGAAATCGTGGTCTTCAATGCACTGGACGAAAAGGCGATTCGTGAGATTGCAAGAATTCAGATTCGCAAACTCGCAAAACGCATGGAAGCTCAGAACATTGGTCTTGAAGTGACAGACGCGGCTCTGGATGAAATCGGCAAAGTCGGCTTTGATCCGCTCTTTGGCGCTCGCCCGCTCCGTCGCGCGGTTCAGGATTATCTTGAAAACAGCATCGCGGTCAACCTGCTCAAAGGCAAGTATGCGCCCGGAGATACGGTTTTCGTAGATTACAAGGACGATAAGTTCATTTTTGAGGACAAAAATGAACTGAGTTAAGTAACCATTAATTGATTGACGGGGCGCTTCGGCGCCCTAATTTTTATCGCTTGGGCGCTAGAATTGATAAAAACAAATTTTCGTCCCGAGAGATCATTTATGCAGGATCAAACCACCAGAGCGCACGACATTTTGGCCATATTTTTGGTTTCCATCGCGCATGCGAGCTCCCACTTTTATCATCTTGTCATTCCGTCTCTTTTCCCTTGGATACTTCCGCACTTTAATCTGAATTACCTTCAGGGCGGGACATTAGTTTCGACCTTCTTTGTCACTAGCGCGCTTGGGCAGTCCGCGACCGGTTTTTTGGTGGATAAAATCGGCCCTCGTCTGTCGATGTATCTCGGGCTGATTTGTTTGGCATCAAGCGCTTTTGTTTTAGGTCTTGCTGACAATGTGCCCATGCTGTTTGCGGCTTCGATTCTCGCCGGTCTCGGCAATTCCGTCTTTCATCCGGCCGATTACAGCCTGATGAATTACAACATTTCTCAGCGCTATCTCGGACATGCATTTGCTTGGCACAACATTACCGGTAATATCGGCTGGGCTATTTGTCCCTTCTTCATGGTTCTCATGGCTGAGAATGTCGGCTGGAGAGAGGCCGCTTTTGCGGCTTCGAGCGTGGCATTGATTGTTTTAGGGTTCCAGCTCTTTTTCAGGGATGTGTTCTCAATCGATCAGAGTTCCAAGAAATTCGTTTCTGAAGAAAAGGACAGCGGCGGCGCATTCAGCTTTCTTGCGGTTCCCTCCGTATGGATGTGCTTTTTCTTCTTTTTCTTTACTTCCGGTGCCTTTGGCGTACTGCAAAGTTTCTCGCAATCGATCTTTAGAAATGCTTACGGACTGAACTTGGCCGGAGCTTCGGCCGCGCTGATGGCGTACCTGATTGGTGCGGGCGCCGGAGCACTTGTGGGCGGCTTCATTGCCGGTCAGTCCCGCTTTTCTTCGAATCGTGTTGTCGCGGTCTGTATTGCTTTCTCTGCTCTGATGGCGGTGGTTTTGGCATCCGAGATTCTTGTCGGATACTGGGCTGTTGTTTTGATGTTCCTGATGGGTGCGGGCACAGGAGTTGCCGCGCCGAGTCGGGACATTATGATTCGATCGGCCACGGTGGCAAAGCTTGGTCAGCGATCATTCGGCCGTGTTTACGGATTTACTTACTGCGGAATGGATGTCGGGCAGTCTCTGTCGCCCTTAGTCTTCGGCCCGCTTCTTGATAAGGGCATGTTTTCTCTGGTTCTCTTTGGCGTGGCAGCGCTTCAGACAGCGGCTATTTTCACAGCGCTTCAGGTGTCAGACGGAGAAAAGAAAGCGGATGTTCCGAGTGGGGCCTAGAGCGGCAGTTCGGTTTGCTCTCCGATAGAAAGCGGGAGGAGTGTTTCCGGATTTTCTTCTTCTACCCGGTTTCCGATGGAAACGCCCAGGAGACGGACAGTTTGTCCGCCTCTATCCACGTTCTCGAGCAGTTTTTTCGCCAGTTCAAGGATATGAGGTTTATCGGCCAGAATCCTGTCGGTTGTTTCGGAGCGGGTTATGGTCTTGAAGTTATGGAATCTGACTTTCAGCGTCAGGGAGGTTCCGGAGAAGTTATTCTTTTCAAGCCGGGTTATCAGCCGATCGACGATGCCTTCGAGCGCTTCTTCGAGTTTCTGCAGATTTCCTTCGTCGTGGCTGAAAGTGACTTCGGCCGAGACTTGTTTACGGATTCGACTTGTCGTGACTTCTCGATTATCGATGCCCCGGGCAAAGTTGTAGAAAGAGATTCCAGCTTTTCCGAACTGCTGATTCAGAAAAGAGATATCTTGTTCTCGTAAGTCTTTTCCGGTTCTGATGCCGAGAGATTCCATTTTCTTTTGCGTCACCGGTCCGACGCCCCAGATGGCTTTAACCGGCAGGCGGTCAATAAAAGCGGCGGCGCGGTCGGGATGAATGACGCAGAGCCCGTCCGGTTTTCTCCAATCGCTGGCGATTTTGGCTAGGAATTTGTTGTAAGAAACACCGGCGGAAACGACCAATCCGACTTCTTCCCGAACATTTTTGCGAATCAGTTTAGCGATCTCCATGGCGTATGTGTATTCCTCATATACGCCGGTCACGTCAAGGAACGCCTCATCGATGGAGACCGGTTCGATGATGTCTGTGTATCTGGCGAAGATCGAAAAGATTTCCTGAGAGATTTTTTTGTACTCTTCCATTCTTCCCTTGACAAAGATCAGGTCAGGACAGAGTTTGAGTGCCTGAGAGGAGGGCATAGCGGATCGCACTCCGAACTTTCTGGCCTCGTATGAAGCAGACGCGACCACGCCTCTGACCGCGTTAAGGCCGACGGCGATAGGTTTGCCGCGTAATTCAGGGAAGTCCCGCTGTTCGACGGAAGCGAAGAAAGCGTCAACGTCGATATGGAGAATTCGGCGGTATCCGTCTTGGCTCATACGGTTTCGTTTCTATAGTTCAAGCGTAGCGACAGAATGGAGTACATCCTTCAATGTTAGGGGCAAGCTCTGTGTTCATCAATGGAGGAGTGAAATTTTTTCGTTAAGATTTTTCGCAGAGGAATCTGTGGTTCATTTAGTTCAGCAAAAAAATCGTTTTTAGATTAAAATTCAACTCCTGTCTGGCCCGATGGTGAAATTGGTAGACACAAGGGACTTAAAATCCCTCGGCGCAAGCTGTACCGGTTCAAGTCCGGTTCGGGCCACCAAGTTCATATTTTTCCTAGTTGTGAAAACAATGGAATTTAGAGGAAAAGAAAGTAAATTTCCCTGATGGACACGCTCTTCGGTCCAAACCTCCGCGACATGGCTCTACATTGACTTGAAGGTCATAGACGGTTTAGGGAGATCTAAAAGCTCAAGCATGTCCTGGGCTTTTTTCGATAGCGGCTCTACAACCCAAGTTGCTCTAGTTGGAGCCCTTACAGCTCTCACTCGCTTTAATGCGGATAATAATTTCTCCACCGAGTCATCGGGAAACTTTAATTCCGAGGCAGGTCGGACGCATCAGAAATTAAATAGAAGACCACGATAAGGGTTTCCTTTTGAAGGGAGACCTTAGCCCAGGGAG